>DATANP010000570.1:0-41861 GCA_036266195.1 Thermoanaerobaculia bacterium | reverse complement strand
ACGAAGGCACCGCCAAATCCAGGAAGGTCCCGGCCGCGCTGTCGAAGGCCACCCAGTTGTTCTGCCGGCAGAGACGCACGATGACCGGCATCGGGTTGCCCATGCCGCGCAGGTGGAGGGCGAACGAGTCCACCACTCCCTGAGACGGCAGCTCCACGTCCACGGACACTGCGGCGCCGCGGTAGCTCCCCTGGACCGGCGCGTCCCACTCGATGCCCGGCAGGGCGCGGCTCACGGCCCGCCGGACCTCGTCCGCCAGGCCCAGGGGCCGGAGCTGCGGATCGCCGTCCGGCGGCGCCGCGGCCGAGTCCGGGTGGAGGATCAGGACGTCCCAGCTCACGGAAGCCGGAAGTGCGGGTTCTCGATGATCCCGAACGCGTTGCCGAACGGGTCCAGCACGGAGGCGACCTTGATCCCCTCGCCGACCTCCTGTAACGGCCGGTGCTCGCGCGCGCCCAACTCAAGCAGACGCTTCAACGCGCCGGCGGCGTCCTCGACGCCCCAGTAGGCGTGAGGCCCCTCGGAGCCCGGCTTCGACGAGCTCAGGTCCGGGTCGAGCCCGAGCTCGTAGCCGCCCACGTTGAAGCCGACGTAGAACGGCTCGTCGAAGTACGGCGGGAAATCCAGGATGCGGGCATACCAGTCCCGGGCCGCCTGGATATCGGGAACGGGATAGACAACGGTGCGAAGGCCGAGGAACGGTTTGGCGTCCATAGTGCCGGAAGCTTACCTCAGCGCAGGATGTGCGACCGCCAGGTGTTTTACAGATGGACAAATATGGAGGCGGTACTGGGATATGTCGATTCCCTCGCTCGATAGTCCTCCGGACCGGGAGATCATCAAGGCCAACCGGCTGGGGTTCGCGGGGTTCGTGCTGGACCGGGGGGTCGGCCGGCTGCTCGGACAGAATGGCGAGATCCGGCTTCGGCCGCAGGCGTTCCGGCTGCTGGAGGTGCTGCTCGACGCGGCGCCGCGCATCCTCTCCCAGGACGAGCTGCTGGACCAGGCCTGGGGGGTCGAGCACCTCTCCCCCGCCTCGGTCAAGCAGGCGGTGAGCGAGATCCGGCAGGCGCTCGGAGACGATCCGGCCCGGCCGTCGATCATCGAGACCGTCCACCGCCGCGGCTACCGGGTGATCGCCCCGGTCAAGCCCGTGGTCCGCACGCCGGACCTGTCCACCCGACCCATCACGTCCGTGCCCAGGCGCCGGCGCATGGGCTTCCTCGCCGCGGCCCTGGCCTTCGCCACACTGTCGCTCGGCGTGGCGTCCCGGTTGAAACGGCCGTAATGTAGATCGTAATGTTGGCAGTTCAGGATGGCTTCCTCCCCGGTTGGCAGGTAGCAGTCCGGAGGGAGGTGCCCTGGCTTCCTGCCCAGCCCCGTGGAAGCCAGGGCGCCGGTAGTCTCGACAACTACCGGTATCGCGAACAGGCGGCCAGCGGACGGGCCGGCGACACCTACCCTCCTGAGATGCTTGTAGTGGCGCCGCTTCGGCTCTGGAGCGCGACCAGTACGACTCCGAGCGTGATCGCCACGTCCGCGAGATTGAAGATCCCTGTCCGAAAAGATCCCAGTCCCAGGCTCACGAAGTCGACCACCGCGCCGCCGTAGACCACGCGGTCGATGAGGTTGCCCACCGCGCCGCCGGCCAGGAGGGCGAGGCCGAGGGCGCCGGTCAGGGAGCCCTGCCGGTAGCGCGCCAGGGCCACGAGCAGGCCCAGCACGATCAGGCTGGTGCCGCCCACGAACAGCAGGTTGCGGGTGCGGCTCGGCAGCGAGGCGCCCAGGCTGAGGAAGGCACCCGTGTTCTCGGCGTACTCCAGGCGGACCGCATCGCCGAGGAACGAGATCGTCCTGCCCACGAGCCCGTCGCGCGCCAGGGCCTTGGCGGCCTGGTCGCAACTGATGCACGAAAGCATCACGAGGCAGAGGGCGATGGTCCGCCAGCGCGAATTCATGACAGGGCTCCGGTCGGGAGCCAAGTGTACATCAGGCCCGCAGGCGTCGCGCCAGGGCTTCGGCCTTCTGGCTGTCGGGCACTGGCGGCGGCGCCATCTCGCGGTGCGCCGCGGAGGCCACGCGCAGCTCCTTCTCGACCGGCGGCAGGCTGCGGTCGTGGACGGCGTCCCAGGTCTGGCTCACCACGATGGCCTCCAGGTTCTCCAGCCGGTGGGTCAGCTCCTGCTCCCGGGCGCGCAGTTCGGCGACCGTCTTCTCCAGGTGCTCCGTCGAGCTGCCGAGCTGGCGGTGCTGCGCCTTGAACCGGAGCCACTCCTTGAAGAACCTGAGCATGATTCCGGCAATCGGAATCAGGAAGACGTACGGGAAGTATTCGGGCATGAGAGTCCTCCCTCAGACCGCAGGCTTGACGCCTACCTCGGCCCACAGCTTTGCCGGATCATAGACCGTTCCGTCCTTGACCGTAAGCACGACCCGCCGGATGTTCCGGATGTCGGCGGTCGGGTCCCCGTCCACCAGGATGACGTCGGCCAGCTTGCCCGGCGCGATCGTGCCCAGGTCCTTGTCCTTCTTCATGACCTTGGCGGGGACCAGGGTGGCCGCGCGCAGGGCGTCTACAGCAGGAATGCCGGCCTCCACGTACAGCTCCAGCTCGCGGACCAGGGAGAGGCCGGCCAGGTTGTCGGTGCCGGCCACGAACGGGATGCCCTTGTCGTGGAGGGCCAGGACCATGTTCTCCATGGCCTTGAACGCCTTGGCGTAGCGCTCCTCCTTGCCCTTCGGCGCCATGCCGCCCACGAGCAGCCCGCGCTGCACCTGGGGCGGCAGGCGGTCGGCGACCGGCGCGAAGGTGTGGGAGATCTCGCCGGGCCGGTCGGTGAACTGGCCTTCGAACGCCACCAGGGTCGGATCGGAGACCGTGCCCCTGGACTTCAGGAAGTCGAGGAACGCCTGCACGCGCTCGGACTTGAGATCGAGATCGTGCTCGGCCAGGGCGTGGAAGCGCTGGGGCGTGCGCGTGTCGACCCCCTCGATGAAGTTGAGGAACAGGAAGTTGACGTGCTGGATCTCGTCGAACCCGGCGCGCACCGCCTGCTCGGCGGTCAGCCCGTTCGGGATGTGGCCACTCACCCGCATGCCGAGAGAGTGCGCCCGCTCGACGATCACCGGCACGAGCTTGGGGTCCAGCGAGCTGTACATCTTGATCTGCTCGTAGCCCAGCTTCTTGTAGTTGTCCACCGCGGCCAGGGCCTCCTCCGGGGTGTCCACCAGGACCTTGGTCGGGCCGGCGTACGGGCCGGGGCCGTCGATGAATCCGGCCATGATGACCCGGGTGCCCAGGATTTCGCCGGCCTCGATCCGCTTGCGCAGGTCGAGCAGGAAGTCGGTGTCGTTGGCGAGGTCGCGCGTCGTGGTCACGCCCGAGGCCAGGTTGAACACCCCGTCGAGCGGCGACAGGTGGGAGTGCATGTCCCAGAGGCCGGGCATCAGGGTCTTGCCCGCCGCGTCGATCACCTCGGCGCCGGCCGGGATGGAGACCTGGCCGTCCAGTCCGACCGCCTGGATGCGGTTGCCGGAGATCACCACAGTGGTGCCCGGCGTGGACTTGCCGGACTCCGGGTCGAAGAGGCGGGCGTTCTTGAAGGCCAGGGCGCCCTGCGGCTTTCGGGCCAGGCGGGCGGCGCGCTCCTTGTCCAGCCCCTTCTCCCGGGCGTCCTGGACCTCCTTGAGCTTCGGCAGCGAGGATTCCCAGCCTTCGAGAGCGATCTTCATCCAGCCGCCGTCGGACGCGAAGTAGCGCTGGTTCTCGTCGAGCCAGAAGTAGAACGGCGAGAAGCCCAGGCCGGAGAGCTCGTAGAGGTCGACCTTGCGCGTCTTGCCCTCCGCCTCGGCTGCTGCCGAGCCTACCTTGGCGATCTTGGCCTCCCCGGTCGGGAGCATGGGGAGGGTGTTGCCGGGCGCCGCGAGCAGAGCCCTGGCGAGCAGCTCGATCTCCTGGGGCGTGCCGTTCATGGTCAGGTAGAAGGACGGCCGCGCCGCGGCGAGCCCGTCCTGCGACTCGGAGGCGTTGTGCCACGCGGCCTTGCCGCTCTTGAGCTCGTACCGCTCGTCCACCGGGTTCTTCCAGTAGTCGATGCCGGTGATCTCGAACAGCACCGGGACTCCGCGCTCGTCCACCACGGCGTGCTCCTCCAGCTTGGGGCCGCGCCCGCGGTCGTTGAATTCGAACGTGTAGCGCCACTCCCGGGGTCCGGCCTCGAGGCTGGTGGCCGTGCCGGCCTTGTTGCCGCCGAAGTCGATGGTGTAGCGGGTTTCCTGGGCGAAGAGCGGTGCGGCCAGGACGAGCAGAACGGGCAGAAGCTTCCGGTGCATGAGTGTCTCCGCGGGAGGTCGCAACATCGAGTGGACGCACCCCCGCCTCACGAGGGTGACATCCCTGTTTACGACCTTTGCGCGAAGAAGTTTACCGGCCCCGGCCGATCCGCGACAGGAGGCGGTCCAGCGGGATCTCGCCGTGCTTCGTGACCGGCACGGTGATGGTCCCGATCAGCGGCGCCGCGAACTGGAAGTCGGCCTGCAGCTCGTAGCTCGGGTGGGTGCTGTCGTCCAGGGTCTCCAGGACGCGGATGAGGTCGTCGTAGCGCACGGTCACCGGCAGGTCGACCCGGCTCCCGGTGGTCCGGGCGGCGATCTCGGTGCGGTCGTCCTGGCGGCCGTTGAGGAGCGGCCTGTCGTTCAGGCGGAGCCGGTAGCTGAGGCCGTCCAGAACCAGGCCGACCCCGTTGGGGTTGTCGACCTCGAACCGGAAGAGCAGGTCGGCGCCTTCGAGGCCGGTCCGGGTCAGCTCGGCACCGACGACGTCCACCTTGGGCTGACGGAACGCGTCGCCCAGGCCGAAGCCCGCGCAGGCGGAGACGACGGCGAGAAGGATCAGCAACCCGGCCAGGGCGAACGACCGGAAGGCAAAGAGCTTGTTCGTGTTTCGGCGTTTCATCGGAACACCTCCTGGGGAAGGTGTTGCAAGGGCCTTACCACTCCACCGGCAGTTTGAGGCGGACGTCCCGCTGGCGGTCGCGGTAGAACAGGCAGCGCTCGCGCCGGCCATGGAGATAGAGGTCGCGGAGAATCTCCACGTCCTTCTTGCAGTACTGCTCCACCAGGTCCATCCGCCCCTCGCGGACCCAGCGCAGCGACTGGAGGCCGTCCGCGGACTTGCCGAGCCCGAGGGTCTCCTGGGCCAGGTGGCCCATGCCGACCCGGAAGCCGATCCGGCGGGTGATGTCTTCCAGGAGGTCGAGCGTGGGGAGGAGGCGGTTGTAATCCTCACCGGTGTAGCCGGAGAGCACCCGGTAGTCGAACCTTCGGCTGTTGAAGCCGATCACCAGGGTGGCCCGGCGCAGCGACTCGATCAGATCGCGGATCTGCCCCTCGTGGAAGACCTCGAAGTGACCGTCCTCCAGGTGGCAGAGCACGCCGAGAGCCAGGCCCATGCGGTGGATGTTGGTCCAGCCGCCGACCTCCGAGGCGCCGCGTAGGGTCTCCAGGTCGAAGAGGATGGTGTGCTGGGGGGAGGTGGTGAGAAAGGCGGGAAGTTTGATCCCATTCCCCCTCTCCCCGACTCCAATACTGGTGGAGAGGGAGAAATCCTCGCCTTCCAATCCCGGCTCAAGAAAGTCCTCCTGAGAGGACGGTCCTGTTTCTTCCGGAGGCTTGCCGACCAGGGCCCTCAGGTCGAGCGGCTGCGGGGCGCCCCAGGGGATGACGGGATCGTTCAGGCCCAGGAGGAGGCGGATCGAGTGCGCGGCTCCGGCCTTGTCGAGCGGCCGATTGCCGTTGCCACACTTGGGCGAATGCGTGCAGGACGGGCAGCCGGTCTCGCACGGGCAGGCTTCGATCAGCGTCCGCACCCGCGCGAGCAAGTCCGGCAGGTCCTCGAAGCCGCGCGCCGCGATCCCCACCCCTCCCGGATGGCCGTCGTAGATGAAGACGGCTCCCGAGCCCACCTGCGGCTGGAAGGAATAGGAGATGCCGCCGATGTCGCCCCGGTCGCAGAGCGCGAGCAGCGGGAAGAGCGAGATCGAGGCGTGCTCCGAGGCGTGGAGCGAGCCCATGAAGTGCTGCCCCGCGCGGCGCAGCGTCTCCTCGATCTCGCGCGGCGCCGCCCACCAGAGGCCGACCGTCTCGTACTCGACCGGCGGCAGGTCGAGCGGCGTCTGGTCGATCGTCTCCTGGCCGTGGATGCGCTTGCGCTCGTAGCCCACCACCCGCTCGGTCACCTTGAGCCGGCCGAGCCAGGCGCGCAGCGGACCGTCCGTCCTCTCCTTGAGGACCTCCAGGATCTCGGTCTCCTTCTCCGTGAGCGGCGAGGTGTACCACTCCACCTCCACGGCCTGGACCCGCACCCGGCGCTCCTCGCGCTCCAGCTTCAGCACCTCGTACTGCCGGCCGGCGTGGAGATAGATCGCCCCGGGGTGGCACTCGTGGAGGACCCGCACGCCGTCCACCGTGCCGATCATGGCCCCGTCCCGCCCCTCGTCCAGGATGGCATAGGTCTGGCCCGTGCCGCGCAGGTTCACGTGCCGCTGCGGCCGGCGGCGCAGGCAGTAGAGATCTCCCGTGTCCACCGCCTCGAACAGGTGCCCCTGGTTCAGGAGCTGGCCGAGCCGCGCCTCGTGGCGCCCCATGTAGGAGAGATCGTCCTGGCGGCAGAGCGGCATCTCGGCCGCGGCGCAGACCAGGTGGGCACGGGAGACCGGGTCGTTCTCGGGGTCCACGATCAGGCGCTCGCACGGCCGGCCCACCAGCTCGTCCGGATGGTCGAGGAAGTACTGGTCCAGGGCATCGGGAAGAGCCACCATGGCCGTGATCGACTCCCGGCCGGCGCGCCCCACGCGGCCCGAGCGCTGCCAGGTGGCCATCATGCTGCCGGGGTAGCCGACCAGGATGCAGGCGTCGAGGCCGCCCACGTCGATCCCCATCTCCAGCGCCGAGGTCGAGATCACCCCCTCCAGGGTGCCGTTGAACAGGGACCGCTCGATCTTCCGCCGCTCCTCGGGCAGGAACCCGGCGCGGTAGCCCGCCACCCGCGAGGCCAGCTCGGGGTCCTCGCGGCGCAGCCACGAGTAGAGCAGCTCGGTGATGCGCCGCGCCTTGGTGAAGACGATCGTCTTGAGCCCCGCCTTCACGAAGCGCATGAAGAGGTTCAAGGCCAGCGTGTACGGGCTCGCCTCGGGCCGGAACAGGAGCAGGTGCCGGCCCTCGCGCGGCGCGCCGGACTCGGAGATCCAATGGAACCGGCGGCCGGTCAGGGTCTCGGCGAACTCGCTCGCGTTGGCCGCCGTGGCCGATGAGGCGATCACCACCGGGTCGCTCCCCACCGACCGGCACAGGCGCAGGAAGCGCTGGAGCACGTGGTGGAAGTGCGAGCCGAAGATCCCGCGGTAGGTGTGCAGCTCGTCGAGCACGATCCAGCGCAGGTCGGCGAGGAACGGCCCCCATCCGGTCCAGTGGCCGAGCACGCCCAGGTGGAGCATGTCCGGATTCGAGACCACCACCCGCGGGAAGTTCCTGCGGATGGCCGTGCGCTTCGCAGCCGGGGTGTCGCCGTCATAGATCTCGCACCCGGCGATCTCCGGAGGCAGCCCGGCCTCCTCCGCAAGCTTGACGAACTTGCCGCGCTGGTCCTGGCCCAGGGCCTTGAGAGGAAACAGGAACAGCCCATGCCCGGGCCCGCCGCGGGCCGCCTCTTCGAGAGCCGGGACCTGGAAGATCAGCGACTTGCCCGAAGCGGTCGGGGTGGTGACCAGCACGTTCTCGCCGCGCCGCACCGCCGCGATCCCCTCAGCCTGATGGCTCCACAGCCGGGGCACCCCGTTCCCAGCCAGCGCCCGCGCCAGGGGCTCGGGCAGAGCCGGGTCCAGCTCGCGGAACACCGAAGGGCTCGCCGGCAGGTGCGTCGAGTGGACGAGCTGCTTCCCCAGCTTCGGATCGGCTTGCAGCTCTTCGAGGAGATCGGTGGCGTTACGAGTCATTACCGCCACATCTTAGCAGGGCAAAGGACCCAAGGGACCCCAACGACATCAGGGACCAAAGTCTTTGGTCCCTGGAGTCCCTGCAGTCCTTTATGTCCTTTACACCTCTTCCAGCAGCTTCTTCCGCTTGACCTCGTACTCCTCGCCGCTGATGAGCCCGTCGTCCAGCAGGGCCTTGAGCTGGCGCAGGCGGTCCGCCCCAGTGGAGGCCACCGGCGGCGGCGCGAAGCGGTGCGAGCGGTAGGCCTCGGCCGCTCCCACGATCGCGTTCTTGAATTCGAGCGGCCGGCTGATGTTCCGGAACCGGGTGGCGCCGTGCTCGCTGGCCGTGTCGATCTCGACGTCGCCATAGCCGAGGAGCCGGCCCCAGATCGTCTGCCAGTGCTCCACGTTGTTGACCTTGTCCAGCGGAGCATCCATTGAACGCTTGTTGAAAATCCCGATCTGCTGGATCATGCGCCGGTTCGTCAGCACGTGCTCGTAGGAGCGGAGCACCAGGAGCTTGAACAGGATGATGCCGGCCAGGACGACGCCCACCGCCACCCCGGCAATGGCTACGGCCATCTCCCCGGTGCCGTGGAACGCCACAGTGGCCACCACCAGGGCGACGACCAGGGCCGTGACCCAGGGAAACAGCGAGATGCGCGTGACGTGCGCCCGGTAGACGATCTCCTCCCCGGGCTGGAGCTGGTCCTCGACGGCCATGCCTGCCTCCTCTCTCCTGGTCTCCCCCTATCCTACCTCTGGAAGGCGTACGAAACCTTGAGGAAGAGTTGCCGCCCTGACCTCTCCAGCCGATCCGTGGGCGCGAAGAACGTCCGGTCGTCGCCGTAGCCGACGAAAAACACCGTCTGCCAGTTGAGCTTGTACGCGAAGAGAGCCGAGCCGGAGAACGCCTCGTCCTTCTTCGGGATCGGGAACGGATAGAGCGTCGGATCGCTCTCGAACAGCTCGTCCTGGGCGATCAGCCGCAGGAACGAGCGGGAGGTGAACGTATACGTCGCCTTGATGCGCGCCACCTCGGCCTGGAACAGCCGGTCGCCCTCGCGCGGCCCGCGGTCCAGCTCCGACCACCGGCGGGTGTAGTTGAGCACCATCTCCAGATGATCGCCGCCGCGGATCGTGCCATGGAGGTCGGTATAACCGCCCTTGCCCGGGCGCGCGCCGGCCACGTCGATCTCGTCGCCGAGCCGGACGTCGAAGCCCACCTGCTGGAAGATGCCCGGCGGGTTCATCTCCAGGTGGCCGGTCATCTTGTTCGAAGACAGGATCTTTCCCGCCACCCGGGTCTTCTCCAACAGCGGGTGGATCTCGAAGAACATGTTCCAGGGGCCCGCCCATTCGATGCCGAAGAAGAACCACTGGTAGACCAGGTCGTCGTCCCGGTCGCGCACCTGGCGCAGGGAGAAATACGGCCGGGTCTTGGTGATCTTGCCCTCCGACCAGAACGGATGGCCCAGGCCGACGTGCGCGTCGCGCACCCCCACCTGGGGCAGGAAGCCGAGGTCGGCCCGGAACTCCTCGCCGATGTCCTTGAGATAGAAGTCCCAGTCCCAGTCCCGCGAGCCGTGGAACCACTCCGCGTGGAACGCGTGCGAGCGCAGGCTCTCGCCGTTCCAGCCCGGGAACAGGTCGGGCCGGTCCGGGTTCTCCGTGTCACTCAGCAGGAGCTGACCGGTGATCCGGTCATGATCGTTCGGCCGCCAGAGCACGTCCGGGCCGACCACGCGGTTATGCCCGCCGCCGTCGTTCTCCCGGTCCGTGACCACCATACTCACGAACGACCGCCCCAGGTCGTGCCGCACGCGGCCGATCACCGCGGTCGAGCCGAAATCCTGCGGCGCGAGCTGCGAGAACTCCGCGCCGGGCAGGATGATGCTGCCTCCGCCGCGATCGTCCGTGACCAGGAGCGTATAGGCGTTGTCGGCCAACTCGCCCGTGGCCCGGGCGCCCCAGCGCGGCGAGGTGATCGTGCGGGTGTAGACCACCGAGAGCGGCGTCGAGAACAGCTCCAGGCCTTCGAGGAAGAAGGGACGCTTCTCCGGGAAGAACAGGGCGAAGCGCTCGTTGGCCGAGATCTGCGCCACGTCGGACTCGACCTGCGAGAAGTCGGGGTTGATCGTGGCGTCCAGGGCGGTGCCGGCGGTCGGCGTCCACTTGGCGTCGATCCCGGCGTCGTAATCGTCGTCGTTGTCGCCCAGCCCCGAGCCGAGCGGTCCGGACGGCGACGACGCGCGGCCGGCGGTCGCGTACGGAGCCAGCACCAGGTGCTTGCCGGTCGGAAGCCCTTCGAGGCCGACCAGCCGGCGCTCGTTGCACAGGAAGCACTTCGAGTTCTTCGTCTGCAACGTGCTCAGGATGTTGTACTTGAACTCCCGGGGATAGCTGCGGTAGAGCAGGATGCCCCAGGTCTGCGGCCCGCTGCCGCTGTAGCGCAGCGAGGAGAACGGCACGCGGATCTCCAGGTTCCACCCCTTGTCCGTGACGCGCGTGGCCGAATCCCAGAAGAGGTCGAGCGACGGGTCCTCGCCGCCGCCGTCGATCTGCACCGCGTCATACTGGATGTTGCCGGCCGTGACCAGCAGCTCCACCGCGGTCTTGTGATCGTTGCGGGTGTCGAGAATCACGCCGGCATAGTCGTACGAAGCCGAGATGTTGTCCCGGTCGCCGAGCGGGGCCTTGATACGGGACGGATCCGGGTCGAAGAAGTCGAACCCGACGTAGAGGTAGCGGTCGTCGTACGCGAGATAGGCCACCGTCTTGACCTTGGGCTCGGTGTTGTCCCCCGGGGCCGTCTCCCAGAAGGTGTCGACCGTGGATGCCCCCTGCCAGCCCGGATCTCCGAGCGAGCCGTCCACCTCGATGGGACCGGTCGCGCGGGCGATGCGGATGTCGGGCAGGGACTCGCTGCTCAAGGGCTCCTGCGCGGCGAGCGGCAGGGATATCAGAGCCAGGAACAGGGCCAGGGCAAGAGCGGCGAACAGGGATCGGGACACGTGTGCTCCTCGCAGGCTCGACTTGGAGCCGGAACAGGGTCTCTCTATAGAGTGCGGCATCCTAGCATTCGCGAGCTTTTCCGGTTCTGGCTTGGAGCTTGCACCAACGCTTCCGGATGAGCCCGCCCGCCCGCCGCCTCCTCGTCGTATCGAATCGCCTCCCCATCGTCCTGGAAAAGAAAGAGGATGGATGGTGCCTCAAGCCCAGCTCCGGCGGCCTGGTGAGCGCGCTCGCGCCGGTGCTCTCCCAGCGCGGCGGCATGTGGATCGGCTGGCCCGGCCTGCCGCTGGACGAGGGGGGCGACTGGGAGCCGGCGCTCGCGGAGGGCAACGAAGAGCGCGGTTACGATCTCGTGCCGGTCCTGCTCTCCGAGGACGAGGTCAAGGGCTTCTACGAAGGCTTCGCGAACGGCATCCTCTGGCCCCTGTTCCACGATCTCCTGGACCGCTGCGACTTCGAGCCCTCCTTCTGGTACGCCTACCTGGACGTCAACCGGAAGTTCGCGGACGAGGTGCTGGAGCACAGCCGGGAGGACGACTACATCTGGGTCCACGACTACCAGCTCGTCCACGTCGCCCACTTCGTGCGCGAGAAGGCCGAGCGAGGCATCGGCTTCTTCCTCCACATCCCGTTCCCGCCGCTCGACATCTTCCTGAAGCTCCCCTGGCGCGCCCAGGTGCTGAACGCCCTGCTCGCCTACGACCTGATCGGGCTCCAGACCCCGCGCGACACCCGCAACTTCCTGACCTGCATCGAGCACCTGCTGCCGGAGGCGGAGATCCACGACCAGGGTCCGGTGGCCGACGTGAAGCTGGGCTCGCGGACCATCCGCGTCGGGGCCTTTCCGATCGGCATCGACTCCGAGTCCTTCGAGGAGAGCGCGCGCTCCGAAGAGGTAGCGGCCCGGATGGCCGACCTGCGCGGCAAGATCGGCGTCTTCGACCTGATCCTGGGCGTGGACCGGCTCGACTACACCAAGGGTCTCCTCGAACGGCTCGAAGCCTTCCGCAACGCCCTGCGCCGCTTCCCGGAGCTGCGCGAAAAGGCGCTGCTCTTCCAGGTGGTGGTCCCGAGCCGCGAGGGGGTACCGGAATACCAGTCGCTCAAGGCGAGCCTGGAGCAGCTCGTGGGCGAGATCAACGGCGAGTTCTCGACCGCCGGCTGGGTGCCCGTCCACTACCACTACAAGAGCCTGCCGAGACAGGACCTGCTCTCCCTCTACCGCATGGCGAGGGTCTGCTTCGTGACCTCGGTCAAGGACGGCATGAATCTGGTGGCCAAGGAGTTCGCGGCCTGCCAGATCGAGGGCTGCGGCGTGCTGATCCTCTCCGAGTTCGCCGGCGCCGCGGCGCAGCTCCAGGACGGAGCGCTCCTGGTGAACCCGCACGACATCGAAGGCATGGCCGACGCCCTGAAGCAGGCCTTCGACATGGACGAGGAAGAGCGCCATCGCCGGATGCGCCGCATGCAGGAGATCGTCCGGGAGCAGGACATCTTCTGGTGGGTGGACTACTATCTCGGCGCCGCCCTGGGAGAGGTGCCGGAGGACATCCGTCCGCCCCGGGAGTACTTCCCGCCGATCAGCGTCGAAGAGAACTGGCTTTGAAGTCCGCCCTCGATCATCGAACCGAGATCCATCGAATCCTGGAAGGCCGCCGGCCCGCGGTGTTCCTGGACTACGACGGAACCCTCTCCCCCATCGCCCCCAGACCGGAGCTGGCGACCCTGCCCGAAGAGACCCGGGACGTCCTGCGCCGCCTGGCAGAGCGCTGCCCCGTCGCCATCCTCTCCGGCCGGGGCCGCGAAGACGTCGCCTCCCTGGTCGGTCTGGAAGGCATCGCCTACGCCGGCAGCCACGGTTACGACATCACCGGTCCGGGCTTTCGGCACGAAGTCGGAGAAGGCATCCCGGAGACGATCGACCGCGCCGCCGAAGAGCTGAATCAGAGACTGGCCGGCCTGGAAGGCGTGATCGTGGAGCCCAAGCGCTTCGCCATCTCCATCCACTTCCGCCTAGCCCACGACGAGGACCTGCCGGCCATCGAGCGAGCCGTGGACGAGGTGGCGGCCCGGCATTCCAACCTCCGCAAGGGGCACGGCAAGAAGCTCTTCGAGCTGCGCCCGGACCTCGACTGGGACAAGGGCAAGGCCCTCCTCTGGCTGATGGAGGCGCTGAAGCTGGAGCAGGCCGTGCCGATCTACCTGGGAGACGACATCACGGACGAGGACGCCTTCCGGGTGGTGGAGATCGGTATTCTAGTAGCTGAGGAGCCGCGAGAGACCCTGGCCTCGTACGCGCTGCGCAACCCGGACGAGGTGAGGCGGTTCCTGGGCTGGCTGGCGGAGCGGTGAGCTTGCCGAGATGATAGGCTAGTTTTTATGGTCTCCGACGAACTTTCGAAAGAAATCTCTCATATCGAGATAGAGGATAAGCCCTCGAAGTGGGCTCATTTGGTGGAAGAAATCGAGAGCCGCCCCAATCTCGGCGATTACGAAGAGGAGTTCCGTAGAAGTCAACAGGAGTTCCGCAGGAACTTTCGTTTCAAACACGATATGTCTGAGATCACCTTTATCTTGCCCGATTCAATCGTCGAGCAGCTCGTCGCATTGCCCGATCCCAACGAATTCGTCAGCCGAGCGTTGGCTGACGCCCTCCGCCGTCAGGCTGAGACTCCGCCCCCACCGCCCGAGCCGAACGCTCCGGTTCCGGTCGAGATCGGCGTCCCCGGTTCGCTGGCCCGCATGCGGGCGGGCGAGATCAACCTCCTCGGCCCTTTCGAGGTGCCGGGCCTGCCTCCGCGCCTGATCCGGGTCTACCTGCCCCGGGACTACACGCCGGAGCGCTCCTGGTTCGCGCTCTACATGTTCGACGGCCAGAACGTGTTCGACGACGCGCCGTCCTTCTCCGGAGGCTGGCACCTGCACAGCGCCGTCGAGCGGCTGGCCCGGGCAGGCAGGCCGGTGCCGGTCGCGATCGGGATCGATCACGGCGGTAAAGGCCGGAACCTGGAGCTCTCGCCATTCGGCTTTGATTTCGAAGGGGAGCCCGGCCAGTCGCACATCCTGCTGGACTGGATCACCGGCTCCCTGATGCCGACCCTGGTCACCGAGCTCAACCTGATCCCTGGACCGCTGGGCGCGGTGATCGGAGGCTCCTCGATGGGCGGCCTCTGCTCCCTCTGGTCGCATTTCCACTATCCGCAAGCCTTCGGCGGCGCCATGGTGATGTCGCCTTCCTTCTGGATCGCGGATCAGGCCATCTTCACCGATATCGCCGACCAGCCCACCCCCGAGGTGTCGAGGATCTACCTGGATGCCGGAGCCCGCGAGGATAAAGGGAGGCTGATGCCGATGGTGGCCGCCATGACCGCCCACCTCGCCGGCCGTGGCTACGACGACGACCGGCTGATGTTCCGTCCGGACTCCAGGGGGTCTCACAACGAGGCGAGTTGGAGGCGCCGGCTGCCGAAGGCGCTCCGCTTCCTCTACCGGTAGGATTTCGCCGGACGCGGAAACCAGCCCGGCGTCTCCATCCAACGCCTCGCCGGATGCGTCCAACAGTCCGTTGGATGCGTCACCCGGCTCATCGGATGCTTCCGGCGGCTCACCGGACGCGGAAACCAGCCGGTTTCTCCATCCGGCAGCTCGCCGGATGCGTCCAACCGCCCGGTGGATGCGTCACCCGGACTGCCGGATGCTTCCGGCGGCTCGCCGGACGCGGAAAGCAGCCGGCTTCTCCATCCGATGACTCGTCGGATGCATCCAACGGCTCGTTGGATGGGACTACGCTTCCTCTACCGCCAGCGCCATCTCCTCCTGCTCGAAACGCGGAGCGAGACCGCACTCGCTCGCCAGGAGACGGAACATCTCCAGACGCTCGGCGTAACGATGGTTGCCGAGCAGGTCGGCGATCATGATCTCGTTGGTGCCATAGCGCTCACAAATATCCGTGAACGCTTTGCGGCACTGCTCCGGCGAGCCGACGATCATCGGCGTCTTGAAGACCTTCTCTCGCAGCTCGGGCGCGTAGCCGTCGACGAACCGTCCGTAATCCTCCTGATATTCGCGCGCCTTCGCCTCTGTATCCGCACAGATGCAACTGATCGCAATGATCACCGCCGGCTCCGGAAACTCGGGGCTCGGCTCGAAATTCCGCCGATACTCGTCGATCAACGCCACGCCGTCGATCTCCACCGGCGCGTGATGGAGCGAAAAACAGAGGCCGGTCCCGAACCGCGCGGCCAGGCGGGCGCTTCCCGATCCCAGGCCCAGCATCCAGATCGGAGGGGCATCCTCCAGGTAGGGTTTTCTGCCGTGGAGCGGATGATCGGCCGGCAGCCGCCCCGTCACAAAACCGTGCAGATCGGCAAACTTTTCTTGATAGTCCCGCCTCGGCTGCCCGTCGAGCATGGCGCTGGCGACGGCCTCGTCGAGATCCAGTCCGCGCGTGACGCCCAGATCGAACCGATCGGGGAGCATGAACTCGATCAGTCGCGCATCTTCAGCGACCTTATAGGGACTGTGATACGTGAGACACACTCCGCCGCTGCCGACCCGGATCCCCTCGGTCGCGCCCGCGAGAAGCGCGCCGAGCAGCACGGGGTTCGCGCACTGGAAATGCGAATGGTGCTCGCCCAGCCAATACCTGCGATAGCCGAGGCCGTCCAGCACGGACACGAAATCGACAACGGTTCCTGGCGTATCGAAATCCAGAACAGAGAGCTCCACGACTCCTGCGCTCCTTTGCGGTTGTGGACCGGGTGTATGAGATAATAACCCATATGCCCTGGCAACCGCTCCTCGAAGGAGCGACGTCGGCCGCAGCGGCCGAGGCGGTGAGATCCATCGCCGGCGCCCTGCAGCAGGAGAGGCCCGTCTCTCTCGGGCCTTCCTATGCCTACGGCCATTCGGGCCTCGCACTGTTTTACGGTTATCTTTCGATTGCAAACGGTGAAGAGTCGTTCGAGGAGCTGGCAGTTTCGAATCTCGATCAGGCCGCCGACGCCCTCTCCGACTCCCCCTGTCCTCTCGGACTGTTTCTCGGACTTGCCGGCTCCGCCTGGGCGAGCCGGCACCTGGATGAGCTGTTGACTGGAACCAGCTCGGCTGAAACCACCGAAGAGGTCGACGAGCTGATCGCCGAAGCGGTCCGCGTGTCGCCATGGCGGGGTGATTACGATCTCGTTTCCGGGCTCGCCGGGCTCGGCTTCTACGCGCTCGATCATCCCGATCGGAAATTCGCCGGCGAGGTTATCGATCAGATCCTTCGGCGGCTCGAAGAGCTGGCCCTGGAGCGCGACGGCGGGCTCACCTGGTGGACCTCGCCCGCGCTGATGGCTCCCGACACCGCGGCGCTCTATCCGGATGGTTATCTCAACCTCGGCGTGGCGCACGGCGTACCCGGCGTGATCGGGATGCTGGGACAGGCTTGCGCGCGAGGAATCGAAGAAGCCCGGCGCCTGCTGGACGGCGCGGTTGCCTGGCTGCTGGCCAACCGCCGCCCGGACGATGGCGGCTCGAGCTTCACCTCGTACATCTCCCCTTCCGACCGCGCCGGCTCCGCCACGGGCTGCCAGTCCGCCTGGTGCTACGGAGACGCGGGCGTCGCGGCGGTCCTGCTTTCAGCGGCGCGCTCGGCCGGCGAGCCGGCCTGGGAACGCGAAGCGCTGGCCATTGCCCGACGGGACTGCGCGGCTCCGCCCCCGGAGGCGGTCGGCACGACCTTCTGTCACGGAGCTCCGGGACTCGGCCATCTCTACAACCGGCTGTTCCAGGCGACCGATGAAGAGGTCTTCGCCGATGCCGCGCGCGGCTGGTTCGAGCGCGCCCTCGCCGATCTGGCCCGAAACCCGGAGCGCGGAGAGGAATTCGTCCGGTTCGGCATCCAGGAAGGCATGGCGGGGATCGGCCTCGCGCTGCTGGCCGCCACCTCGCCGGTCCCTCCCGACTGGGACCGGCCCTTCCTTTTCGGGGTCTGACCTTGGCCTGGGCTCCCCTCCTCGACGGCCCCCTCGCCGACCGCGCCCGCGAGTCGATCCGGGCGATCTCCGGCGTCCTGGAACGCCAGGGGGCCGGGACCACCGATGCCTCCTACGCCTGGGGACTCTCGGGCCTGGCGCTGTTCCATGGCTATGCGGCCGTCGCCTTCGACGACGAGCGCTCCGCCGACCTCGCGGAAGCCCGGCTGGCCCAGGCCATCGAACAGGCCGGCGAAGGCTCGCTCTCCGCCAGCTTCTTCACCGGCCTCGGCGGCATCGCATGGACCAACCAGCACCTGGACGAGTTGCTCACCGGCCAGGCCGAGGCGGACTGCAACGAAGAGATCGACGAGGCCCTGCTCGACCTCCTCCAGACGGCTCCCTGGCCCTGGGCCTACGACCTCCTCTACGGGCTCGCGGGCGCGGGCTGTTACGCCGTGGACCACCCCGACCGGGAGACCGCCGCGCGCCTGCTCGGTCCGATCGTGGACCGGCTCGACGAGCTGGCGCGGCCCGCGGAAGCCGGCCTCACCTGGTGGACCTCGCCAGCCGTGATGGCGCGGCAGGCCGCGGAGTGGTTCCCCGACGGCCACTACGACACCGGGATATCCCACGGCGTACCCGGCGTGATCGGCCTGCTCGGCCGGGTCTGCGAAGCGGGCCTGGAGACCCCGAAGGCCCGGCGCCTCCTCGATGGCGCGGTCGAATGGTTGCTGGCGAACCGGCGCCCGGACGACGGCGGGTCGGCCTTCGGCCGCTACGTGACCGGTTCCGAGATCTACACCTGTCGCTCGGCGTGGTGCTACGGAGATCCCGGAGTGGCCGCGGCACTCCTCGGCGCGGCGCAGGCGGCAGACCGGCCCGACTGGGAGCGGGAGGCGATCGCCATCGCCCTTCACGACTGCCGGCGGCCGCGAGCGGACAAGGAGGTCGTGGATGCCTCGCTGTGCCACGGCGCCGCCGGGCTCGGACACCTCTACAACCGCCTGTACCAGGCCACCGGCGAAGAGGCCTTCGCCGCCGGCGCGCGCGAGTGGTTCGAGATCTCCTTCGGCTTGCCGGGACCCGAGACGACCGGGGAATCGATCCGGCTCCTCGAAGGGGCGGCAGGCGTCGGCCTCGCCTGGATCGCCGCCGTCTCGGCCGTCGAGCCGCGCTGGGACCGCCCACTGCTCCTGCCTTCCAAAACGACTGGAGACCGCCGCCCATGAGCTGGAAACCGCTTCTCGACGACGACCTCGCCCTCTCCGCGATGGAGGCGGCGCGGGCGATCGCCGATGCGCTGGAGGACGAAACGCTGGACGTCCCCGCGCCCTCGTACGCCTACGGGCACGCCGGGATCGCACTGCTGCACGGCTACCTCGCCGCGGTCGAAGGCGACGAGCGCGCCGCCGACCGCGCGGAAGAACGGCTCGGCAAGGCCGTCGACGGCATCGGCGAGCAGGCGTTGTCGCCGAGCTTCTACGTCAGCCTCCCCGGCGTCGCCTGGACCAGCCAGCACCTGGAGGAGCTGCTCGCCGGGAGCGCCGAAGAGGACCAGAACGAGGAGGTGGACGACTGGATCGCCGAGGCCGTCCGCACCTCTCCCTGGCCGGGACGGTACGATCTGATCTACGGCCTCATCGGCCTCGGCCGCTACGCGCTCGACCACCCCCGCCGCACCTTCACCGAGGAGGTCGTGGACCAGATCGTCGCGCGCCTGGAAGAGATGGCGTCCACCTTTCCGGAGGGCGTCGCCTGGCGGACCGCTCATGAGGTCGCCGCCCCCTCCCTGGCGAGCCACTTTCCACAAGGCTATTTCGACCTCGGGCTCTCCCACGGCACTCCCGGGGCCATCGCGTTCCTGGCCCAGGCCTGGCGCGCGGGCTTCCAGGACGACCAGGTGCGGCGCCTCCTGGACGAATCCACCTCCTGGCTCCTGGCCAACCGGCGCTCGGGCGACGACGGCTCGGCCTTCGCGCCCTTCCTCGCCCCGGGGCAATCCGGCGCCGGTGCGGAAAGCTGCCGGTCCGCCTGGTGCTACGGCGATCCGGGCATCGCCGCGGCCCTGCTCGGGGCCGCGCGCGCGACCGGTAACCCCGCCTGGGAGAGCGAAGCGGTCGCCCTCGCCCTCCGGGACTGCGCGAGGCCTTTTGAGGACACCGGGGTCGCGGACGCCGAGCTCTGCCATGGCGCCGCCGGTCTCGGCCACCTCTACAACCGCTTCTACCAGTCGACCGGCGAGGAGACCTTCGCCCGTACGGCGCGCCGCTGGTTCGAGCGGGCGCTCGCCATGCGGCGGCCCGGCGAAGGGATCGGCGGCTATCTCAACTGGTGGCCTGAAGCGGGCACGTGGAATGCCGACCCCGGGCTGCTGACCGGCTCGGCCGGTATCGGTCTGGCCCTGCTCGCCGCCGTCTCCGGTGTCGAGCCGAACTGGGACCGCCCGATGCTGATCGATCTTCCGACCCGGGACGACGCATGAGTTGGAAACCGATTCTCGACGGCGACCTCGCAGCCGCCGCGCGGGAGTCCGCACTGGCGATCGCCGCGGCCCTGGAGAGCACCTCGCCGGACGGCCCGTCTTACGCCTACGGCCACGCGGGGCTCGCGCTGTTCTACGGCTACCTGGCCGCCGAATACGACGACGACCGCTTCGCAGACTTTGCGGAAGTGCGCCTGGACGCGGCCGTCGAAACCCTTTTCGATCGAAGCCCTCCCGCCGGCTTCTTCGCCGGGCCGACCGGCGTCGCCTGGACCAATCAGCATCTGCAGCAGCTTCTGAGCGGCGAAGCCGCGCCGGACGCGAACGAGGAGATCGACGAATGGATCGCCGGCACGGTGCGCTCGACGCCCTGGCAGGGAGACTACGACCTGCTGTTCGGGCTCGCGGGCCTCGGCTGCTATGCGCTCGATCATCCCGACCGCGAATTCGCCGCCCGCGTGATCGGTTCGATCGTCGATCGCCTGGAAGAGCTCGCCGTTCAGCGCGAAGCCGGACTGAGCTGGTGGACCCCGTCCTCGAAACTGTTTCCGGCGGACCTGAAGAAGTTTCCCGGAGGTTACTTCAACCTTGGGCTTGCGCATGGCGCGCCCGGAGTCGTGGGAATGCTCGCGCGGGCCTGCGGCGAAAACCTGGCAGGAAGCCGAGCCCGGCGCCTGCTCGACGGAGCCGTGGAGTGGCTTCTCACGAACAAGCGCGAGGACGATGGCGGTTCCACGTTCGCGCCCTTCGTGGGCGCCGAAACATCCACCCCGGCAGCTTCATGCCGTTCCGCCTGGTGCTACGGCGATCCCGGCGTTGCCGCCGCCCTGCTCGGCGCGGCGCGAGCGGTCGGAGCACCGGATTGGGAACGGGAAGCCGTGGCGATCGCTCTCAAGGATTGCACCCGGCCGATGCACGACAGAGGGGTCGTCGACGCCACGCTCTGTCACGGCGCCGCCGGTCTCGGACATCTCTACAACCGTTTCTATCAGGCGACAGGCGAAGAGACCTTCGGCCGCGTCGCTCGCGACTGGTTCGAGCACGCGCTGTCGATGCGCAGACCGGGCCTGGGAATCGCAGGATTTTCGAGCTGGTGGGACGAGGCCGGAGAGTGGCGCAATGTTTCAGGATTTCTGGAAGGCGCTGCCGGGATCAGCCTCGCGTTGATCGCGGCGACTTCTCACATCGAGCCCGGGTGGGATCGCCCCATGCTCCTCGCGATTCCACCGAAAATCTGAATGCTCCCGCCCCGGCGGGGGCGGGAGCACCCATGAAACATTAAACCGGGCAGGGACGCGGGCAGGTGCCGGCGCTGCCGATGGTGTACGGCCCACAGCAGCAGTTGGAAGAGTCCGAGGTGTACGTTACACCGCCGACGGCCTCGTTCAACTGCATCGGGTTGAGGTGCCGCAAAGTCTCCTTCTTGATAGAGAGCTTCTTTGCAACATGCTTCTTCTTCATGTTGGGCTTCCTCCTTTGGTTATGTTGATGACGACAAATTCGAGCGTAGCATCAGCCCCGAGTCGATGTCAACAAGTTTTTTGTTCTCGCACCATTCGCGTCATTCATTTTTCAACGCAAGAACTGGATCGATGCCGGCCGCGCGTTTCGCGGGCAGGAGGCAGGCCACAAAACCGATCGCGGCGACAAGACTTCCGGCCAGAACGAAAATGGCGGGGTCCCACGGCTGAACATTGAAAAGGAATGCACTCAACAAACGTGTGAGCCAGCCCGCAAGGCCGAGGCCGAGGACGATTCCGATCGCAAGTTGAACGAGACCACCGCGAAAGATCAGACGCAGAATATCGCCCACCTTCGCGCCGAGCGCCATGCGGAGGCCGATCTCCGGCGTCTTGCGGGCGACGGCGAAGGCCATTACGCCGTAGAGTCCGAGCATGGAAAGGAAGAGAGCCGCGAATCCCAGGATCGTGAACAGTGTGCCCAGGACTTCATATTGAACCCGCTGGCCGGCAACCCTCTGCTCCAGCGTGTCCGGAGCGAAGACCGGCATGTCAGGATCCATTGCGGCAACCTCTTTCGCAACCGTCTCCGTCATTTCCGAAGGCGCGCCGCGGGTTCGCAGGACCAGGCTCACCCAATTGATCGGATTCTGGCCCAGCGGCACGAAAAGAGCCGTGCGGTCGCTGCTCACGAGCTGTCCAACCGCCAGGTCAGGAGCGACGCCGACGATCGTCAGCCACGGTCCGCTCGTGGACTTGACGACGCGGAGCCGGCGGCCCAGCGGATCCTTTCCAGGGAAATAACGCTCCGCGAAGCTGCGGCTGACCACCGCGGCCAGCATGGAGCCTTCGCGGTCCGCTGCGCCGAAATCCCGGCCGCGCAGCATGCGGACGCCAAGCGTATCGAAAAATCCCGGTGAGATCGTCGAGACGGGGACCTTCGGCAGCTCCGCCCCCGCTTCGCTCGGAGCCCCTTCGATCTCGAAGCTGCTCGGATAACTCATATCTCCCGGCAGGCTCGACACCACTCCCGCCGAAGCGACGCCAGGGAGAGCCTGGAGGCGGCGCAGCAGCTCGTCGTAGAAACGGCTCTTGCTCGCCGTGTCGGGATAGCGGCTGTAGGACAACGAAATCCGGGCCGTGAACACATCCCGGGTCGAGAAACCGAGGTCGACGCGCTGGAGGTTCAGCACGCTCCGGGTCAGAAGGCCCATGGCCACGAGCAGGCCGCAGGAGAGCGTGATCTCCGCGATCACCAGGAGCTGGCTGAGCCGGCCGAGCTTCCGGTTCGAAATCCCGCGCGAGGGATCGTTCAGGACCGTGTTCGCATCCGTGCGCCCGGCCTGGAACGCGGGGAACGTTCCGGCCAGCAGGCCGGACACCATGGCAAGCCCCAGGACGAACAGGAAGATTTCCGGATCGAGGCGGACCTCCATCCAGAACGACGGCGGCTCGAGGAAATGGAGATAGAGGGCGATCCCCGCCTCTGCCACCAGCAGCCCGAGGACCGCCCCGGCCGCCGTGAGGCAGAGCGCTTCGACGAGAAACTGGAATCGCACCTGCGAGCGGCTGGCTCCGAGCGCCATCCGCACCGCCACCTCGTGCGACCGCCGGGTCGCCCGCAGCAGGAGCAGCATGGCAACGTTGGCGCAGGCGATGAGCAGCACGCCGGAGACCGCGGCCAGCATGGTGTAGAGCGGCGACCGCATCTCCTCCGTGTACCCCTCGACGTAGGGAGTCACGGAGGCGCTGATCCCCTCGTTGGTCTTGGGGTAGGCCTGGGCGATCCGCCCGGCGATGGCCCGAAGCTCGGCCAGCGCCTGCTCGCGCGAGACTCCCTCCTTGAGCCGCCCGAAGACCTGGACCGGCATGTCCATCCCCCGCTCCATGCCGGTGGCGTCCATGCGGAAGGGGACCCAGATCTCCTGGCGCAGGGGGAAGCCGAACTTCTCCGGCATGACGCCGACGATCGTCATCTCGTTGCCTTCGACCCGCAGGGTGCGGCCGATGACCTTCGGATCGGCGTTGAAGCGCTGGCGCCAGAGCGAGTGGCCGATGATGACCACCGGCTCCGCGGCCGGCCCGTCCTCGCCGGGCCGGAAGCTCCGGCCGAGCGCCGGCCGGACGCCGACGAGATCGAAGAGGTTGTCGCTGACCAGGGCGCCGTTGTACTGCTCGGGCCGCTGACCGCTGCCGCTCACGTTGATACTGCTTCCATACCAGGCGGCGAGCCCCTCGAACGAGGTCTGCTGCCGGCGCCATTCGAGGAAGTCGAGATACGAGACCGGCAGGGGCTCGCCCGCGGCCACGTCGACGCTCTCCAGCCGCATCAGCCGGTCCGCGCCCGGAAACGGCAGCCCGCGCAGGAAGACGCCATAGACGATGCTGAACGCCGCGGTCGTCAGGCCGATCCCCAGGCTCAGCGCGATGAGGGCGATCGCCGTGCTGGTGGGGTATTTCCTCAGCATGCGCACGCCGAGGCGAATGCTCTGCAGCAGTGTGGACATCGGAGCCTTTCCTGTCTGTCGAGGAACCTGGTTCAGGCCTAGATGGTAGCACCAGGGACCATGGCAGGGGGCTCAGGAGTGATACGCCAGGCTCGCACCCACCCAGGTCTTCTGCTTGTTGAAGTCCACCCCCATCATTTTCCCCTTGCTCATCCGCACGAGGTTGTTGATGAGCCGGGGCTGGCCGTCCTTCCAGACGAACATCATGCGGACCTCGGCCTTGGCGCCGCCGTCGGGGGTCTCGATCACGGAGGCGTACTCGACCTTGCGCTGGAGGAGGTAGTTGCCGGGGTCTTCGATCGACTTCAGGCGCTCGGCGCTCGGGCCCAGCTCGACGCCGAGGCCGGCGAAGGAGAAGAGCGGCTTCAGGACCCAGTCGTCCAGGTCGGCCGGAACCTCTTTCACGTCGCTCAGGAAGTGGGTCTCCGGCGCGTACGGCGGCTGGAGGAAGGGCAGCGAGTACTTGCTGATGCGGAAGTACCAGTTCGGGTGCCCCACCCACTCGGCGCTCAGGTCCCGGATGTCCCGGCGGAAGAGGTGGTCGAAGGCGAGGCCCTTCCTCTGCAGCTCGTCGAAGATCACCCGGTTGTAGATCCGGCGGACGGGCACCTCCCGGCCATCCTTCTCGTAGACCAGCCGGCCGTCCTTCTCCTTCACGTCCCGCGGGCAGACGGTGTGGATGCCTAACGCCTGCTCCATCACCGCGAAGTCGCAGCGGGTCTTCTGGTGCTCGGGATCGATCTCCAGGAGGACCACCTGCTCCGGATCGCAGTCGCCCACGACCACCGACTTCAGGCAGTCGATGTAGCTCACCCGGTCCAGGCCGCCGAAGTAGGGGGTCACGTTCGACGGGATCTCGAACCAGCGCCGGAAGCCGCCGTCGAGGAGCCACTGGAACCCATAGAGCGAAGGGAAGCCCTGCAGCTCGATGAGCCGCGGCACGATCTCCCCGGTCTCATCGACCGCCAGGGCGAAGTCGATCTGGAGGAAGACGGGGTGCGGGTCCTCGCCGGGCACGGCCAGGCCGGGGGGCAGGGCCGGGCCGGCCTTGCGGAGGTAGTCCTCCGAGGTGACCGTCTCGAGGATCTGCCAGGCGGCCTGCTCCAGCTCCCGGGCCAGGCGGTCCGAGAGGAAGAGCGGAGTCTCGCTGATCCGGAACTCGATGGGAAAGCCGACCCGGGATTCCAGGTCGCGCACCATTCCGGCGTAGCGCTCCTCCGTGAAGGCTTCGTTGTAGGCCCGGCGAAGGTCCGGGACCATTTCAGATCAGGAACTCGCCGTCGCGCATGACCTCTTCGCCGTCCATCCAGACGGTGACCTCGCGCGGCGCGACGCAGTCGATGTGCGTGGTCGAGACCCAGTTCTGGCCCGTGTGCTCGGCGTAGGGATGGCCGAACGCGATGTGGACGCCCGGGATCTTCTCGTCCTGGAGGATGTTGCCCCGCACGTCCTCGACCGCGATGTTGGTGCCGATGGCGAACTCCCCCACCCGGTCGCTGTTCTCGTCGGTCTCGGTGTAGCGCCGGAACTCCTCGACCAGCTCGTGGTTCGTACACTCCAGGCCGGCGATGCGGCCGCCGCGGACCTCGATCGTGAGCGGCGTCTGCCGCAGGTCGCCGTACTTGCGGCAGAGGTAGTCGCCCACCACGCCGTCCACCACGAAGCGGCCGTTGACGTCCCACGGCGCCGTGAAGATCTCGCCGCCCGGCAGGTTGCCCCACTTGTCCGGCGAGATGATGCCGCTCGTCTTCAGCCACTTGAGGTGCGGCGCGAACTCGGCGACCAGATCCGTGCCGGCCTTCGAGGTGACCCGGATGGTCTTCGCCTTGCGGGCCTTCTCGACCAGGCGCGAGCTCAGGGCGTCGATCGCGAGGAAGTCAGCCCGCATGCCCTCGACCATGCACTGGCGGTCGATGTTGACCATGTGGGCGTGGCGGATGCGCCGGCGGTCGATCACGCCGGTCATGGCGATGCGCGAGGTCAGCTCGCCGCGTTGCGCCTGGGCGGCGAAGAGGCTCACCTGTGCCCGCTCCAGGTCGTCCAGGATCTCCTGCGGCATGGCCTTGAGGGGGCGCTCGGCGTAGTCCTCCAGGACGAACACCCGGTGCTCGGAGCCGACCTCGCGGATCTCCTGCGCGAGGGCGACGGCGATCTCGATCGTCTCCCGGTCGGTGATGACGGTAACCCGCTCCTCCGGCTTGAGCCGCAGGCAGGTCACTATGGCGTTGTGCGCGCCGGGGACCAGGTCCGGGCTGACGCGGATGTCTTCCAGGTTCATGATTCGTCCTCTATGCTGCTTTTATGCCATATCGAGCCCACGATGGGTCTCGGCCACGATGTAATCGACCACGGCCTTCGTATCGTTGGTCTGATTGTAAACCTCAACCTGTCGGTCCGCACCCGTGCCGTGCCGCAAGATCTCGTGGATGTAGCTGAGCTGCTCGCGGCTGCCCAGCTCGTCCACCACGTCGTCGATGAACTCCAGCAGCTCGTGGATCAGGGCCACGCATTCGACCTCTTCGCGCTTGCCGAAGTCGATCAGCTTGCCGCGGATGCCGTAGCGCGCCGCGCGCCACTTGTTCTCGCTGAGGAGCAGCCGCCGGTACAGGCGGAAGCCCAGGTTCTTCTTGATGAGCTTGTACAGCTTCGCGGTGACCGCCTGGCAGAGCGCCGCCAGGGTCAGGGTCTCCTCGACCCGCATGGGCTGGTCACAGATGCGGAATTCGAGGGTATCGAAGAACGGATGCATCCGGATGTCCCACCAGATCTTCTTGGCGTTGTCGATGCACCGGGTCTGGATCAACAGCTTGATGTAGTTCTCGTATTCCGAGTAGCTCTGGAAGTGGTCCGGGATCCCGGTCCGCGGGAAGCGCTCGAAGACCTTGCTGCGGTAGGACTTGAGGCCCGTGTTGCGGCCCTCCCAGAACGGCGAGTTGGTCGACAGGGCGAAGATGTGCGGCAGGAAGTATCTTGCCGCGTTCATGATGTGGATCGCGGTCTCGCGGTCGTCGATGCCCACGTGGACGTGGAGGCCGAAGATCAGGTTCGCCCGCGCCACCTGCTGGAGGTCCTCGATGATCTCCTCGTACCGCGGATAGGGGGTGATGAGCTGGTCCTGCCAGCGGGCGAAGGGGTGGGTGCCCGCGGCCGCGAAGGTCAGGCCGCTGCGCCGGGCCAGTCCGGCGAGCTGGCTGCGCAGCCGGACGACCTCGCGGCGGGCCACCGTGATGTCCCCGCAGATCGGGGTCCCGACCTCGATCACGGACTGGTGCATCTCCGCCTTCAGCTCGTCCTTGAGCAGCTCCCGGCCGGCTTCCAGGAGCTGCTGGACGTGGGATCGCAGATCCCGCGTCTCCAGGTCGATGAGCTGGAACTCCTCTTCGATCCCCAGCGTGAACAGCCCGGCTTCGCTCATGTGTCGTTGCGCCGTCAGCGCGCGGTACCGCTGACGAACTCCCCCCATCTCAGGTTGTTCGTGCCATCGCTCTCCTGGGCTCGGCGGATCGCCATGCTGGCGGCGGTCTCCACGACCCATTCGAAGTTGTCCTCGCCGATCGAATTCACGTCCGCGTCCGGCGCCGGGTTGCAGAAGTCGATGGCGTACGGAATGCCGTCGCGGACAGCGAACTCGACGGTGTTGAAGTCGTAGCCCAGGGCCCGATTGAGGGCGAGCACGCCGTCCTCGACCTTCTTGAGCAGCTCCGGCGACACCGGCGGGCCGTTCCGCACGTAGCGCAGGTGGAACGGCTGGCGCGGGTCGTACTGCATGATCCGTACCTCGCGGCGGTCCAGGCAGTAGCAGCGGAAGTACTCGGTGAAGATGATCTCTTCCTGGAGCATCATGACGAGTTGGCCGGTCTCATTGTAGACACGGAAGAAGTCGTCCGGGTTGTCCAGGCGGTAGACGTTCTTCCATCCGCCGCCGGCGAACGGCTTGAAGTACGCGGGCCAGCCGATGTAATCGAAGATGCCGTCCCAGTCGAGCGGATAGGCCAGGTTGCGGAACGACTTGGGCCCGGTCTCCGGCGGGTGCTCCTTGGACGGCAGGAGCACGGTTTTGGGCACGGCCACGCCGATCTTGGTGGCGAGGCAGTTGTTGAAGAATTTCTCGTCCGCGCTCCACCAGAACGGGTTGTTGATGACGACGGTGCCGTTCAGGGCCGCGTTCTTCAAGTAGGCGCGGTAGAAGGGGATGTCCTGGGAGATGCGGTCGATGATGACGGCGTACTCGCTGGGCTCGCCCTGCACGAGCTTGTCGATCTTGACCGGCTCCGCAACGATACCCTCCACGTTCTTGCTATTGACGCGCTCCAGGAAGGCCCAGGGGAAGGTGTCTTCCTGTCCGAACAGAATGCCGATCTTCTTCATAGGGGCGCTCAGCTCCTCGGGTCAAGGTCCTGCAATCCTGCGGACAGTACCACAGGGAGCGTTTGACTTTTCCGCCTCTTTCCCGCACCATTTCCCCGTTCCGGCTCCGCGCCTCCACTCATCCGGGTGGGAGTGACGCGGCGGTCCTCAAGAGGCTTGGGCGGCCCAAGGGGCCGGGCGGGTTGGGACCCGCCGATGACGGACACGCCCAGAAAGGAGGTGGTCTAGTGAACGTAGACAGTCACGGTTTGGAGGTGGCGTCCTCGTAAGAGGCTCCTCCAGGTCAGTGCCGACGGAGGGTGACCTCGACGACCGAGGGCAACCCAACGCCACCAAAAGACCTTAAAAAGCCCCGGTTCCGCAAGGGACCGGGGCTTTTTGCTATCCGGGCCCGATCCGGATCAACCGCGCCAGCTCGAAGCTGAGCGTCACCCGCAGGGACCCAAGCCCCTCAACCTTCTCCCGCTGGCTTGACCGGGCTCCCCGGTAGGTAGAAGCCAGCGCATCGCGGGCGGCGTCCGGGTCCAGCGTCGCCGTGGTTCGCACCACCCGGTGGGCTTCCAGCTCAAAGCCGCTCAGCTCCTCCACGACCTTCTCCATTCGGCTTCGCAGCACGCCCTCTCCCTGAACCGCCTCGCGCAGCTCGATCAGGTCGTCCTCCGCGGGCACGGCGACCAGCAGCCGGCCTTCCGGCCTGAGAACACGCAGCAGTTCCGCCGCCGGCCGGCGGCCGGCGATGGAGAGCGCCAGGTCGAAGGAGCCGTCCGCGAACGGCAGCGCCCGATCGGCATTGACCACCCACCAGCTCACCTCCGGCCAGCGCCGGGCCGCGAGGTCGATGGCTGGCACGGACAGATCCACGCCGTGAGCCTCCCTCCCCCGCGCCAGCGATCCCAGGAAGTACCCCTCGCCGCAGCCGACGTCGAGCACGGAGTCCGGTTCCCCCATCTCCTTCCGGAGCATCTCCAGGAGGAAATCGCCATGGCCGGCATCCAGGAACCGCCGCCGAGCCAGCGCCACCTCCCTGGGATCGCCCGGGCTCTTCGAGCGCCGGTCCTGGGGCTGAAGGAGGTTGCAGTAGCCGCTCCGCGCGATGTCGAAGGAGTGACCGCGTCCACAGACCCAGGACCGCTCCCGTCGCTCCAGCGGAGCGTCGCAGCCTCGGACCGGGCAGAGAACGGTGACCATGGCCCGGGGAGTATAGGCCGCCGGCCCGCCTTTCCAGGTAGGCATCTCCAACCCGTCCGGCCGTGGTGGACGGTCCTCGCGTCGGGCATCCTGGACTCCGAGGAGGCTCAAGCCATGACCTGGAAAGAAGCCCAGCAGGGAACCATCCGGCAGTGGGAAGGCATCCGCGACGCCATCGGCAGGGCGGACACGGTCGAGCTGCTGACCGGGATCAACGCGGTCTGCGACCTCTGCGAGAAGTCGGATCAGGAGGCAGGCACCCCCATCGGGCGCTGCGACTACTGCCTGTTCTACCGGCAGTTCGGAGGCTGCCGCGAGATCAGCGCCAGGCTCAGCGAGCTGGTGGTCAGCGGCGAGCTCGACGAGGTCCGCGCCATCGTGGACGACATCATCGGCAAGACCGACGCACTGGTCCTGGGCGCGGCGTAGAAGCTCCCGGGCGGATACAATCCGCCCGCGATGTGGAAGCCCGGCGACCGACTCACCCATCGATTCAACCCCGAGCTGGGCCCCGGCCAGGTGGTCGAGATCAGCGGCCGCAACGTGGTCGTGCGCTTCCCGGACAGCGATCAGACGCTCTCGCTCGCCACCGGCTCGGACGCGCTCGTCCCCCTCGTCCTGGTCCCCGGAGCGAAGGCTCGCCTCGAAGGGACCAACGAGACGGTCGTGGTCGCGGCCTGCGAAGGCGGGGTCTGCCGGCTGGAGGACGGCCGCGAGGTGCCGGTCTCCGATCTCTGGCCCCTCCCCGCCGAGCTGCCGCCGGCCGAGCGCCTGGCCCGCGGTCAGGTGGACAGCTACGACGACTTCCTCAACCGGCTCGACGGTCTCCGCCTCCAGCGCATCCGGCAGGCCGGCGGGCTCGGCTCGTTCCTCGGCGGACGCATCCAGATCTTCCCCCACCAGCTCTATGCCGCCGAGCGCGCCTGCCACAGCGATCCCGTGCGCTGGCTGCTCGCCGACGAGGTCGGCCTGGGCAAGACGGTCGAGGCCTGCCTCATCCTCAACCGCCTCCTCCAGACCGGCCGCGCCGACCGCACCCTTATCGTCGCGCCCGAGACGCTCACCCTCCAGTGGCTCGGCGAGCTCTGGCGCAAGTACCACCAGGTGTTCGTCCTCCTGGACGAGAAGCGGCTGGCGGACGTGGCCCGCGACCATGGGGCGGATTTCAACCCGTTCGACGTCCACCGCCGGGTGATCGTCGGCCTGGACACCCTGGCCTCCCGGCGCCGGCTCACCGAGCAGGCGGTCGAGGCCGGGATCGACCTCCTGGTGGTGGACGAGGCGCACCACCTGCGCCGGCCGCCCGGACACCCCGGCAGCGAAGCGTACCGGGCGGTCGCGCCGATCGCGGCCCTGGGCCGGCACGTCCTCCTCCTCACCGCCACACCGTTGGAGGACGACGCCCATGGCTTCTTCCGGCTGCTCCAGCTCCTGCGGCCCGAGGAGTTTCCGGAGGAGGAGAGCTTCGCCGACCGCCTGGCCCGGCGCGAGCCGCTGCCGCCCTGCACCAGCTCCGCCCGGCGGGCGGACATCGGCGGCCTGCCGCCCCGGGTCGGCTTTCCGATCGAGCTGGACGATCCCGGCTGGGAGCCTCTCCGCCGCCTGGAGAGGCTCATGCGGTCGCTGCCCGCGGACAACCCGCTCGCCGAGCGTCGCAAGGCCGACCGGATCGTCCGCGCCCTGTCCTCGCCCGCCGCCGTGGCCGCGGTCCTCGACCGGACCGAGCGCGAGGACCCCGAGCTGACCTTCCTGCTGCCCGAGGCCGAGCGCTCGGACCCGCGCGTGAAGTGGCTGACCGAGCAGGCGGCGAAGTGGCAGCAGGCCGGGGAGAAGACCCTCGTCTTCGTGGCCCACCGCGAGACGCTCGAGCGGCTCAAGGCGGCCGTGGAGCGCGAGGGCCGGGCACGGGCCGGGCTGTTCCACGAGGACCTGCCGCCCGAGCGCCGGGACATCGAGGTGGCGCAGTTCCGCCTGCCCGAAGGCCCCGCGCTCATGATCTCGACCGAGGCCGGAGGCGAGGGGCGCAACTTCGAGTTCTGCCGCCGGCTCATCCTCTTCGACCTGCCCTGGAACCCGGCCGTGGTCGAGCAGCGCATCGGCCGGCTCGACCGCATCGGCCGCACGATCCCGACCGAGATCGTCTACTTCCGGCCGCCCTCGGGCCTGGGCCGGGCGGTCGCCGGTCTCTATGAAGCCATTGGGCTGTTCGAGGAACCGCTCGGAGGCATGGAGCGCGAGCTGCGGCACGTGGCCCGGGCTGTCGAGCGCGAGTCGCTCCAGGGACCGGACGAGGTGGACCCCGCCGTATCCGAGGGGGTGCTCCGCGAGGCGCAGGAGGCTCACGACCGCGTCCGCAACGCCGCCTACCACGAGCTGCACCGCGATCCCTACCGGCCCGAGATGGTCGAGGAGATCCTCTCCCGCGTGCCGCCCGACCTGGACCTCCTGAACGAGAGCGTGGTGCTGCGCGCGGCGGGCCGCTTCGGCTTTCTGCTGGAGCCGCAGACCGGCCGGGGTGACCGCGACGTATGGGCGATCGAGTTCGGCTGGGAAGCGCTGGTGGACCACATTCCGGGCGTGCCGCCGGGGTCGCGCTACCTGGGTACCTTCGACCGGGCCGAGGCCGTGGAGCGGGAGACCCTGGACTTCTTCGCCTCGGGCCACCCGCTGGTCGAAGGCGTGCTCTGGGAGCTGGAGGACGGCCCGCGCGGCCAGGTGGCGCTCTTCCAGGTGGCCGGGGGCGAGGAGGTCTTCGGCCTGCTGGCGATCTACCGGCGCGGCGTGGATTTCGAGGTGGTGGCGGTGGACAACCAGGGCCGCCGCCGGCCGGACCTCGCGGAACGGCTGACGGCGAAAGGCGTGATCACGGAGCCGGTGGAAGCCAAGAAGTGGACCGGCCAGGCCGGCTGGGGCAAGGTGGTCCGCCGCATGGCCGCCGCCCTGCCCGAGGGCAAGCCCCAGGCCGTGGCGGCGTTCCGGGTGCGGAAGTCCGGATAAGCAAGGGGGCCTCCCCGGAGGGAGGCCCCAGGCTCAGGGTCCTACTTGTAGTAGCCGTTGACGTCCAGGGCCACGTCCGCGGTCCCGCCGCTGCCGATGAAGACAACCACGGCCAGCGTGCCATCGCCGTTCGTGGCGAGAGCCACCATGGCGTTGTTGGCCCGGTTGAGCCCCGTCTGGAAGTTCAGCGTACTGGCCGTCGGCACCGAGCCGTCTCCGGGGTAGAGCCGGAGGTTGCCGCTGCCGCTTGGCGTGATCGAGGTCACGTTGACCGACACCGCGATGGCGTCGGCCGGCACGCCGCAGATTCCGGTGACCTGGAAGACCAGGGGGACACCGTGGCTCAGGGTCTGGCTCGGCCGGGTGTCGAGCACGCGGCATGGCTGCAGGGTGAAGAAGTCCTTGCCGATGTCCTTGAACGTGGCCGTGACCGACTTCGACTGGTCCATGGTCACCACGCAGGTGCCGGTGCCCGTGCAGCCGGAGCCGCTCCAGCCTTCGAAGGTCGAGCGCGCGCCCGCGGCCGCGGTCAGGGTCACCTCGGTGTTGTAGGGGTACGACTCGCTGCAGTCGTTGCCGCAGTCGATGCCGGCCGGCGAGCTGGTCACCGTGCCCGCGCCGTCGCCGGCCTTGACCACGGTGAGCACGAAGTTGCCGACCTCGAACGTGGCCGTCACCGAACGCGCCTCGGTCATGGTCACCACGCAGGGATCGGTGCCCGTGCAGGCCCCGCCCCAGCCGCCGAACACCGAGCCCGTGGCCGGCGTCGCCGTCAGGGTGACCTCGGTGTTGTAGTCGTAGGTCTCGGAGCAGTCGGAGCCGCAGTCGATACCGGCCGGAGAGCTGCTCACGCTGCCGCTCCCCGCCCCGGCGAGGCTCACAGACAGGGTGAACGTCTGGAGCGTGAACGTCGCGGTCACCGAACGCGCCTGATCCATCGTCACCATGCAGGCGCCGGTGCCCGTGCAGTCGCCGCTCCAGCCGGTGAAGTCCGAGCCGGTCGCCGGCGTCGCCGTCAGCGTCACCATCGTGTTGTAGTCGTAGGCCTCCGAGCAGTCGCCGGGGCAGTTGATGCCGGCCGGCGAGCTGGTCACACTGCCGCTCCCCGCCCCGGCCAGGCTCACCGAGAGCGTGAAGGTCTGCAGGGTGAACGTGGCCGTCACCGAACGCGCCTGGTCCATCGTCACCACGCAGGAGCCGGTCCCGGTGCAGTCGCCGCTCCACCCGGTGAAGTCCGAGCCGGTCGCCGGCGTCGCCGTCAGGGTGACCATGGTGTTGTAGTCATAGTCCTCGGAGCAGTCGCCGGGGCAGTTGATGCCGGCCGGCGCGCTCGTCACCGTTCCGCTGCCCGTCCCCGCCAGGCTCGCCGACAGCGTGAAGGTCTGCAGGGTGAACGTGGCCGTCACCGACTGCGCAGAGGTCATCGTCACCACGCAGGTTCCGGTGCCCGCGCACCCACCCCCGCTCCACCCGGTAAACGTCGAGCCGGTCGCCGGCGTCGCCGTCAGCGTCACCACCGTGTTGTAGTTGTAGGCCTCCGAGCAGTCGCCAGGGCAGTTGATGCCGGCCGGCGCGCTGGTCACGGTGCCGCTGCCCGTCCCCGCCAGGCTCGCCGACAGCGTGAACGTTGCATCCGTGAAGGTGGCCGTTACCGAACGGTTATTGCTCATCGTCACCGAGCAGGTGCCGGTCCCGGTGCAGGCGCCGGACCAGCCGATGAAGATCTTCCCCACATCCGGCGTGGCCGTCAGGGTCACATGGACGGCGGGAAAGTCGGGCGGATCAAAGGTATAGGTCTCGGTACAGTCGCTGCCGCAGTTGATCCCGGCTGGCGAGCTGGTCACGGTGCCGCCCCCGGCGTTGGTCACCGACAAGGTACGTGTACCCTGCGCGGCTCCGGCAGCTGGCAAGAACGCAAGGAAGATAAGCAGAGACAGTAAGACAAAACGGCGCAGATTCATGAATCCCTCCTCGGGGAGACCTTCGAGCGGACGACGCACACGGACAACGCAGGTGAAACTGAAGTAATTGTACCCTCTCTGCAAGCCGCGCGCGTCTATCGAAAGATAGAGGCGGAGGGGTTCAGACCCGGAGCCGGCGCTCGTACAGGGCTTCGTAAAGAGGTTGACATGTATCGATAACCGCAACATGTTCGATTGGAACGCGGCGGTCGCGCTCGCGCCAGGGCTCGAAACCGGTGCTCCGGAGCACGGCGTCGTACCAGTACGGCGCCCAGACACCGTCCGTGTCGCGGGGGCCGGCGGGCCAGTGGAGCATGCGGTCGGTGAACTCGATCCCCAGCCGGTCGCACCAGGCGCGCAGGTGGGCCTCCGGCGCCTTGAGGAACTCGCCCGCGTCGATCACCACCGGATCGGCGCCGGTGAGCGTCCTGACCTCTTCATAGATCTCCATCTGCCGCGGCACGCCGATATCCTCGGCGGTCACCGTGGGCCGGCTCTTCACATAGGAGAGCAGCACCTCGCGCGGGTCGCGGATCAGGAAGGCGTGGACGATCTCCGGGAACCAGTCCGTCCCCACCTCCGGCAGCAGGTGGTGGGTCATGTGCTTCTGGTAATAGATGGAGCGGCCCCGCGGGATGGGTCCGGTGAGGCCGGCCACGACCTTGCGCCAGTCGGTCTCCCCCGCCGCGACCACCTCCTCGCGGCCGGGATGGTCGAGGCCGGTGCGGTCCAGGTAGAAGGCGTAGAGCGGTTCGTCGACCACCGTGGCGTCCGGCCGGTTCTCCCAGGCGCGCATCATGGCGGTCGAGATGTTGCGCGGACCCGACCAGGCCGCGATCCGCAGGCCGCTCATCTCCGGGCCTCTGCCACATCCCGGGCCACCAGCTCCTTGTAGAGGCCCTGGAGGCGCTCGACCATGGGCCCGCGCCGGCCGTCGTGGAGGATGCGGCCGTCCACCTCGGTGACATGGACCAGGCCGGCGAACGTGCCGGTGACGAACGCCTCGTCCGCGCCGTAGACCTCCAGCAGGGAGAAATCCTTCTCGAACACCGGGATGCCCGCCTCGCGGCAGACGCGGATCACGTTGCCCCGGGTGATGCCCGGGATGCAGTAGCGGCCGCTGGAGGTCCAGACCTCGCCCCGGCGCACGATGAAGAAATGGGTGGAGTTGCAGGTCGCCACGAAGCCGTGGGGGTCGAGCATCAGGGCCTCGTCGTAGCCCGCCTGGGTGGCCTGGATGCAGGCGGTGATGCAGTTGAGCTTGCTGTGGCTGTTGAGCTTGGGGTCCTGCACGTCCGGATACCCGCGGCGCACGTGGACCGTGAACAGTCGCACCCCCTTGGCAACCAGCTCCGGCCGGGGCTCCTTGTGCTCCGGGATGATCACCACCGTGGCGCGCCCGATCGTGAGCCGGGGGTCCTGGTAGGGCGTCCGCTTGACCCCGCGAGTGACCATGAGCCGCACGTGGACGCCGTCCGTCATGCCGTTGGCCTCCACGGTCTTGTGGAGGGCCTCGACCATCTCCTCGCGAGTGAGACCGACGTCGATCAGGAGCGCCTTGGCAGCCTCGTAGAGCCGGTCGAGGTGGGCGTCGAGGAACGCGAACCCGCCGCCCGAGAACCGCAGCCCCTCCCAAACGCCGTCGCCGAGCACGAACCCGGAGTCGAACACCGAGACCCTGGCCTCGGGCCGCGGGAACAGCTCGCCGTTGATCCAGATGAGGACCTCCGCGTTGCGCGGATCGTCCTGGTACTCGTGAACGCCGGTCGTCTTCTCCATGGGTCTCCCTCGAGGTCGAGGGGGAATCCTAGCCGATCCGTAGATCTGGGTGCTTTTCGCTGGGAGCGCCGGCGTCCTCGCCGGCTCTAACTAACCATGGCGTTTTTCACGTCGGTCATGTCTAACCTTTCGCCAGATCTTCCAAGGCTTCGATGTCCGCGAGATCCTGCGAACGGCCCGCCTGCCGGAATGCCCGAGACGCCCGACCGCGCCTCCCTGTTCCGCGTGCTCCGGACGCTCGAGATGGACGGTTGGCTGCGGACCGAGACGTTCGGCCGTGGCCGCAACCCGACAATCTACAGAAGGCTCACGCTACGCCACCGAGTGGTCGCGATGAGACGCCGCGGCTTCCTGCAACGCCGCTGCAACGCCAGCGCGAGCCGCGGAGACGAATTGCAACGCAAACGAGTCTCCGTGCAACGCGGCCCTGCCTTCCGCAACGCGAGAGGAGACTACATTTGCGTTGCACGAGCCGGGGGCTGCGTTGCCTGAGTCTCCCGCAACGTTGCACGAGCCTACCTTTGCGTTGCAGGAGACTTCCGCAACGTTGCACCCGTCGGGGGCCGCGTTGCAGGAGACTCCAGTTGCGTCGCATGAGCCGGGGGCCGCGTTGGCGGAGTGTCCCGTAGCGTTGCAGGAGACTTCCGCGGCTTTGGCGGGGACGACGGCTGCGTCCGCGTCGGCTCCGGCCGGCCGCGGGGACACTGCAGATGCATTGCGCGAGATTCCGCGCGCATCCGCGGAGGATGGAGTTGCTCGTCATCAGGCTCCATACACGTGAACTCAGCGCACCATCGCGCGCCAACCGCTCTCGTCTGGAGGTCGGAGGAATGCGCCCCTTGTGGGCGCTGGCACCTAGCCCCGGGTTTCAACCCGGGGGCAGGGGGGCGATTCCGTTCCCGGAGCCCCTTCAGGGGCGATGGCACACGGGGCGCAAGGCCGTTGCACCTCCACCCGTGCCGGCGCCCCTGAAGGGGGCTGGACAAAGAAAAAAGAAGAAGGAGATTGGGGGGCCTCCGTGCCCCGGGTTGAAACCCGGGGCTACGTGCCGGCGCCCCAAAGGGGCGCTTCCTCTCTCGAGAAGAAAGAAGGGCGCCGGCGGTCCCGGGCGAGATCCGGGGCTTGACAGAATAGAACGCTCGTTCGTATCATCCGTCCATGAGCACGGGGACGGAGACCCGCGACCGGATTCTGGACCAGGCGGTCCGCATCGCCAGCCGCGACGGGCTGGAGGGGCTGACGATCGGCTCGCTGTCCTCGGAGCTCAACCTCTCCAAGAGCGGCCTCTTCGCCCATTTCGGGTCCAAGGACGAGCTTCAGCTCCAGGTGCTCCAGGCCGCGGTCGCGCGGTTCAACGAGACCGTGGTGCGGCCGGCGCTGACGGCTCCCCGCGGCGAGCCGCGCATCCGGGCGTTCTTCGAGCACTGGCTCGCCTGGGCCAACAATCCCGAGATGCCCGGCGGATGCATCTTCGTCGTGGCCTCGGTCGAGCTCGACGACCGGCCCGGGCCGCAGCGCGACTTCTTCGCCAAGGCCTACGGCGACCGCATCGCCTTCCTCGCCAAGGCGGCCCGGCTGGCCGTCGAGGCCGGACACTTCCGCGCCGATCTCGACTGCGAGCAGCTCGCCTTCGACATCGACTGCATCGCCCTCGGCTTCCATTACGCCAAGCGCCTGCTCCGCGATCCCCAGGCCGAGCCGCGCGCCCGCTTCGCGTTCGAACGGCTCCTCTCCCTCAGCAAGGCCCCCTGATCCCGAGAAACCTCCGAGAGCCCCATGGATAAGGTACCGCTCTACTCACCCGAAAATCGCACGATCGTTCGTGCAGCATAGGAGATCCTCATGGCCGACGCCTACATCCTGGACGCCGTCCGCACGCCGCGAGGCCGCGGCAAGGTGGGCAAGGGCGCCCTGTCCGGCATTCATCCGCAGGAGCTGCTGGCCCAGACGCTGAACGGACTGGTCCGGCGCTCCGGCTTCGATCCGGCCGAGGTCGACGACGTGGTCGTCGGCTGCGTATCCCAGGCCGGCGAGCAGGGCGCGAACATCGCGCGCAACGCCATCCTTGCGGCCGGCTGGCCGGTCGAGGTCACGGGCGTGAGCCTCAACCGCTTCTGCGGCTCCGGCCTCCAGGCCGTGAGCTTCGGCGCCATGGGCGTGGCCTCCGGCCTCCAGAGCCTCGTGGTCGCGGGCGGCGTCGAGAGCATGTCGCGCAACCCCATTGGCTCGGACGGCGCCGGCCAGGATGGCGGCAATCTCCGGCTGCGGGGACGCTACTTCCAGGTGCCCCAGGGGATCAGCGCCGATCTCATCGCCACGCTCGAAGGCTTCTCGCGGGAGGACGTGGACGCCTTCGCCCTGGAGTCCCAGCGCCGCGCAGCCCGCGCCCAGGAAGAGGGTCGCTTCCAGCGCAGCCTGATCCCGGTGTGCGATCCCGAGACCCGCAGCGTGGCCCTGGATAAGGACGAGCACCCGCGGCCGGAGACCACGGCCGAGGGTCTCGCGTCGCTCGCGGCGTCCTTCGAGAAGCTCGGCGCGTCGCCGCTCGGCCCGAACGGCGAAACTTATGACGAAATCGCCCGCATCCCCTACCCGGACGTGAAGGCGATCCGGCACGTGCACACGGCCGGCAATTCGAGCGGCGTGGTGGACGGCGCCGCCGCGGTCCTGCTGGCTTCGGAGGACTACGTCCGCGCCCATGGCCTCAAGCCGCGGGCGCGGGTGCGGGCGCTGGGCACGGCCGGAGCGGAGCCGGTCATCATGCTGACCGCCCCGACGCCGGCCTCGCGCCGGGCCTTGAAGCAGGCCGGCATGGAGCCGGGCGACATCGATCTCTGGGAGATCAACGAGGCCTTCGCCGCGGTGCCGCTGCAGACGATCCGCAACCTTGGCATCGATCCCGAACGGGTGAACGTCAACGGCGGGGCGATCGCGCTCGGCCACCCGCTCGGCGCCACGGGTGCGATGCTGCTCGGCACCGCACTCGACGAGCTCGAGCGCCGGGATCTGGGCACGGCACTGATCACGCTCTGCATCGGCGGCGGCCAGGGCATCGCGGCGGTCATCGAACGTATCTAGGAGGAAAGCCATGAACGGAGAGACGGGGATCGATCGCGGCCTGCGCATTCCGGCCCGGGATGGCTTCAAGCTGGCGGCGACGCTGTTCGAGCCGGCCGGCGGGTGGAGTACTGGCGATGGGGGGAAGGACGCTCTCGTGCTGATCAGCCCGGCGACCGGGGCGCCGCGGGGCTACTACGAGCCCTTCGCCCGCTTCCTCTCGGACCGGGGGTTCGCGGTCCTGGCGTACGACTACCGGGGCATGGGCGACTCGCGTCCGAAGAGCCTGCGCGGCTTCCGGGCCTCCATGCACGAGTGGGGCGAGGAGGATCTGGCCGGGGTGATCGCCTGGGTGGTCCGCCACGTCCAGCCCTCGCGCCTGCTCGGGGTCGGCCACAGCGTGGGCGGCCAGCTCGTGGGGCTCGCGGAGAACAACCAGCGGTTCGACGCGCTGATGACGGTCGCCTCCCAGAGCGGCTGGTACGGGCACTGGCCGGAATCGAAGCGGCGGAGCCTGGCGTTCCGCTGGCACGTGGGCGTGCCGCTGATCAGCCGGATCTTCGGCTACGTGCCGGGCTCGCTCGGCATCAAGGAGGACCTGCCCGGTGGCGTGGCGCGGGAGTGGGCGGCGTGGTGCCGCCGGCCGGGCTTCCTGCTCGACGGCCACCCGGAGCGCCGGGCCGGGTTCGAGCGCTTCGGCCGGCCGATCCTCGCCTGGAGCTTCGAGGACGACCTCTTCGCGCCGCGGCCGGCCGTGGAGTGGCTGCTCCGGCTGTACGGCAACGCCCCGGTCGAGCACCGGCATCGGCCGGGCGAGGTCGGGCACTTCGGGTTCTTCCGCGAGCGCTTCCGGGACTCGCTGTGGAAGGAGGCCGCGGACTGGCTGGCGGGACACGCCGAGGAGGAGCTTCGGCGCGCCGCCTGAGCCCTCCTACTGGATGATGCTGTTCAAGGCCTCGATGATGGCCGGGACGTCGTTGCTCTCGGCCATCTTGATCAGCTCGACGGCCTTGGCCACGATTCCCACGGGGTTGGCGATGAGCCGTCCCAGGAACGCGACCTTGCCGTCGATGGCCTCGATGGTCAAGGGCCACAGGGCCGGGGGGAGGTTGGCCAGCATCACGGCATGGCGCCAGGCGTCGTCCCGGGCAGCGTCCATACTGAAATTGAGGACCTCGGCCGCGTCCTTGCCGCCGACCTTCTCCAGGAGGCCGATCAGGGGCGAGAACCGGGCGATCACGTCCTCCACGGGCTGGACGAGGTTGGCCAGGATCTGGTTGATCTTGAAGAAGTCCCCCTGAAGCTCCAGGATGTCCGGGCCCGGGCAGATCTCGGCCGCGGCAATGCCCAGGTCCAGGTTGATGTGCGCGTTGATGCCCACCAGAAGATCCTGGAGGATGATCGAGGACGGGGTCTCCATGGCGGTGAAGGCCACCTTCCAGCTCCGCGTGATCTCGCCGCCGGTCTTCCAGGCGTCGTGCGCCGCAAAGTAGCGGCTGGCGAAGGTGGCGTCGAGCCGGTCCATGCGCGGCCCGTCGTCGAAGAAGCCCTGCTGGATGCCCTTGCGGACCTCCAGGGTGACCTGGCGGTACAGGGCGGCGAAGTAGCCGAGGCGGTCGCTGGTCGCGGTCGCGTCGGCGATGATCGTGTCGAGGATCTCGAGGACCTCGTCGATGTTGCTGGCCTGCATGGCTCTCCCCCTCTGGTTGGGGATGAGCATACTTCAGTGGGCGCGGAGACGCTCGGCCACGAGGCGCAGGTCTTCGAGGAACCAGGCGCGGGCCTCTTCCTTCTTCTCCCGGTCCGGCATGCGCAGGATGGCGGACGGGTGGATCGTGGCCACGATCCAGCTCGCCAGCTCGGACTCGAAGAACCGCCCGCGGTCGCGGGTGATCCGGAACTGGGGCCCGAGAAGCGACTGGGCCGCGGTGGCGCCGAGGCAGACGATCCCCTGGGGCTTGACGATCGCCAGCTCGGCCTCCAGCCAGGGGCGGCAGGCCCGGACCTCGCCCAGCGTGGGCTTCTGGTGGATGCGCCGCTTGCCCCGGGGCTCCCACTTGAAGTGCTTGACCGCGTTGGTGACGAAGATCTCGGAGCGCGGGATGCCGGCCTCGGCCAGCAGCTCGTCGAGCAGGCGGCCCGCAGGTCCCACGAACGGCTTGCCCGCGAGATCCTCCTGATCGCCCGGCTGCTCGCCGATGAAGATCGCCGCCGCCTGCCGCGGGCCTTCTCCGAGGACGGCCTGGGTTCCGGTCTTGTAAAGATCGCAGGCGCGGCACCCCTGGGCCGCCTGCCAAAGCTTCGGAATCGTGGGATGGGAAGGGATGAATTCGTAGGCGGAGGGGTGGCGATCGGCCATGAAGTCGCTCCTTTCAGCGTAGACCCGTTACAAGAGTCATGCCGAAAGGAGATGGAGACTGCTGGCCGGGCCCATCCTGCAGCGTCCTGCAGAAGGGACCCGGCCGGCTATGTGGAACGTCAGCGACCTTCCTTCAGCGGACCGGTCTTGGCCCGGAGGAGGATGTCGACGCGACGATTCTGCTGGCGGCCGGACTCGCTGTCGTTGCTGGCCACCGGGTAGGTCTCGCCGTAGCCGATGGCGGCCAAGCGGTCGGAGTCGACCCCACGGTTGACCAGGTAGCCGCGCACCGATCCGGCCCGGCGCTCGGACAGCTCCTGGTTGTGCTCCTCGGTGCCGGTGGAGTCGGTGTGGCCCTGGACCACCACCGCGGTCTTCGGGTACTGGTTCAGGACTCCTGCCACGTCGTCCAGGGTGGCCCTGCCGTCGCCGTCGAGCGCGGCCGAGTTGACGTCGAACAGCACGTCGTTCTCGAAGTGGACCAGGAGGGTGTTCTCGTCGACCCGCTCGACGGTGGTGCCGGGGATGCGGGCCATCTTCTCCTGCTGGGCATCCATGTAGGCCCCCACGCCCGCGCCGATCACGCCGCCGATGGCCGCGCCGGCCAGGATCTCGTCGGCCTGCCGTTTGCCGGCCAGGATCGCGCCGGCTGCGCCGGCCGCGGCGCCGATGCCGGCGCCCTTGATGGTGCGGTCGTGCTTGGTCACATAGGGCTCGCGGTCGCGGCGCGGGGCCGGGGTCCCGGACGCGCAGCC
>DATANP010000569.1:0-3554 GCA_036266195.1 Thermoanaerobaculia bacterium | reverse complement strand
CCCGGGCAGGCCGCGGGCGGCGTGTAGGTGAACGGCTTCGGGGAGAAGTCCGCGAAGATCACGTGAGAGAAAAGCTGCACGGTGCACGGCGTGGTGGACGGCCGCGGCACGGACGGGTCGGCCGTGGTGTTGTCCCGCGATCCGACCGTGGGCACACCCGCCAGCGCGGCTCCGGAGACGGCGAGACTCAAACCTGCGAAGAGCCCAAGGGCGGCGCGCCACCGGGGCCTGGGGGATCGATTCATGGGGGAGCTCCTTTCGGGAAGAAAATGGACCATCCGTTCTTCCTCAAAAGGTGCGGGCCGGACCAGGATGCGCGCCGGTTGAACGATCTACACCTCCCGCGGCTCCCTCACGGCAATCATCATCGCCTGGAACTCATCCTCCATGGCTCTGAGCTCGGTGGAACAAGCGGCGGTCGCTGTGGCCGACCGCCGCGCGGCGTTCGGGGAGCAGAGCTGCTACCTGCAGATTCTGGGGTCGCTGCACCCTCCGACCGAGGGGCAGTAGCCACCCGGGATCGAGCAGCCGCCGCAGTCGGAGTTGAAATTGGAACCGTTGCCTCCGACCCCCTGAGTCAGGGTTTCATCCGTGAGATGCCGTAGCGTCTCGGTGCTCAGCTGCAGCTTCTTGATCATTCTCTTCTTCACAGGACCTCCGTTCTAATGTACAGATCTCTATATGTATCATGGAGTGTCGGAAGACCTCAAGGCAGAGCCGCTCGAATAAGTGCCTGCGCTCGACCCCAGCGACATGTACTGCAATGTAGGCTGGAACTAGCCCGGATCGCGGGTCAAGGCCCGAGTGGTATCCCCAGCGGGGATGAGTTCGAACCGTAAGGCCCCTAGTTTCACAGATTTAGAGAACTTCCTGCGACGAGTGGATACCTTTCGGCGGTCAGAGGTGGCGGCTTGAGGCGATCCGGGCAGCGCCCGGGCCACCGTCCACCCTCGCCGTGGGGTAGAATCTGCCTATGATCAAGCGCACCACGATCGAGATCGATGACGACCTGCTCAACCGAGCCAAGATGGCGCTGGGCGAGGCCACAGTGCGAGCCACCGTCGAGGAAGCACTGCGCCGTGTGGCCGCCGGCCCCGAGACAGAACGCGCACGCCGAGCCGCGAAGCAGCGGCGCTACCTGGAGCAACTGAGCCGGCGCGTGGATGTCACCGTGCTTGCATCGGAGGAGATGTGGCGGTAAGGGGCTGGCTCCTCGACAAGAGCGCCGCCGCGCGCAGCGGCGACGAGACAGTGGGAGCGCAGCTCGCCGAACTGGCGGGATCCCTCTTTCTCTGCCCGGTCGGTGAGCTTGAGCAGCTTTACTCGGCACGCTCCGCAAAGGACTATGACGCTCTCGAAGCCGACCTTCGCGATACCTTCGAGATCATCGCCGCACCTTCCGACCTGTTCGAACGCGCTCACGATCTCCAGCGGGATTTAGCCCACCACCACGGCATGTGGCACCGCACGCCGATCCCGGATCTCCTCATCGCTTGCACGGCCTTGCACCATGGGCTCGGTGTCGTTCACGTCGACCGAGACTTCGAGCGAATTGCGCAAGTCCGCCCGCTCGCCGTGCGCCGGCTGGCCTAGGCTTTCGCTTGGACTGGTTGAGGGAACGCGGTCGCCCCTGTTAAACGATGGAAGCTGACCGGACGTACCGGTCACGCATCCGGTGGGTGCCACCCCGCCTTGAGCCAGGCCCTGCGGGCCGCGACCAGGAGAGGCCGATTGAGGTGGAGCGCCAGGGTCGTCGCTCGGCCGATCGCTGTCCTACCCACGATCCGCGCTCCTGAATCGGTCCAGAGGAAGTGCTCTTCCCAGCTTTGCTCCCGTGGATTGAAGAGCCGAACCATCGAGCCGCTCTCCGGGTCGCGAGCAGAGATCCGCTGCCCCTTGAAGGCATTGCAGGCAGGGCACGCGAGCCACAGGTTCTCCTCCCGGGTGAGACCGCCCAGGGCCTGAGGGATCAGGTGCTCGATCTCCATGGCGAGGCCCACAATCGCTTCCGCGCTCAGGCAATAGCCGCAACGGTGGCGGGCCTGCGCCGCCACACGCCCGCGCAGTTTCTTCGGTATGTAGCTCGAGGTCATCCTGCGGTCAAAAGACCGGACACGTCATGACCGCGTTGCTTGAGGAGCCGTGCCGCTTCTGCGCGCAACAGAACAGCCCGGTCGTATTGAAGAAGCAGCCTTTCCAGGGTCTCCTGTTCGGCCGGCGTCAGGTTCTCTTGCTGCTGTTTGAGATTGAGCGCTTCGAGCCGTGACCGGTCAGCCTCGGCGAGAGGGTTTCGGGCGGCACGCCGGAGATCGGCGTCGCTCAAAAGCTCAAGAGCCGCCACTGCTTCAGCGACGTCGCGAGAGGATGCTTCCTCTTCCGCCGCGATCGTGGCCACCGCCTCCAAAAGCTCTGCCTCCAAGCTCCGCTGGGCCCGCTCGGCGCGGCTCGAAAAACGGTCGTAGAGGGGAGCCGGGAGTCGAAGCGTTACTGCATGAGCGGCCATTTGTCCTCCTGTCGTCTGCCCGCCTGCATGATAGCAGGCCCTCCAGAGGCGTGATACCGGCGCAGAAGGGTCATCCCGTATTGACGGTATCTTGATGGTCGAGCACCCTTCATGGGCGCCCAATTCCCATAAGTAATTTAGATTCAGTGGTATCCCCAGCGGGGATGAGTTCGAACCGTAAAGCTCCTGTTTTCACGGACTTAGAGAATTTCCTCCGACGAGTGGATACCTTCCGGCGGTCAGAGGTGGCGGTCTGAGAAGATGTCCAGCCCGAGCGCAGATGCTTGTGCTCGGAGGTTGCCCGCGCGGAGTTCCGTTCTGCTCCAGCTGATTCTACACCCGCGAGAGAGCCGATCCGAAGGGGACGGAGGGGGGTGGGGGCCGCAGGATTGACCGCGCAGAGCCGCACGCAGGTCCGTACGCGGCTCTGCGTGAGCCACAGGCAGACCTGCGTGCAGACCTGGACGCGGCCGCGCAGACCTGCACGCAGGCCCGGATGCGGCTGCCGCGCCTACGTCGAGCCGCCTGTGCATGGCGAGGCTTTCCCCCACCCAGGCTGTGGAAGCTGACCGGATGTGGAAAGCTCCGGACCACCAGCCACCCACCCCCGGACCTTCCCACAACCGTTGGAAATCCCGGCCCCCGTCCGCCGCCCGGGATTCCCACAGCTACACACAGCCTCGACGGGCAGGACTGGGACAGGGGGAGAATACAAAACATCCTTGAATTGTGATTAATCTATATATATAACCTGATGGTGGGACGACCACCCCTCCCGCCCGCTCCCCTCAAGCATTACCGGCTATGTGGACGGCAACCTCCCCCACCCAGACGCTGTCGCACACGCCCCCGCGCACGTAGCAGGCCGCCGATGACCACCCCTCCCGCCCGCGCCTCTCAAGCTCCACCGGCATCGTGGACGGCAACGCCCCCGCCCGAACGCTAGACGCACACTCCCCCATCTCTTGATCGAACCGACATCGTGGACGACAGCTCCCCCACCAGGCGCTGACGCAAACGCCCCCGCGCATGTAGCAGGCCGCCGATGGCC
>DATANP010000568.1:0-6558 GCA_036266195.1 Thermoanaerobaculia bacterium | reverse complement strand
CTCGTGCCGCAGGGCGCTCCAGGTGTCCGCCACCGAGCTTTCCAGCCGGTTGAGTACCCGGTCATACGCCCCCGGCGCGACCTCCGGGCGCAGCAGCGAGGCCAGCTTCCGCGAGCAGCAGCCACAGCCCTTCAACAGATGAGCGACCAGGGACCGGTTCTCCGCCGGCGAGGTCCTCCCTGAAATAAATCGTTCCAAGCAGCTTTCCGAGATCGCATGATCCATGATGTCGCTCCCTCTTACGACGACTCGGGTTTGCCCTACCTGTCCATCAACGCCGCCTTGGCGCCTGTTTATGCGACGTAAGCAAACCCCTTGCCAGCCCGCCGCCCGGAAGGGTGCGACAGGCTGGTATCGAAGGAGTGACAAAAAGTGGATGAATAGCTATGCGTGCATGACAATCCTCAGCCCCGCTCATTCCGGCAGGGCCGAGGTGTCTCCGCGGCTCCCGAACTGGCCCGCCGGGTTGCGGTAGCTCACGCTCGAACCGGTCTGGGTGTCGGTCACGGTGATCTCGTACTCGACGTTGGTCAGGGCGCCGTAGAACACCCAGAAGTGCCCGTTCAGGCCGCGGCCGTCGAGCACCTTGATGGCGACCTCGACGTTGGACGGCGAGAAGAACCAGAAGTAGCCGGTGTCGGCGGTCAGCGGCACCGCCTGGCCCGCGCCCTGGGTGCCCTGCGCCTTCCAGTCGAGGGAGACGCGGAACCGGCCGCCGTTCAAGCAGAGATCGGTGGGGCCCGGGACGCAGTTGGACGCCGCCGCCGCGGTCTCCGGCCGGATCGCCTCCGGGTCCGCAAGCGCCACAGTCGCCGTCTTCCCGGCCGGGAACGCGCTCGTATCGCCCGCGCTGGCGAACCGGCCCGAGGAGTTGCGGTAGGTCCTGATCCGCCCGGTGACGGTGTCGGTGACTTTGAGCGTGTACTCGACGTTGCTGAGCGAGCCGTAGAAGACCCAGTAGTTGCCGTTGAGCGGCCGGCCGTCCAGCACCTTCACGACCAGTTCGACGTTGCTCTCGTTGAAGAACCAGAAGTAGCCGGTGTCGGAGGTCAGGGACACCGCCTGGCCCATGCCGGTCTTGCCCTGGAAGTCCTTCCAGGTCACTTCGGCCACGAAGCGGTCGCCGTTCAGGCACAGGCTGGGGCCGGAGGTGCAGGCTGAGGCCGCCACCCGGGCCGAGTCCACGGCTCCCCCGTCCACCGCCAGGGTGTAGTCGCCGGCCGCGGTCACCTCGAGAAGGCCAGCCTTGTTCGGAAGCGACTGTCCCGCGAGCGTGGCGGACCGGCCGCTCCAGGCATAGGCCAGGAAGGTCCGGCCCGACGAGCCCGCGCCCGCTCCCAGGAAGGGCGGGACCGCGAGCACCGCGCCGAGCGCGGGAGCGCTCGTCAGCCGCGTGTTGCCGCCGTCGCTCTTGCCCGGCAGGAAATTCAGCTCCGCCGCGCTGGCGCCGCCGGGGGCGAGCTTGTTGTGGACGTAGACCAGGGTGCCGAACGTGGTCGAGTAGAACGGGTTGCCGTTGTAGCGCATCAGGTTCAACGGCCCCGAGGCCGGCTCATTGTCCCAGACCGGGATCCCGACGTTGGCGCTGAACACGGAGCTCGAGACCAGGCCGCTGACGTTCCGCGGGTGGTTCGGATCGCTCAGGGGCATGGAGAAGAGCGCCGCGCCGCGCGACTGGGAGACCGCCTCCGACGTGCCGGGGCTGATCTCGTTGTTGAAGAAATTGCTCTCGCTGACCTGCACCGCGGAGCCGCTCACGAAGAGCGCTCCTCCCCAGCGCTCGGCCGAGTTGCGGGCGAAGGTGGTGCGGGTGATCACGGCGTTCGACTCGCGGCCGATCGCCATGCCGCCGCCGGAGCCGACGGCGCCGCGGGCGTCGGAGTCGAGGACCATGGAGTCCTCCATCAGCAAGTCCACGAGGTCGCCGGCTATCGCGCCGCCCGATCCGGCGCCGTTCGTGGCCGTGGGCTCGATGTCGCAGTCGGCGAACACCGTGCGCCGGATCTCGACCCGGGCGCGGTTCTCCTCCAGCGTTCCGGCCGCCGGCACCCCGTTCTCGCCGTAGACGCGGCTGCCGTCTCCACCCGCGATCAGGCAGCCGCCCGTGTTCGCCACGGATCCAACCCCCCCTTGGAGAAGCGAGTCGGAGAGCGTGAGCCGGGCCGGCCGCCGATTGATGGCGCCGGAGCCGGTCGAGGCGTCCACGAAGTCCGCCGAGCCGATGTGGATGCCGCCGCCGGCTCCGGTGAAGGAGCCGGTCAGGGGCGAGCGGTTGCCGAAGAACCAGGAGCCGCGGACCGCGACCAGCGCCCGGTAGCTGTCCACCGCGCCGCCGAACTCGGCGACGTTGTTGGAGAGCACCGAGCTGTCGATCTCCAGCGTGCTCTGGTCCTCGACGTGGATGGCGCCGCCCGTGGTCGGGCCCGGGGCGGTGACGCCGGAGTCGGGCGCCGCCAGGTTGCCGTCGAAGGTCGAGCGGCTCACCTGGACCAGGGAGCGCGGGTTGGTGTCGGGATCGGACCACACGCCGAAGGCGTAGATGGCGCCCCCCACCCAGCCCGCCTGGTTGGCCCGGAACCGGGCGCCGGACACCTTGAGGTTGCCGTTGAGCAGGTAGACCGCCCCGCCGGAGGAGCTCGGCTTGTGGCCCGGCAGGTTGGTGCGGTTCTCCGCCAGCTCGCCGCCCTGGATCGTGACGGCCGAGTCGATGATCTCGATCGCGCCGCCGCGGTTGAGCGACGAGTTGCGCCGGAACGAGGTGTCCGCGAACGTGGCCTCGCTCCCGGCGTTGATCCGCACGGCGCCGCCGCCGCTTGTCCGGCCGGTCGCCTGGTTGTCCTCGAACACGCAGCCCACGAACCGGGCCTCGGCCGCGCTCATCGTGACGCCGCCGGCATAGGCCTCGGTCTCCGAGAAGCCGTTGCGGAAGGCGATCCCCTCGAAGGTCACCAGCTTGCCGCGGTCGCGCTTGCCGTTCTCGTAGCGCAGGAGCTGGTTGACGCCCTGGCCGTCGAGCACCACCGTGCCCACGGCCCGCACCGTGAAGCCCTTCTTCGCGTTCTCGATCGAGTAGCCGCGCGGCGGCGTCCTGTAGGTGTTCGCCGCGACCTCGATCACCCCGCCGTCGGCGACGGTGTTGATGGCCTGCTGGAGGTCCTTGGCGTCCTGCGGCACGCGGACGGTCTGGGGTGCTGCCAGCGCGGGGCCGGCGGGCAGCAACAGGAAAACGACGGCCAGGGACCGCCATGCGAAGCGGAGCATGGGCACCTCTCTGTCAGGAAATCGACGTACGTCGATTTGAGTATCTCCAACGAGAGAAGCCGGGCCCGGGATTCCCGGGCGGTTTTCTCAACTCAGGGATGGCTCGCGCGATCCTCGCAGTGCTCGGGCTCGATCTGGACCGTGGCATGGTGGATGCCGAACCGGTCGTGGAGCGACGTACGGACGGTGCGCAGGAGGGCGCCGGCGCAGGTCGGGTCCACCACCACCAGGTGCGCGGACAGGGCCTCCATGCCGCTCGTGATCGTCCACACGTGGAGGTCATGGACCCCCTCGACCCCCGGTAGCTCGGCCAGGGTGGTTCGGACGGCATCCAGGTCGATGTGTGCGGGAGTCCCCTCCATGAGCACGCCGACCGTCTCGCGCAGCAGGTGCCAGGCGGACCAGACCACCAGGATGGAGATCAGGATCGAGGCCACCGGGTCGGCCCACTGCCAGCCGAACCCCCAGATCAGGCCGCCGGCCGCGATGGCCTGCACGCTGCCCAGGGCGTCGGTCAGCACGTGGAGCCAGGCGCCGCGCACGTTCAGGCTCTCGTCCCGGCCGCCGCTCAGGATGCGCAGGCCGATCAGGTTCACCGCGAGGCCACCGGCGGCGATCGCCATCATGACCGGGGCGTTCACCTCGGGCGGGTTGCGGAAGCGCTGGGCGGCCTCGATCACGACCCAGGCCGAGATGGCGACCAGGGCCGCGCCGTTGGCCAGGGCCGCGAGGATCTCGGTGCGGTAGTAGCCCCAGGTCCGCCGCGCGTTGGGCGGGCGCTGGGAGATCCACATGGCGAACAGGGAGAGGCCGAGCGCGGCAGCGTCGGACAGCATGTGCCCGGCGTCCGCGAGCAGGGCGAGCGACCCCGTGAACCAGCCGCCGACCGCCTCGGCCAGCATATAGGAGGAGGCGAACCCGAGCGTCAGCGCGAGCCGGCGGCGGTTGCCGGCCGAAGCCTGCCCATGTCCGTGGTCGTGGCCGTGATGATGGTGCCCCATCGCATGCAGATTCTTGCACGACTCTCCGGGGGCTGGAGCGCTTGTCTTCAACCTGTCCCTGCCCACCTCCTGAGCTTCCGACCGCCCCCGATTTGCACTCTCTGAAACGAGGGAGTATCCTCGGGCCATGGCCAGTCGATCCGGCCTTCTCCGCACCCACCCCGCCGTCTCATTGATTGGTGCGCTCGTTCCGCCTGCGGGAGTCCTCTTCTGCGCGGAAAAGGACTGCCAAAAGACGGACGGGGTGGCCGCCCCTGTGGCGGCCGGCGAGGGGACCGGGACGCACTGACCAGCGTCTGGCGGGCCGCGCCGCACCTCCCCGTGCCCCGCGCCCGTCTGGTCCTGCCATCGCCGCGGCTCCTGGCCGCGGTTGCCGACCCCCGCCCGGTCCGGAACCGCCGCAGCCGGACCGGTCGCCGCGCCAGCGGAACCCCAGGGGGTCGGCTTTTCCGTCTTCCCACCCTGCAGGGTGGCTGCGGAAACCGCCTCGGGGAATGGTGACGGGCGAGGCGACGTTGGAGACAATCTGAACCATGAGGCGCACCGGACGAAACCGCACCGCAGTGACTGCCGGGATAGCCATCCTGGCGCTGCTGGTCTGGCTCGCGGGGCCCACGTGGGCCGATTGCTGCGCGTCCGCGACCGCAACGGCCACCCAGATGACGGGTTGCCACGAGGAGAGCGCACCGGAGATCCACCCGGCCTGCTGCGGCGGCAAGGAGGTGGCCCCCACCGGGAGCTGCTGCGGCCTGGTCCAGGCCGTGGCACCCGCCACCGTCACTCCGACCCCGGCGCCGGCTCCGCTCTGCGAGCTGACCTCTCCTTACACCCCCGCCGAGCCCATCCAGCAGGGTGCGGCGCCGGTGCGCCTTCCTCCCCTTCCTCCACCGCTCTACGCGGACGTCGGCCTGTACACCCTGCACGCCGTCTTCCTGATTTGACGACCCCGGTCTGACCCGTCCCGGCGCCGGTTCGCCTGGCGCTCCCGGAAGACGTGCGACCGGAGGTTCGTCATGCAACGCAGAATTCTTATCGGGCTGCTGGCCTCGTTCGTCGGCCTGCCCGTGACCGCTCAATCCGCCGACGAGCTGGTGCGGATGGCCCTCGACGGGTCGCCCGCCCTGGCCGCGCTCCGCGAGGGCGTGGCCGCGGCCCGCGAGATGGAGCGGCCCGCCACCGCCCTCCCCGACCCCATGGTCGAGGGGATGCTCCAGAACGAGGAGTTCCCGGACTACACCGTGGGGCGGATGCCCATGTCCATGATCGGCGTGGAGATCCGCCAGCCACTCCCCTATCCCGGCAAGCGTCGCGCCCGCGGCGAGGCCGCCGAGGCGGAGACCGCCCTGCGCGCCGCCCGTATCGCGGCCCTGGAGTCGCGGATCACATCGGAGGTCCGGGTGCTCTACGGGCAGATCTACGCCATCGACCGCGAACGCCAGGCGCTCACGGCGGCGCACGAGCTGGTCGATCTGCTCTCCGCCACCGCGGCCAGCCGCTACGCCTCGGGCGGCACCGAGCAGGAGGCCGTGATCAAGGCGCAGCTCCAGGTCAGCCGCCTCGGCGAGCAGATCGAGGACCTCGAAGGAGAACGGGCCGCGAGGGCGGCGGAGCTGGGCCGCTGGCTCGGCCGCCCGATCGATCTTCCCGAGATCACGGAGCTGCCGAAAGTCTCGTTCGAAGCCTTGACCGAGCCGGCCTCTGCAGACATCGAAGTCGCCCGTGCGGCCGTGGCCCTGGCCGAGCGCCGGCTGGCCGTGGCCCGGCTGGATCTCAAGCCCGACTTCTCGCCGTCCGCCGGGCTCGCCGGCCGCGGCCCGCTCGGCGCGGTCCTGACGCTGCGCTTCGGCGTCGAGCTGCCCTTCTGGAAGGAGAGCAAGCAGGAGCCCCTGATCCGCGCGGCCGAGCGCGAGTTGGAGATGGCCCGCCAGGAGCTGCGCGATGCCGAGGCCGTGGCCGCCTCCGACGCCGCCCGGCTCGCCGCCCGCTGGCAGCAGGCCGAGCGCCAGGTCACCCGCTTCCGCGAGGCCATCGTGCCGCAGAGCAGCACCGCCCTGGACGCCGCCCGCTCGTCCTACCTGGCGGCCCGCGGCGACTTCTCCACCGTGATCGAGGACTTCAGCCTCTGGCTGGAGGCGAGGACCCAGCTCGCCCGCCGCGAAGCCGATCTCTACACCACCTGGGCCGAGCTGCAGCGCCTGAGGAGCCAGCCATGAAGAGCCCTCACCCCCTTCCCCTCTCCCGCTCCGCCCAGGCACACCCTCCCCGGGAGAGGGGCGCCGCCGCCCAACCAAAAGCA
>DATANP010000567.1:0-8760 GCA_036266195.1 Thermoanaerobaculia bacterium | reverse complement strand
CGAGATCGGGCACGTAGGTGGTGACCTGGTGGTTCGCATCGGTCTGCTGGATGAGGCGCCCGGCGGCGTCGTAGTCGTTGCGGACCGGTTGCCGGCCCAGCGGATCGACGATGGTCAGCAGGCGATGCGTCGTATCGTAGGTGAAGGTGGTGGTGTTGTTCTCGCGGTCCTTCACCGACACGAGGTCGCCCGCGGCGTTGTAGGTATAGACGATCGACTTGCCGTTCGGGTCGGTGATGGAGGTGATGCGACCGGCGCCGTCGCGGACGAACGCCACGCGCTTGCCGTCGGAATGCGTGATGCCGGACGAGCTGATGGTCAGGGCAAAGCCGCTCGGATCGGTGATCTGCGTCGCGCCGAGCTTCTGGTCGATGAAGTACTCGTAGCCCTCGGCCGTGGTGAGGCGGAAGACGGTCGGGTTGTAGATGTCGACCGTCGACATGTCGAGCAGGTCGATCGGTCCGGGCACCGAGCCGGCGAGGAAGACGTCGTCGTCCGCGCCGACCGCGATCAGCGAGGCTCCTTCGGTGCCGCGGCCGGTCGCCACCTGCGTCCAGACCACCGAGGACTCCTCGAGCGGCGCCAGGCTCTGGCATGACGGGCTTAGCGAGGGCGCGAACTTATAGACGCGGCCGTCGGGGAAGGTAATCGTGACGTAGTGCGGGCGGAACGGCTGCGCGCAGTACCTCGGGAACGGGCCGCCGCTGGAGACCTGCTCCCAGCCGGAGCCGAGCACGCCGTTCTTCTGCACGCGCACGTTGCGCAGGCCGAGCGACCAGCCGAAGCCAAAGTCGCCGACGCGCTTGTCGCGGGTGTCGTACGTCCGCATGACCTGCAGCGGCAGCCCCGGCGAGGGGACCTCGATGTCGGTGTAGGAGACGCTGAAGTTGCCGAGCTTGAGGTCGCCCTGCACGGCCACGGAGATGGTGACCCGGCTGGTTTGGAAGTAGATGTCGGTCGACGACAGCCGGATGGCGTACGTGCCGTTGAGCAGCAGCGACGGATCGAGGCTGCCCAGGTTGGTGGCTGGGCCGCTGCCGGTGGCGAAGGTCGTCCAACTCAGCGCCGCGTCGCTGTCGTCGGTGCGCAGGGCGTGCTCGAGCTTCCAGTCGCCGCCGCTGACCGAGCCGGTGATGCTCGCCGGCGCGGTGAGGGTCGCGCCGTCGAGCGGCGCGGCGATCGAGACGGTGGGCGGCGGCGGCGGATCGTTGACGGTGATGGCGACGTCGTCGGAGGCGGTGAGCTGCGTATCGTTCGCGGTCAGGCGCAACGTGTAGATGCCCGACGCGCTGAACGAGACCTGCGTGGTCAGCGACCCGGCATTGCTGAATGCGACCGTGCCGGGACCGGAGACCTTCGACCAGGTGGTGGTGATCACGGCGCCGGCCGGAATGCCGTCGTCGGTGACCGTGCCGGCCATCGTGGCGAAGAGCGGCCGGGTGATGGCCTGGTCGGGACCGGCGTTGACCACCGGCGCCTTGTTGGCCGGCGTCACCGTGACCACGACGTCGTCGGTCGAGGTGTACTGCCCGTCATAGGCCGACAGCCGCAGGGTGTACGTTCCTACGGTGGAGGTGAAGGTGGCCGTGGTGACCGCGGCGTTGGCCGGGCTGAAGGTCACGGCGGCGGGGCCGCTGACGACCGTCCAGGTGGTCTGCACCGGCTGGAGCTTGCCGTCGTCGGTGACGCTGCCGCTGAGCGTCACCGAGGTCGTCGGCAGCCCGATCGACCTGTCGGGACCGGCGTTCACCGTCGGCGCGACGTTCGCCGCGGCGACGACGACGGTGACGTCGTCGGACGCCGAGAGCTGCGTGTCATTCGCGGTGAGCCGCAGGACGTACGTGCCGGCGGCGCTGAACGACGCGGTGCTGACCGCGGCGTTGGGCGGCGCGAACGTCACCGTCCCCGGGCCCGAGACCCTGGACCAGGAGATGGCGACCACGGCGCCTGCCGGTTTGCCGTCGTCCGTGACGGTGCCGTTGAGCGATGCGGTGGCCGGCAGGGTGATGGAGACATCGGGCCCGGCGTTGACCACCGGAGCCTTGTTCGCGTTGGGATCAGGATTGACCGCGACGACCATGGTGTCGTTGCCCGACGCCGCGCCGTCGCTCACCGTCAGGCGGAAGGTGTAGGTGCCGGCGACGGTGAAGGTGGCCGCGGTGGCGAGCGCGTTGGGATTGGCGATCGTCGAGCCCGACGGGCCGGAGGCGAGGCTCCAGGTATAGAGGACGTTGCCGTTGGCCGGGGCGCCGTCGTCGGTATAGCTGCCCGACAGCGTCACCTGGTTGACCGGCAGGGTGATGGTCTGATCCGGACCGGCGTTGACCACCGGAGTCTGGTTCGTCCCCCGGGTGACGAAGACCATGTTGGAGTACGCGATGGTGGCGCCGATGGCGGCGGTGGCCTGCAGCGTGTCGCCGCCCGGGTTGGCGCCGACGTAGCTGAAGGCGGCGCGACCGTCGGAGCCGGTGACGCCGCTCAGGACCTGCGCGTTCGCGCCGGAGACGGTCAGCGTCAGCGGCAGGTTCGCCAGGGAGAGGCCCGAGGCGTCGGTGGCGGTGATCGTGAGATTGAGCGTGGCGCCGACCGGCGGATTGGCGACGGAGTTGGGCGAGATGACCAGCGAGCCGGTGGGCGGGACGCCGCGGTTGCCGCTCGGCGTCGAGGTGGTCATGGTAATGGCCAACTGTCCGGCGCAGCACTCGGAGTAGTCGAGCTCGTATGGATAGCTGCCCGGCGCCGGGAAGTTGACGGTGACGCTGTTGGCCACCGGTGCGGTCGCCGTGTTGTAGGCGCCCATCACCGGGAAGTTTTCGAACGGCGTCCGCATGCTCGTGGGCGGGTTGAAGAGCGCGCCGCTCACGCGCGTGGCGCCGTTGCCGATGCCGAAGATGAACCCGTCGTCGCTGTAGAAATTGAAGGTGATATTCCCCGCCGTCGCCACCGTGAAGGTGCCGGTGAAGACGGCGTTGAAGTTGGTCATGAAGTTGGTGCCGAGCGTGGCGCCGTTGCCGCGCGCCAGGATCGTGCCGGTGAAGTTGCCGTTCAGGTCGGTGGTGACGTTGTACATCGGGCGCGTGAGCTCGTTGACACCCGATGTATTGCCCGGCACCGTCCCCGACGGCGGGTTGAAGTTGATGGTGGGGAAGAACTGCTCGAATACCGGCGTCATGGTCGGCGTGGCGGTGAACGCGCCGTTGTTCGGCGCGGTGAAGAAGCGCCCGCGGACGGTGGTGGTGGAAACCTTCTGCACCGGCGTCACCCAGTCGACGTGCGAGGCGCCGGACTGGACCAGCAACGACCCGGCGCCGTTGCTGGCGACGATGGTGTCGCTGCCGTTCGCCGTGCCGGTATAGGTGATGCTCGCCACGCCGGCAGCGTTGGTGGTGGCGGCGAGCGTCTGTGCGTTCGCGCCGGCGATGACGAACTGCACGGGCTGCCCGGCCAGCGGCGCGCCGCCCTCGAGCAGCGTGGCGGTCATGGTCTGCGTGGTGCCGGTGACGTTCGGGCCCGCCGCGGCCGGCGTGAGCGTGAGCGTCGCCGTGCTGACGTGCACCGCGGCGTCGTCGCTCGCGGAGAGCTGCCCGTCGTCGGCGCTGAGCCGCAGGACGTAATCGCCCGGCGCGCTGAAGGCCGCCGTGGTCACCGCCGCGTTCGGCGTGCCGAAGACGACCGTGCCCGGACCGATCACCTGCGTCCAACTGACGGCGAGCGTGCCGTTCGGACGGTTGTCGTCCGTGGCGCTGCCGTTGAGCGTCACGCTGTTGGGCAGACGGACGCTCTGATCGGGTCCGGCGTTGACCACCGGGGCCTCATTCGGACGGATGACCTTGGTGGTGGCGGCCGCGGTCAGCGGCCCGTAGGCGTTGGCGTTCGCGTCCGACCAGAGGAGCGCCACGGAGGCGGAGTCGCTGCCGTTGGGATGCGTCTCCGGAACGGCGTATGAGAAGGTGACCGGCGCGTTGCCGCCCGCTGCGAGCGCGGCGGCCGGCACGGCGAGGGTTTGCGCCGATCCATCCGGCAGCGTGGCGACGAGGCTGGCCGTCGCTGCCGGCGCGTGGCCGTCGTTGTTCACGACGGCGGTGTATTGGATGGTCTGGCCCGACAGCACCTCGGCCGGAGCGCTCAGGGCGACCCCGAGCACCGGAAGGACCTCGAGCGTCTGTGCGTTGGCGCCGACCGGTCCGTAGCGCGAGTCGTTGGCGTCGGTCCAGGCCGTCGTCGACTGGAGCTTCAGCGCGACGTTGTCGCTCGCCGCGAGGCGCGCGCGGTAGGCGGCGTCGGTCTCCCCGGAACCCTTCGGCGCCACCGCCGGGATCTGCCATGGGATGGTGCGCTCGGCCGTGGCGCCCGCTTCGAGTGTGAACGGCGCGACGGCGACCGTCGTGCCGTCGGGGTTCCGGACGGCGACGTCCGTCTGGATGGCGTTGCCGGTCCCGCGGTTGACCGTGCTCGCCCTGACGCTCAGCAGCGTCGCCGGGAGCGCCGTCTCATCGGTCGCCAGCACCGTCTCCAGGATCGGGAGCCGTTCGACCGCGCTCTGCCCGGCCACGACGTCCCCGTATCCGCCGCCTCGGCTGTCGCTCCACGTCGTCCCGACGCGGAAGGTCAGCGTCGTACCGTCGAGCGCCGCGAGGCGCGCGCGATAGTCGGCATCGGTCTCTTCGGCGGCCTTCGCCGGAACGGCCGGCACGCTCCAGGTCAGCGGCACAACCTTGCCGGCGCCTGCGGCGATGTCACCCGGCGCGGCGGTGGCCGTCGTCCCATCGGGGAACGTCACAGCCAGCGCCGGCGCGACCGCGGTGGCCGAGCCGAGGTTGGTGACGGTCACGTTGTAGGTGACGCGCTGGCTGGGCGTGACGCACGACGGCGCCGCGATCGACGCGAACAGCCGCGGCAGACGGACGATGGAGCTCGAGGTGGCATGGACCGGGAGGTAGGGCTCGCCGTTCGCGCCGCCGTACGTAACGGTGGAAACGCTGCTCAGGCGCGCGCCGTCGAGCGTGGCGAGCCGAAGCTGGTACGCACCGACGGTCTCCGAGACGGCGCGAACAGACGGCGCGGCCGTCGTCTCGTGGAAGGTCGCCGCGGCCTGCACGTGCGGGGCGAGGTCGGCGACCGCGGCCGCTCCCGTCGCCGGAGTCGACCCGTCGAAGGCCGCGTCGACGTGGATGCCGTGCGCCAGCGCGCTCCCCTGATTGGTGATGCCGGTGACGACGTCGAACGCCTCCCCCGGCAGGACGCTCTGCGGCTGCTGCTGCGCCACGGCGAGCTGCGGCCGCGGGACCCGGCCGCCGCCGTCGGCCACGGCGACGATGGTGCCGAATCCCGGTTTGCCCGGATCGGCGCCGTAGCCCGGCTCGACCCTCACCACCACGACGGCGGCGACGTTGCCGTAGACGTCCGAGCCGCCCTTGACGACCGCTGTGGCCACGGCAACTCCGATGAACGGAGGGAGCGTCTCGGGCGGGCTGCTCTGGCCGTCCTTGTCGATCCAGCAGGACGGGGTGAGCGTCGCTGGCGTTGCGTTCGTCTGGCAGAGGGAAACGTTCGGCCTGGTGCTGCTGTAGCCCTTGAAGCCGGCGTTCGTGTCGTATTGCCCGCCGAGGACCTGTTTGTCCCACTGGCTGCCCCAGAAGTTAACGCGCTGCCCGACCGTCAGCGGTGCCGGGTTGCCGCCCCAGATGATGAAGCCGGACGGAACGTACAGCGCGGTCGTGGCCCGCGCGCTCGACGGGAGGTAGTGCTCGTCGCCAGCGAAGCGCGCCTCGAGGGTCGCACCGCCGGAGCCCGACGCCGGAATGGTGATGGTTGCGCTGGCGACACCGTCGGCGCCGGTGACGGCCGAGGCGGATGCACCGTTGACAGTGAAGGTGATGGTCTTGCCGGCCAGCGGCGCAGGCGCGTGATCGACCCCGTCGAAGAGCGTCGCGGAGACCTGCTGCGCGACTCCCGTGGCCAGCGCGCTGCGACCGCCGAGCTCCAGCAGGGTCTCGTCGTGCGCGACGTCGACCGTCTGATCGGCCGCCGCGTCGCCAGCGCTCGCGTCACCGGCGAAGGAGAGGTGCAGGACGAGCGATCCGACGGCGAGCGGCGCGATGGCGATGCGCGCCAGGCCGTTTGCGTCGGTGACTGCCGAGCCGGAGACAGTGCCGAGCGTATAGACGATGCTCTTGGCCGCCAGTGGCGCGCCGAGCGAGTCGGTCAGAAGCGCGGCGGAGTCGAAGCTGTCGCCGTACTCCGCGCTGGTCGGTCCTAGATAGGCGAGTTGCGCCGGCGCCGGCGCTCCCTCCGGAGGAACCGGGCATCCCTGAGCTGCCGTCCATTGCAGTGACAGCGGCGTCGCCTTGACGACGGTGCCGCCGTCGTCGGTGATCGATGCCTGCACCACGTCGACGCCCGCCGCGGAGGCGGAGAGCGTCAGCCTGGCATGGCCGGACGGATCGGTGACCACGTCGGCCGCCGTCCCGGCATCGGGACCGCTGGAGACGCTGAAGTGCACCGAGGCGTCGGCGAGCGGCTGTGAGGAGGCATCGGTCACCGTTGCCGTCACCGCCCACGCGCTGCCAACCGCCTTGATGGCAAAGCCGGTGGCCAGGACGACCTGCGGCTGCGCCGTCGCGGTCTGCACCGCGTCGGCGGGCACTTCCGCGGCGATCGGGCTGGCCAGCGCAGGGAGCGCCGGCAGTGACATTGCGTAGATGAGCAGCCAGGCGACGGCCTTGCGAGCGAATGATGGACGTGGAATCACGGGATGACCTCCCCCCATACGGCCGAAGAAAATGAACGTCGCCCCCGCAAGGAACGGACGCAAGCAAGAGACGGAGCACGGACGCCCAGCGAAGCAGGAACGAAGTCTTTGACAACTGAACTACAGCGCACTCTAAGAACTGGTTATAGGAAAGTCAAGATAAATGCATCACCACAGATGGGGATACAGATGGGGGATAATGCCAGGGACCGGAACGAGAGGAGAAGCAGATGCCCGGAATGCCCCTGCGCGGCGACCGCCTGTTGCGCTACGTCTCCGCCTACTGCCCGCATTGCCACATCGAGGACCCGGAGCGGCCGCTCGCCGAGGTCCGGCGCCTGTCGGGGTACCTGGCGGAGGAGGACGGCCGGGTGTGGCTCGTGCGCGGCTGCCCGGAGCATGGGCGGGTCCGCACGTTCTACGACGAGTCGGCCGAGATCCTCTCCTACCTCGAAGAGTGGACCGCGCCCACCAAGCGCCATGTCGCGGACGCGGCCGGCAACTTCGATCCCATCCCCCAGGCCTATCTGCGCGGCCTGCCCGAGATGCAGACCCAGCACACCTGCATCCTGCTCGAAGACATCGACCTGTCCTGCAACCTCTGCTGCCCGAACTGCTTCGCGGCCAGCTCGCCCGAGCTGCGCGGCGCCGTGCCGGTGGCCGACGTCCTGGCGAGCGTCGACACCCGCCTGTCGCGCGAGGAGGAACGGCTCGACGTGCTCATGCTCTCCGGCGGCGAGCCCACGCTCCATCCCCGGCTCCTGGAGATCCTCGACGCCGTGCTCGACCGCCCGGTCGGCCGCATTCTGATCAACAGCAACGGGATCGAAATCGCCCAGAACGACCGGCTCCTGGCCTACCTCGAACGGCACCACAAGCGGATCGAGGTCTACCTCCAGTTCGACGGCTTCCGCCTCGAAACCCACCGCCACCACCGCGGCGCCGACCTGCGCCGGATCAAGCAGGAGGCGGTCGAGCGCCTGTCCGCGGCCGGCGTGTTCACGACCCTCACCATGACCGCCTCGCTCGGGGTCAACGACGACGAGATCGGGGACGTCCTTCTCTATGCCCTCGCGACGCCCTTCGTGGGCGGCGTCTCCATCCAGCCGCAGTTCGGGAGCGGGCGCTCGACACCGATCGACCCCCAGGCGCGGCTCACCCATACCGGCGTGCTCGCGCGGATGGGACCCCAGACCGGCGGCCTCGTGACCTGGCGCGACCTCACGGCGCTCCCGTGCAGCCATCCCCACTGTTGCAGCATCGGCTACCTGATGCGGACCGACGACGGCTCCTGGAAGTCGCTGCCGGCCATCCTCGGCCACGACCGGTTGAAGTCGCACCTCGACCTGGTGAGCAACCGCATCGTCGATCCCGACCTGTCGGCCGAGCTGCGCGCGCTGGTCAAGTCCTCTCTTCTCGGCCTGTTCTCCGAGTCCAGCTCGCTCGCCCAGCCTTCGATCGGCGAGCTGTTCCGGAACGTCTGCCAGAGCTGCGACCTGGGGCTCTCGGACCTCCTCCGGCTGGCCAGCGGCGCGCTCACTGGGCGCACGGAGGGGTTGCGCGACCTGCTCGGCCGGCGGGTGAAGCGGATCACGGTCAAGCCCTTCATGGACATCCACACCATGATCGAGGAGCGGCTGGTGCAGTGCTGCGTCCACGTGGGCACGGCCCGCGATTTTCAGGATGGAGAAGCGCAGGACGGAGAGGCGCACCAGTGCGTTCCCTTCTGCGCCGCCCAGGCGTGGCCGGCGCTCGGCCGCATGAAGCTCTCGGAACGGACCGGCCGGGTTCTCCAGGAGGCCTGAGGCTTGTACGGTCCGCCGCTCCACGCGCTGTTCGTCCTCCTGGGCACGGGGGCTGCCGTCGTGGTCTTCCTGGCCGGAGCGGGAGAGCGGCGGCGGCTCGATCTGGATCTGTTGACGGTCCTCGGAGGATCGCTGTTCGGCGGCTCCGTCGGCGCCAAGCTCGCGGTGGTCTGGCGCTATGTGGATACCGTGGCGGACCCGTCG
>DATANP010000566.1:0-14375 GCA_036266195.1 Thermoanaerobaculia bacterium | reverse complement strand
GTCCCGAGGTGTGCGGAGCATCCCAGCCTCCGCACACCTCCGGCAAAGACCCGTTGCCGCCGCCCCACGGCAGACGGGTCTCCGAGGCGGAACGGTGGCGGCCTTGGGCTCGGTGGCCACCATTCCAGCAAATTGTCAAAGAACCCTTCCGGAAGCCCTCATGAAGCAGGGCTTCCGGTGCTGCATCTCTCTGCGTAAGAACAGCGGGAGGAGCGCGCAGATGGCGCGCTCCTCCCTACGGCTACAACGACAGCGCTACTCGGTCGGCGGCGGAGGCGGAGTCGGTTTCTGGGTCTGGCGGAACCGGGTGCGCACCGGCGTGATGCCGAAGCGCACCAGCATTTCGTTCTTCGGACCGAGCTTCGCCTTCACGAAGCCGCGCAGCTTCACCGAGGCCTCCTTCCCCAGGTCCAGCAGGAGACCGACATCCTGCGTGGCCTTCTGCCGGGCGCCGGCATGAAGCTCCTGCCGGGTCTTGCTCTGCTTGACCTGGTCGAGCAGGTCGCTGAGCTCGATCAGGTTGAGGTCGACGTTCGGCAGCAGGTCCTGATTTTCCCGCACCGCCTCCAGCAGCGACTCCCAGTCTCGCACATAATCCGCATACGAAGAGGGCATGATCTATTCTCCTTTCCGGACGGCTCTTCCCGAGAACCACCATGGTCCCCTGAGCACCGTCCGATGGCGCATACGATCCCATGCAGGCGCATACTTGTCAAGAGGCAAGTTGAAATTTTGTGTGGTATGCAGCATACTTCCTCTGTCGGCGGGGATCGGCCGGCGCTCGCGGAGGATCCGCCGAGGCCGGCGGGGTTCCGGACAGGAGTCGCGGATTGCCGGCAGACCGTTGCGGGTCTCCGGCCTGAGCTGGCGGAAGGTCCGCCAGGGTCTGGCGGCGGACGGCAGAAGGATGCGGAGAGGTGCCGGGCGCTGGCGGTCAGTCCGCCGGTCCCGGCCGAATACCGGCAGACGTTGGCGGAGTGTCCGCCAGGGCTTGCCGGACGCAGGCCGGGACCGGCCGAGGGCCGGCAACGGACTGCGAAGGGTTCATTGACAACTGAATCCCGGAGTACCGCTGCCGCAAAGCCGGCAGCGTAAGGCCGGAGGGGTCTGCCCAGGCGGGCAGGCCCCTCAACGGCCGTTTTTCGCCCTGAGGATGCCTTTCAGAACTGGATTCTGAGCTCGGCTCCTCCATTCCGGTTCTCCAGGCCGAAGCGGGCGCCGTGCGCCGTCAGGATCTCGCGGACCAGGGTCAGGCCCAGGCCGCGGCCGTCGCGCTTGGTGCTGAAGAACGGGGTAAACAGCAGCGGACGCACGTCATCCGGGATGCCCGGTCCCGTATCCGAGATGGTCAGGACGACCCGGTCCGCTTCCAGGAAAAGACGGAGGCCGATCCGGCCGTCCTCTCCGATCGATTCCATGGCGTTCCGGAGCACGTTGACGAGTACCTGCTCGATCTGGTTCCGGTCCAGCTCGACGACAGGCACGGGGTCGTGGGTCTCCCACTCCACCCGGATGCGCCGGCGCTCCAACTCAGGCCGGAGGAGGAGCACGATCTCGTCGAGGAGCCGGCGGAGGTCGCACGGCCGGCGGTCCGGCTCGGGCAGGCGGACCACCTCGGCGAAGCCGTTCATGAAGGCGGAGAGGCGCCGCATCCGCGCCACCGCCACGTCGATCGCCTCCTCGAAGTCGCACCGGTCCTCGTCCCCCAGTGCCGAGCTGTAGCCGCGGAAGGAGTCGAGGAGCGACGACACCGGCCCCACCGAGTTGTTGACCTCGTGCGACATCATCCGGATCAGCTTGCCGTAGGCCGCCTTCTCCGAGGCCCGCAGCTCCTCGGTCAGCTCCTCGACCAGCAGGAAGCTCCGGGGAAAGCCGCGGTCGAAGAACTCGGCCCGCGAGACCTTCAGACGCCGCGGACCGTCGGAGACCACCCGCGACTCCCCCGCCGGCACGCCGGCCAGGGCCTCGCCGAGGGAACCCAATTCGGTCAAGGGACGTCCCTGGAGGTCGCCCTCCACCTGGAGGAGCTGCCGGGCGCTCGGATTGATCGAGCTGAGCCGGCCGTCGAAGTCGAGCGTCAGGACCCCCGAGGGAGACGCGGCGAGCAGGCGGTCGAGGAAGAAGTTGCGCTCCTGGAGCTGGAGACGTTCGTCGCGCAGGCGCTCGGTCATGCCGTTGTAGATGCGGATGAGCGCGTCCATCTCCGGCTGCCCCACCTCGCGGAAGGTCGAGGTGAAGTCGCGCTCGCTCATCAGCTCGGCGCCGGTGCGGATCAGGTCGAGCGGCACGAAGAACGACCGGACGAGCATCCAGCCGAGGGCGATCGAGAGGACGAACAGGCCCTCGACCGCGAGGAGCAGCCAGCGGTTCTCCCGCAGGGCCAGGAACGAGATCGCCCCCAGGACGAGGTGGATCAGGACCAGGTAGAGGACGACCTTGGCGCGGAGACTGAGGCCCCTCACCCCCTGGCCCCCTCTCCCATCGCACTCCCACCCTCCCGGGAGAGGGGGGACGCGGCTGGAGCGAACCGGCTCGATCCCGGCAACCCGGTGAAGGAGGGTTCCCCCTCTCCCGGTGGAGGAGAGGGGATGGGAGAGGGAGCCAGGGGGTGAGGGGTCCTCACGGTTGCAGCCCGTATTTCTCGGGACGCGGCTGGAGCGAACCGGCTCGATCCCGGCAACCCGGTGAAGGAGGGTTCCCCCTCTCCCGGTGGAGGGGAGGGGATGGGAGAGGGGGCCAGGGGGTGAGGGGTCCTCACGGCTGGAGCCCGTACTTTTCGAACCGCCGGTAGAGCGCCGCCCGGGACAGGCCCAGGGCCTCGGCCACGCGCGTGACGTTGCCCTCGTAGTGCCGCAGGCACTTGACGATCATGGCCTTCTCCATCTCGTCGAGCGTCATGCTGCCCGGGCTCGGCAGGGCGTTCGGGTCGCGGGCGGCCCGGGTCTCCAGGTCGGAGAGCGCGAGCAGGTCGTCCACCTCCAGGACGTCGCCGTCCAGGACCAGCGCGGCCCTCTCCAGGGTCTGCTTGAGCTGCCGGATGTTGCCCGGCCAGCTCTGGTCCCGGAGCCAGTCGAGCGCCCGGTCGGAGATCGAGACCGCAGCGCCCCGGCGATAGATCTGCGCCGAAGCGTCCAGGAAATGCCGGGCCAGGATCGGGATGTCCGACCTCCGCTCGCGCAGCGGCGGCAGGCGGATGGCGATGAGATTCAATCGATAGAGAAGGTCTTCGCGGAACAGTCCGCGGGCCACCTGCTCTCCCAGATCGCGGTTGGTCGCCGAGACTACCCGCACGTCCACGGTCCGGGTGATGCTGGAGCCGAGGACCTCATAAGAGCGGTCCTGGAGCACGCGCAGGAGCTTCACCTGGGCGCTCGGATCGATCTCGCCAATCTCGTCGAGGAAGATCGTGCCTCCGTGAGCCATCTCGAAGCGGCCCTTGCGATCCGCCCGGGCGTCGGTGAAGGCGCCCTTCACGTGGCCGAACATCTCGCTCTCGAAGAGCGTCGAGGAGATGCCGCCCAGGTTCACCTTGACGAACGGGCCGTTCTTCCGCCGGCTGTTGCGATGGATCGCCTCGGCGGCCAGCTCCTTGCCCGTGCCGCTCTCGCCGGTGATCAGGACCGAGGCGTCGGTGGGCGCCACGCGGCCGATCACCTCCAGGATCTTGAGGAAGCGCGGGTCCTGGCCGATGAGTCCGCGGAAGTCGAAGCGCCGGTCCAGCTCCTCGCGGCTGGCCGGGGCCGCCTTGCCGTCTCCGGAGCGGGCGAGCGACAGGGCAGTGTCCACGGACTGGAGGAGCTGCGCGTTGCCCCAGGGCTTGGTTACGAAGTCGGCGGCGCCGGCCTTCATCCCCTCGACCGCGAGCGCGATCGAGCCCCAGGCCGTGATCAGGATCACCGGGAGCTGGGGCCGGCGGCGCCGGATCTCGCGCAGCAGCTCCAGCCCCTCCTCGCCGGTGGTGCCGCGGGAGAAGTTCATGTCCTGGAGCACCAGGGCGATCCGGTCGCCTTCGGCGTCGAGATGGCGCAGGGCCTCCTCCTGCGACCGGGCCGCCAGCGTGGGGTGGCCGTGCCGCTTGAGGAGGAGGCCGAGAGAGGCCGCCACCGACGGGTCGTCGTCCGCGATCAGGATCATGGAGCTACTCCCAGCGCAGCGCCTCCGCCGGGTGGACCCGGCTCGCCAGGGCACTCGGATAGACGGCGCAGAGTGCGGAGAGAAGATACATGGACGCCATGGCGACGAGGAGCCCGGCCGCGAACACCGCCGGCCGGATGAAGCCGATCAGGTCGAGCAACGGCACCTGGACGACCAGGACCACCCCCAGCAGCACTCCGAAGCTCGTCAGGATGAGCTGCTCGAAGAGCACCTGCCGGTGGACCTCCGCGCGCGAGGCGCCCGCCGCCCGCCGCAGCCCCAGCTCCCGGGTGCGCTGCAGGAGATTCTGCCACAGCACCCCGAGCAGTCCGAGCGCCACCATGAGGAGCAGGAAGAACGCCACGGTGCCGCCAGCCGCGAGCGGCGCCAGCAGCTCCCGGAACGTGGCCCGCCGGACCTCGGAGAGCGGCTTGATCCGGAACGACCACTCGGGCGCCACGCCTTGGAGCCGCGCGGTCAGCTCCTCCTCGAACTGCGCCGGCGTGCCGGGCTTGACCTTGATCAGGATCGACCGCGACTGGAACCACATCGGCTTGTCGAGGCGCAGGCGCTCGAACATGAAGTTCGCGCGCGCCGAGAGCTCGCCGCCCTTGCGGAACTCGCGTACCACGCCGACCACCCGCTTCGGCGTCTCCGATGGAGCCGGCTCGCCGAACGCCTGCCCGACCGCGTCCTTGTCGCCGTACACCTCGCGGGCAAGCTCCTGATCGATCACCACCGGGTCCCAGGCGAGCGCGTTGTCCGACTCCTGGAACCAGCGGCCGGAAACCACTTCGAGTCCCATGACCTCGGCGAAATGATCGGTGGCGGCGTTCGCCTCCATCTCGACGTCCTTGCCATTGATCTTCGTGCCGCTCGTCCAGCCGCCCTGATCGTAGGGGCTCACCATGGCCGCGGCAGCCGACTCCACGGGAGGCAGCGCCTCGACCTCCCGGAGGAGTTGATCGAGCGTCTTCAGGCGCGCGGCCTTCATCGCGTCGTCGTCCTGCTCGCCCTGGCCCATGTCCACCGAGACCTTCCATACGTTCTGCCACTCGTATCCCAGGGGCTGCCGGTAGTTGTCCCAGAAGTAGATCCCCAGGGTCGAAACCACGAACACGACCAGGAAGGAGAAGAAGATCTCCAGGATCATGAGGCCGTTCGTGCGCTTGCGGTTCCACACCAGCTTGAACAGGTGACGCGTCATACCGACCTCCCGCGGAGAGCCTGGACAGGGTGAAGCTTCGACATCCGCCACGCCGGATAGACCCCGGAGAGGATGCCGAAGAAGACGGCCATGGCCAGGCCGTAGAGGAACACCCGGAAGCTCACGACGAGCCGGGCGTACGGAAAAACACCGCTCGTGTTGAGGGCCGTGAGCACCGGGATCGCCAGGAGCAGGCCGAGTCCCGCGCCCAGCAGGGTGATGACAAGGTTTTCGACCACGAACTGACCGACGAGCGTGCGCGACGAGGCGCCGAACGCCTTGCGCACGCCGATCTCGGACGCCCGGTCGAGGATGCGGCTCAGATTGATGTTCACCAGGTTCAGGGTGGGCAGCAGCATGAAGAGCAGCATGAGGAGGAACAGCACCGCCTTGACCCGGACCGGCGAGGGCGGGTTCATATGGCCGCCCGGGCTGAGCTGCCGGATCAGGGCCTCGAACAGCGTGTCGGCGCCTGAGCTCAGCGTCTGATACATCTTCGGGTCCGGGAGGTGCTTCTCGGCTTCGCGCAGCCGGGTCTGGAATTCCGACCGGATCGCCGGCAGGTCGGCGCGGTCGCGCGCCAGGATCAGCGCGTTGAAGCCGCCCATCCACTGCTCCCGGTAGAGCTTCGACTTGGCGGTGCTGATCGGCACCCAGATATCCGACGACGACGAGAAGCGGAGCTGCGGCACGTCCGGCACCACGCCGACCACCCGGAAGCGCTGACCGTCGACCTCGATCGTCTTTCCGACCGCCGGCTGGCCGCCCTTGCCGCCAAAAAAGCGGCCGCGCGTGGTCTCGTTGATCACCGCGACGAACCGGGCACTGCGCTCGTCCTCGGCCGTGAACGGTCCGCCTTCGAGAAACCGGAAGTCCAGGATCTTCCAGAATTCGCCGTCCGTGCGCCGGAGCCGCGACTCGATCTTCTTGCCGTTCAGATAGGCGACCGCGCCCTGCGGCGTCGAGATGAACGACAGGGCCTCCACGCCGGGCAGCGCCGACAGCGGGCGGACATAGCGCTCGAGGAACATGTACCCCGGCTCGGACGACTGGACGTTGTGAGGTCCCGTCATGGCCAGGTCGTAGACGCCGAGCGTGCGGTCGCTGCGCGTCTCGGGCTCCTGCGGCGCGAGCGCGTGATCGAAGATTGCGGCGGCCACCAGGAGCACCAGCAGCGTGACGCTGATCCCGAACAGGCTGATGAACGTAAAGAATTTCCGCCGCGCCAGGACCTTCAGGGCGACCTTGAGATAGTTCCTGATCATCACTGCACCTGCCGTCCGTCGAAGAGCCGGATCGTGCGATGCGTGCGCTCGGCCAGCCGCGGGTCGTGGGTGACCATCACGACCGTGGTGCCCTCGTTCCTGTTGAGCCCTTCGAGGATGTCCATGATCTCGTCGCCCATCTGGCTGTCGAGGTTGCCGGTAGGCTCGTCCGCGAGCAGGATCTTCGGCTGGCCGACGATGGCGCGGGCGATCGCCACGCGCTGCTGCTGGCCGCCGGAGAGCTGGGTCGGAAAGTGATGGGTGCGCGAGCCGAGGCCCACGCGGTCGAGCGCCGCGAGCGCGGCCTTGCGCCGCTCGCGGTTCGACATCTTCCTGTAGAGCAGCGGAATTTCCACGTTGTCCACCACCGAGAGATCGCTCACCAGGTGGAACTGCTGGAAGATGAATCCGATCCTTTCGTTGCGCACGCGGGCGAGGGCGCGGTCGCCCTGGCCGTTGATCGTGATGCCGTCGAGCTCGACCTTTCCTTTCGAAGGCGCGTCGAGCAGACCCATCAGGTTGAGCAGCGTGCTCTTGCCGCAGCCCGAGGGGCCCATGATGGAGACGAGCTCGCCTTTCTGCACGTCGAGATTGATGTTGTCGAGCGCGGTCGTCTCGATGCGATCGGTGCGGTACAGCTTGCTGACCTGGTCCATGCGGATCATGTTTTTCTCCCTCTATTTGAGGCTCACCTGCTCCAGGTGCTCGTAATCGCTCATGTCGGAGAGGATCACGTCCTCCCCTTCCGAAAGTCCTTCCAGAACTTCGAGGTGGTCGTACCCGGACACGCCGAAGCGGACGGTCCGGCGTAACGCGCGATCTCCACGAATCACGAAGACCGGCTCCGTGGCGCCGCCCTGCGCGGCCCCTTTCGGCACCCGCAGCGCGTTCGCGCGCGAGGCGGTGACCACCAGGACGTCCGCCCGCAGGTTGTTGCGCAGCTTGGGATGGCGGGCGTCGTCGAGGTCCACCGCGAATTTGACGGCGCCGTTTTCGATCGTCGGATAAACGTTCGAAAGCCGCCCCGGAAGCGGCTGGCCGTCGATCATCACCCGCACCGGCATGCCCGGGGCGAGGTGCGAAGAGTGGACGTCCGACACCGTGGCTTCGACCCGGAACGAGTCGAGGTCGGCGATGCGGGCCACGACCTCGCCCATGCGAATGGTGGCGCCTTCCTGCGGCACCACCCAGGTGATGACCCCGGCGCGGTCCGAGCGCGTGGTGGCCAGCTCGAGCTGGCGCAGGGCTTCGTCGCGCTCCTTGCGCAGCGTCCGGAGGTCGAGCTCCAGGCCGTCGAGCCGGGCCTGGGCGGTCTGCCGCTCGCCGGCCACCGAGGCCTGGAGCCGGTCCAGTTCGATCCGCGCCTTCTTCGCCTCGACCTCGGAGGCCTTCAGATTCTGCTCGGAGACCAGGCCGTCGGCCCGGAGCTTGCGGTTCTGCTCGGCCCTGTACTCGGACGCCTCGGCGTCGAGCCGGCTCGATTCGATGCTGCCGCGCAGGTCGTTGAGGCTCTTTTGGAGGGCGAGGCGGACCTGCTCCTGCTCGTTGACCTTGCGGGCAAGGTTGTTCTCGATCGTCTCCAGTGCCAGGCGGGAGGCGGAGGTGTCGAGCCGGAGGATCTCCTCACCTGCACGCACGGCCTCGCCCGGCCGCTTGAGGATCTTCTCGATGCGGGCGTCCACCGGGCTCGACACCACGCTCTCGAAGGCCGGAATGACGGTCCCGGACGCCTCGACGATCCCCTCGACCGGCCCGCGGTCCACCCGTCCGATCCGGATCCGGTCGCGCTCGATCGTCGGCCGCAGCCAGCCCGGCAGCAGCACCAGGACGGCCACGACAAGGCCCAGGCTGCCGATCCCCCAGGCCAATCGGCGCCCGATCCGGCGCCGCTGAAAGCTCACATCCAGCTCACGGTCCATGTTCGTTCTCCCTCGGTCGGACGACCCAGAGAGCACGGCCCGTGCCACAGTTCAAGTCATTGATTTCATTGCGATTCTGGAAAAAACAGGCACGCCGGGACCGTCCGGTGCCGGGCGGGGTGTCCGGAATCGGACGGTGAATCGATTAGAATCAGGCCCATGATCGAGCTGATCTGCGCCGGCACCTGAGGGACATGCGGCAAGGCGGTCGCCTTGCTGAACGAGAAGGGAATCGACCACCGCTACCGCGAGTACACACGGGAGCCGCTGTCCGAGGAGGAAATCCGGGACGTGCTCCGCAAACTCGGCCTACGGCCTCGGGACGTGCTACGGAAGAACAACCTCGGGTTCACCGGCGAAGAGTCGGATGAAAAGTTGATCGCCGCCATGGCCCTCCATCCCACCCTGCTCCAGCGCCCGATCGGCGTCCTTGGAGACCGGGCCGTGGTCGGACGGCCTCCCGAGCGGCTGCTGGAGCTCTTCTCCGGATAGAATCCAGCCATGAAAACCGCGGAGGTCCGGGAAGTCCACATCGGCAAGGTTGTCCGCAACGCGGTCCTCTTCAACTTTGGCCCAGGACGCGGAGGTGCCGTGCACGGCGACGATCTGATGGCGGCGGTGAGCCGCCTTTTCAATCTTCTCCAGGAGCGGAGGATCGAATACCTGCTCGTCGGAGGCATCGCCATCCTCAAGTACGTGGAAGGGCGCAACACCGAGGATATCGGCCTCATCATAGCCCTTTCCTCTCTCGAAAGGCTTCCGGAGCTCCGAGTCGAGGACCGGGATGACGATTTCGTCAAGGCCAGCTTCGACGGCCTCCGGATCGATCTCCTGCTCACCAGCAACCCGCTGTTCGAGAAGGTCCGGCTCCACTACGCGACGACCCAGCGCTTTACCGAGCGGGACATCCCGTGCGCCACGGTCGAAGGTCTTCTCCTCCTCAAGCTCTACGCGCTGCCCTCACTTTATCGACAGGGCAACTTCGCCCGCGTGGCCCTTTATGAGAGCGACATCTCGACCTTGATGCACGACTACCGGCCGCCGATCGAATCTCTTTTCGACGAGTTGCAGTCCCATCTGAGTCCCACCGACCTGGTCGCCGTCCGAGGGATCATCACGGAAATCCAGGAGCGCATCGAGCGGTTCGACAAGCGATGAGCGAGCCTCGCAAAGGCCACCGCGAGCCCATCACCGTCCGGTGGGGGGACATGGACACCATGGGCCATGTCAACAACGCGAAGTACTTCACCTATTGTGAATCGGCGCGGATGAGCTACTTCGCGGCGATCCGGATGCTGGATCACCGCGAAGGCGACAAGCACGGCCCCGCCCTCGCCGCCGCCCATCTCAACTTCCGCCGACAGGTCCATCACCCGGCCGAGCTTGACGTCTGGACCCGCGTGTCCGAGATCGGACGGAGCAGCTTCCGGATGGAGTACGAGATCGTGCGGCGCGACGGCACCGCGGAGGGCGAGCGGGTGGCGGACGGCCACGGCGTCATCGTCTGGGTGGATTACGGCACCGGCCGTTCGGTCCCGATCCCCGACGCGCTGCGCGCGGCCATCCAGGAGTACGAGGAGCGGAGCTCGGTTTCCAGGTAAGATGCCCCTCTGGAGGAGCCCCCTATGAAAACCACCCTCCGCATCCTGCTCGCGCTGTCACTTCTCGGCCTGATCGGCTGCGCCTCGACGCCGCGGTCTGCCGGGACGCGCACGGCCCTCGACCTGCTCCGGCAAAGCGAGCCCGACACCGACTGGGACGCGAAGAGCCTCCTTCATGGCGACCTCGATCAGGACGGCGTCGAGGACTTCGCCTTGACCGGGATCAAGGGCGGCGACCTCTTCATCGTGGGGATCGTCAAGGGGCCCGTCGGACCTTCCAGCCGGCATTCGATCCTCAAGTTCCCGTGGGGCGACGGCGACCAGGGCTCGCTCTGCTCTTCCAAGGCGAAGATCGCCCTGGAGCCGATCCAGGAAGACGACCCGCCGGGCCGCAAGGGGCTCGGGATCGACCTCCACGACGACCAGTGCGACGCCTTCCACATCTACTGGGACGCGGGACAGAACGATTACGACTGGTGGAGGCTCTGAGCCTCCAGGTTCCCTGAGTCGATCAGGCTCGAAGAGTCGCGGAACGTTACAGAGAAGCGGATAGAATCCGCGCATGACCCTCTACGACACCCTGATCGTGGGCGGTGGGCCGGCCGGCCTGACCGCCGCCCTCCACCTGGCCTGGCACGAACGGAAGGCGCTGGTGATCGACCGCGTGACCGGCCCCCTGTTCTTCACCCTGGAGCAGCTCTGGAACGTCCCCGGCATGCCGGCCGTACGTGGCATCGACATCCAGAAGAGGCTCAGGGACCAGGCCGTGGAGATGGGCGCCGAGGTCGTGCGCGGCAACGTAGTCAAAGCCGAAGGTAGGGAGGGCGACTTCCTGCTGACCGGCGACAAGGGCGAGCAGTGGCGCGGACGCACCATCCTCCTGGCCACCGGCGTGGCCCGCTTTCATCCGCTCGTGGATGGCGACTACGCACCCTGCTTCCACTATGCGGGCAAGGGAAACCTTTTCTATTGCACCGACTGCGAGGCCCCCGAGATCCAGGGCAAGGACACGATCGTGATCGCCGTGGGCTCGGCCGAGAACGCGGCCGGCACCGCGGTGGGCCTCTCGCGCTACACCGAGCGCCTGCGCATCCTCGCCACGGCGGAGACCGAGCTGAACGAGCGCCACGCCGCGAAGCTGAACGAAAAGAACATTCCGGTCATCCCCGGGACGATCAAAAGACTGATCGGAGAGAAGCGCGAGCTGAAAGGTCTCGAGCTGGCGGACGGCACCGTGCTCAACGCCGAAGCCTTCTTCGTCTCCAGCCCGGCGCGCGGCCGGACTGACCTCGCACAGCAGCTCGGCGTCGAGATCGCCGCGACCGGCTATCACGCCCAGCCGCAGTCGCAGCGCGGGGACACCAACGTGCCGGGCGTCTGGGTCGCGGGCGACCTCCGGCCCATGACCCAGCAGGTCGCCGTGGCCATGGGCACCGGCAACATCGCCGCGGTCATGATCGATCAATATCTCAGGAAGCAGGACGTGAAGTAAGGGAAAGCTCCCTCTCCCCCGGAACGGGGGAGAGGGCTGGGGAGAGGGGGAACTGGATCAACAATTTCCCGCGCGGTGCGCGCAGACCGAGTTGAGCAGACCGGTGAAGCGGGAGTCCGGAATCGAGGCGCCCTGCACCTTCACCGCGGTCGAGGTGTTGAAGTAGGACTGTGTGCCGATCCACTTCACGAGCGAGGGGTTGTCGCCAAAGTCCTGAATCAGCGGCCCGCCGCCGGCGCCGCTCCGCATGTCCGAGCCGTACTCCACGTTGTTCGGGTTCGCGGCGCGCAACGCCTGGGCGGTCACCTGATGGAGCTTCTCGCCGCTGTCGAAGTTGCTCGCATAGCCGAGCAGGTGGGCATGGTTGGGCCGCAGGCGCTGGATCACATAGCCGAGGTACCCCACCACATCGCCGATCTTCCGCGTGGAGCCGTTGATGACCTTGTCCTCCAACTCGATCAGGGCGTAGTCCGCGGAGTTCGGAAGCTTGCCGTTGCCGCCGGTCCAGGTGTTGTGGACGACCACGTACTCCCACTCCCAACTGTCGAACGGAGCGGCGCCGTCGCGGTAGGCGGGCGCGAACTCGAAGTCCGTGTAGAAGCCGGGGTTCGCGGTGCCGCTGTGGACGCACTGGCCCGCGGTGGCAATGATCCGCGCGCGGATCACAGCGGCGGAGCAGTAGAAGTCACCCTTGCTCGGGATGTGGAAGAACAGCTTGCCCACGGTCGTATACGGATAGCTGCGGTCGGCGGAGGTGGGCACCAGCCGGGCGCTGGTGAAGTAGTTGTTGGCGTTCCCATTGGCCGGCTCGTGGATCGAGCCGAGGTCCTCCTCGGCGGCCAGAGCCATCTCGCGGTCCGCGGCCTCGAACAACCGGTTCGTCCCGTCGGCGCGGATGCCGGCGATCGGTGCGCGGCCTTCCGCGGAAAAGCCCTTCGCCGACTCGTCCGCCACCCAGGAGGAGGCCTCCGGGATGCCGTCCAGGCCGCCGCGGTCCATCTCCTGCATCGGCATCGGCTGCGCCGCGGCGAACCGCTCCGCCGTCCACCCCTTCTCCACCGCCTTCGCCTGAGACTTCGCCAAAGTCACCACGCCCGCCGCCGCGGCGGCGGGCAAAGAGGCCAGCAGGGCAATACCCAACAGGGCCGGAACCCGGTTCACTCCAGTGTTCATGACCAGACACTCCTTTCGCGCTATGCGCACGGATACTCCATAGTCTACTCCTCTACGAGGCGAAGGAGGCACGGGCGCCGTTACCCCCGGATGTCGTAAAATCGTCCTGGGAGGATTTCATGGACATCATCTGCCTGGACGAGAAGGGCTGTCTCTACCTGTCGCCGAAGATCGACGACTGGGAGTCGGTGGCCAAGCACGACATCACGGTGGTGATCGACCTGGAAGGCGATCTCGACCACTGCATTCCGACGATGCCGAACCATGTCCTCTACATCTACTACCCGATCTACGACGAGGACCTCCCGGACATGGCGAAGCTCCAGGCCGTGGCGCGCCTCGGCGCCTCGATGATAGAGGCCGGCCACCGGGTCCTCTCCCACTGCGGCATGGGCTACAACCGCTCCGCCCTGGTCGCCGGGTTGATCCTCTACCACCTGGGCGTCCCGGGACCCGAAGCCGTCCACCTCCTCCGCCAGCGGCGCCCGGGGGCGCTGTTCAACGAGGTGTTCGCGAACCACCTGCTGGGGCTGGGGGGGTAAGGGGAAAGCGCTTTCTCGGCCTTCCTCCTTTTCCGGAAGGCTGCCGAGGCCGAGCAGGTGACTCTCGGGCTGATCCGCGAAGTAACGTCCTCGGTCAAGCAGGCCCGGCGGGTGATGGAGAGGGGCTGATTCCTCACGGATTCCCACCCCAAAAGCCTCTTTCCGGCGGCTCGCCGGATGAATCCAACGCCTCCTTGGATGCGTCCAACGAGCCGCCGGATGTGGAAGGCGGCCGGTTTCTCCATCCAACGGCTCGCCGGATCGATCCAACAGGCCGCCGGGTGCATCCAACGAATCTTTGGATGCGTCCAACGGGCCGCCGGATGTGGAAGGCAGCCGGCTTCTCCATCCAACGCCTCGCCGGATCGATCCAACGGGCTGCCGGGTGCATCCAACGACTCCTTGGATGCGTCCAACGGGCCGCCGGATGTGGAAGGCGGCCGGTTTCTCTATCCAACGGCTCGCCGGATCGATCCAACGGGCGGTCGTGTCCTAACTATGTGTAGGTGGTATAGAGGCGTAAGTCAGGAGAGTAACTCGGCGGGGGGAAGTGTACCCTGCTCGGTGCTGATAGGCTCTGTTCGATGCCAGACAAGCCCGAACAGAATCCTACTTACCGCCAAGTGCGGTGGAAGCGAGCCGTCGCGGACTGGAAGAGTACGCGAGACTGGCTCGTACGAACCGTTGTTGTCTCCACTGTCAGCGGGATCGCTTGGATCACCGGCGGGCGCATGCTGACAGGAGTTTTTTCTTCGCTGAACTTGGCTGTCGGCGTAATCATCGCGCTTTTGGTGGCGTTTCTTTTTTTCCTGTGGCACTGGCTCAGAGCGCCGACAAAGATCTGGACAGAGAACCGAGGAACAATAGAGAGTTTGGAGAGACAGATTCAGCGTCTAGAGACGTCCGACCTTCCGGCGATTATAGAGGACAGGTTAAGAATGGAGATCGGGTCAACGTCAAGGCATATGCCCCACGAGAGAATCAAACGGGCAGAAGAATTAGTCTCTATGTTTGAGAAGGAAGTAAACTCGGAAGATTTTCG
>DATANP010000565.1:0-14094 GCA_036266195.1 Thermoanaerobaculia bacterium | reverse complement strand
CGGGCTGGAGATCCTCGTAGGTGCGGCCCGAGGCGTAGGGGCGGGTGCTGTAGTGGTCGCGCCAGAAGGCGTCCTCCTCGGTCGGGTTGACCGACTCGGAGATCCCCTTCCCGGCGAGACCGCCGGCCAGACCGCCGACGGCGGCTCCGACCATGGCGCCCAGAGGCCCACCCACCGCTCCGCCGATCACCGCGCCGACCGTGCCGCCGGTCGCGGCACCCACACCGGTGCCGACCGGGTGCGCGCCCGGCTCACCCGTCAACGGGTCCGGGTTCGCATCGTGGTGCTCGGTTGTGGTGGTGGCTGTCGTGCCGGTGGTGGTCGCGGTGCTTCGGTTCAGGTCCTTCTCGTCATCTCGCATGCTTGTCCTCCTCGTCGTGGGAGAAGAAATCCGTAAAACTCCGAGGTGCTTCGGAGGGACGAGCCAAACTACGGGAGAAAGAGGTTGCAAGCCTGGGGCCAGGTCCGATTCTTGCCTTTCCCCTCCGCCTCGGTTAGCCTCCGCTCTTGTCGTGAACCGGGGAAAAACGATGCAGCGCGCGCTTCTCCTGATCCTGGGCTGCCTGGGGAGCTTGGTCGCGGCCTGCGCGCAGGGGGGCCGCTCCGCCCAGGATGCGGACCGCGTCCACGTCGGAATCGTGTTCGATGCCGGCGGCAAGGATGATCGTTCTTTCAATGCCGCCGCCTGGAAGGGGGTAAGCCGCGCCGCCAAGGACCTCCCGATCGTCCTGCGCGACGCCGAGCCTGGCGACCCGAACTCGGTCGAGCCGGCGCTGCGCGCCTTCGCCGAGCGCGGCTACGACCTCGTGATCGGCGTCGGCTTCTCCCAGACGCCGATCATCGAGCAGGTGGCCCGCGACTATCCGGGCCTCGACTTCGCGATCGTCGACGGCGTCACCGGGCAGCCGAACGTGGCCTCGCTCATCTTCAAGGAACACGAGGGGAGCTACCTCGTCGGCATGATCGCCGCCCGCACCTCGAAGACCGGCGTGCTCGGCTTCGTCGGCGGCATGGACATCCCCCTGATCCACAAGTTCGCGACCGGCTACGAGGAGGGTGCGCACGCGGTGAACCCGAACATCCGGGTCATCCAGAACTACGTCGGCGTCACCGACGCGGCCTGGAACAACCCGGGCAAGGGCAAGGAGCTGTCCGTGGCGCAGATCGGCAAGGGCGCGGACGTCATCTTCGCCGCTGCCGGCAACTCGGGCCTCGGCGCGTTCGACGCCGCCGAGCAGTACGACAAGTTCGTGATCGGCGTCGATTCGAACCAGAACTGGGTCAAGCCCGGCCACGTGCTCACCAGCATGGTCAAGCGGGTCGACAACGCGGTCTATCAGATCGTGCGGGACCGGGTCGAAGGCCGGTTCAAGGGCGGCATCCACGTCTACGGCCTCGACAATGACGGGATCGGCTACGCCATGGACGAATACAACGCGAAGCTGATCCCGGCGGACGTGATCCGCGAGGTCGAGGAGGCCAAGCAGAAGATCATCCGCGGCGAGATCAAGGTCACCGACGCCATGGCAGCGGTACCGGCGAAAGCGAAATGATCGAGCTGCGCAACATCACCAAGCGCTTCGGCGACGTGGTGGCCAACAACCAGGTCAGCCTGCGCGTCGAGCCCGGCACGATCCACGCCGTGGTCGGCGAGAACGGCGCCGGCAAGTCCACGGCCATGCGGATCGCCTACGGCTTCTACACGGCCGACGAAGGCGAGATCCTGATCGACGGCAAGGTCGCGGACATCCATTCGCCCGAGCAGGCGATCGCCCACGGCATCGGCATGGTCCACCAGCACTTCATGCTCGTGGAGACCATGACCGTAGCCGAGAACATCGTGCTGGGCGCCGAGCCCGGCGGCGCTCTGGCGCTCGACCGCCGCGGCGCCGAGGCGCGGGTGCGGAGCCTTTCCGAGCAGCTCGGACTGGCCGTCGATCCGCGCGCCGCGATCGAGTCCCTCTCGGTCGGCCAGCAGCAGCGCGTCGAGCTGCTCAAGGCGCTCTACCGCCAGGCGCGGCTGCTCATCCTGGACGAGCCCACGGCCGTGCTCACGCCCCAGGAAGTCACCGAGCTGTTCGCGATCCTGCGCCGGCTGCGCGAGCAGGGCACCACGATCGTCATCATCACCCACAAGCTCTCCGAAGTGCTGGCACTCTCCGACGAAGTGACGGTCATGCGGGACGGCCGCGTCGTCGGCCAGCTCCATACCCGCGACACCAACGCCGCCGAGCTGGCCCGCCTCATGGTCGGCCGCGACGTGCTGCTGCGGGTGGAGAAGAAACCGGCAATGCCGGCGATATCGGGCGAGCCCATGCTCGCCGTGCGCGGCCTGGGCGTGACCGCGGAGGACGGCAGCCGCCGGCTCGAAAACATTTCGTTCGAGGTCCGCCGCGGCGAGATCGTCGGCATCGCCGGAGTCGAGGGCAACGGCCAGACCGAATTGATCGAAGCGCTCGCCGGCCTCGTCCCGGCATCGCACCTCGCCGGCTCGGTCCTGCTCGACGGGAAGGACGTGACCAACCTCGGCGCGGGCGATCGCAAGAAGCTCGGCATTGCGCACGTGCCCGAGGACCGGCACCGGCGCGGGCTGCTGCTCGATTTCGATCTTTCGGAGAACTCGATCCTCGGAGTCCAGGACCGGCCGCCGGCCGCCTCCGGCCCGGGCGGGATCTGGTTCGACCGGCCGGCGGTCCGCGAAAGGGCTGCAAGGATCGTGAAGGAATTCGACGTCCGCCCGCCGAATCCGGACCTGCTGGCGCGCGCCCTCTCGGGCGGCAACCAGCAGAAGCTGATCCTCGGCCGCGAGCTCGACCTCCATCCCCGGCTGCTGCTCGTGGCGCAGCCGACCCGCGGCGTGGACATCGGCGCGATCGAATTCATCCACCGCCAACTCGTGGCCCTGCGCGACGCGGGCTGCGCCATCCTCCTGGTCTCCGCCGAATTGGAGGAGGTCACTGCGCTGGCCGACCGGCTGCTGATCTTCCACTCCGGCAAGGTCGCCGGCGAGGTGGACCCCGCGACCACACCCCAGGAGCGCATCGGCCTCCTGATGACCGGCGGGCATCTCGCCGCCTGATGGTTGACCAGGAAAAAGCCACAGAATCATGAGCCGACTGCGATCCCTGGTCTTTCCGCTCCTCGCCATGGCCGCGGCCTTCCTGGTCGGCGCCGTCTTCATCCTGCTGCTCGGCGACTCCCCGATCGAAACCTATTCATTGCTGATCGGCAGCGCCCTGTCCTGGCCGGACGGCATCGGCTACACGCTGTTCTACGCCACGCCGCTGATCTTCACCGGCCTCGCCGTGGCGCTGGCCTTCCGCTGCGGCCTCTTGAACATCGGCGCCGAGGGCCAACTGGTGATGGGCGCGTTCGCCGCGGCCTGGGCCGGCATCACGTTCGCCGGCCTGCCCGCCATCGTGCTCGTGCCGCTCTGCTTCCTCGCGGCCATGCTGATGGGCGGGTTCTGGGGCGCGGTGCCCGGCGTGCTGCGGGCGCGCTTCGGAGCGCACGAAGTCATCACCACGATCATGATGAACTTCATCGCGGTCGCGCTCGCCAGCTATCTCACCCAATACCATTACAAAACGGAAGGCGACGCGATTCTTCAGACGGCACCGATCGGGGAAAACGCGCACATCGCGCGGCTCGGCAAGTTCGTTCCGGGGCTGCCGGAGCGCATCCCCCTGAACGTCGCCTTCTTCGTGGCGCTCGCGGCCTGCGTGCTGGTCTGGCTCTTCCTCTGGAAGACACGCTGGGGTTTCGCCATCCGGGCGACCGGCGCGAACCCGGCGGCGGCCGAATACGGCGGCATCTCGACCGGCCGCCAGATCGTGCTCGCCATGGCGGTGTCGGGCGCGCTGGCCGGCATGGTGGGCATCAACGACGTGCTCGGCTATCGCTACCGGTATTACGACGGCTTCTCCGCGGGCTTCGGCTTCACGGGCATCGCGGTCGCGTTGCTCGGCCGCAACCATCCGGCCGGCGTGGCGCTCGCGGCGCTGCTCTTCGGAGCCTTCCTGCGCGGCGGCCTGTTCGTGGACATCTTCACCGAGCACGTCTCCAAGGACCTGGTGCTGTTGCTTCAGGCCGTGATCATCCTGTTCGTGGCGGCGGAAGCGGTCTTTCGCGGACGTCGTGGACGCCGGCAGGTCGCGAGTCGAAAGGTCTGACGATGGCCGACATCTTCAAGATTGCGCTCCTCTTCTCGATGATCCGGCTCGCGACGCCGCTGCTGCTCGCGGCGCTCGGCGGCCTCTATTCCGAGCGTTCCGGAGTGATCAACATCGGCCTCGAAGGCATGATGCTGGCCGGAGCCTTTACAGCCGCGGTGGTCACGCACTTCGCCGGCAACCCATGGATCGGCCTGCTCGCGGCGATCGCGGTCGGCGCAGCCGTGGCGTTCGTCCACGCCTTCGTCTGCATCCAGTGCAAGGCCGACCAGGTGGTGACCGGGACCGCGATCAACATCCTCTTCCTGGCCCTGCCGGCGCTGCTGAGCGGCGCCATGTTCCAATCGACCGGGGCCACGCCGCAGATCCCGCAACAGGACCTGATGCCGATCGCGCCAATCATCCTGGCCTTCGCCATGGTCCCGATCACCTGGTACGTGCTCTCGGCCACGCCGTTCGGCCTGCGTCTGCGCGCCGTGGGTGAGAACCCGGAAGCGGCCGACACCGCGGGCATCCGCGTCCTGGCCATGCGCTACAAGGGGGTTGTGATCTCCGGCATGCTGGCCGCGATCGGAGGCGCCTACCTGTCAATCGGCCAGTCCTCGCTCTTCACCCGCAACATGACCGCCGGCCGCGGCTTCATCGCCCTGGCCGCCCTGATCTTCGGCAAGTGGCGGCCGGTGCAGACCATGCTGGCCTGCCTGCTCTTCGGGCTCGCCGAGGCGATCTCGATCCAGATGCAGGGAGTGGTGAACATCCCTGTCGAGTTCATCCAGATGGTCCCGTACGTGCTGACCATCGTGGTGCTGGCCGGCTTTATCGGCCGGTCCCGGCCGCCTCGGGCGCTTGGGATTCCTTACGAAAAGCGCTGAGTGAGCGCCTCTTGTGGGCGCTGGCGTGTAGCCCCGGGTTTTAACCCGGGGCATGGAGATTGGGGCCTCCGTAACCCCGGGTTGAAACCCGGGGCTACACGCCGGCGCCCCGAAGGGGCGCTTGATCCCGGGAGCGCCGGCAGGGCACTTTGCAACACAAAGCGTGGATCTGTTGCGATGTAAGCTTCTGTGTTGCAATGTAACCTTCCTTGTTGCGACTCCACCTTCCCTGTTGCAATGGAAGGTTCTGTGGCGCGTTGTAACGTTCCCTGAGCCAATGTCAACTTCTTTACGCCGATGTAACCTTCTGTGGGCCGTTGCAAGCTTCTGTGGGCCGTTGCAACGTTCTCCACGGGAAAGTAAGGTTCTGTGGCCCGTTGTAAGGTTCTGTGGCGCGTTGTAAGGTGACATTGCAACAGGGAAGGTGGAGTCGCAACAGAGAAGGTTGACTCGCAACACGGAAGGTTGAGTTGCAACAGGGAAGGTTGCATTGCGACGGAGCAGTCTGGCCGGACTCGAATCGGGTCTCGCCGGGCCAGCGCGCCGGGAGGAGGCAGCCGGGAAGAAGCTCAGGCCCGCAGAAGCACGGGCTGCAACGGACAAGGAGGCGGGCCAGGATATCCCTTGCCGGTGCAGCAGATGCGGTGCGGACGGGCCATGGCGGCTTCCTGCGGCGTGGTTTCGGTATACTGGCCTCAAAGCGGACCTCAAGCGGTTGGGGCTCGCTGGCCATCAAACCCCTAGCCGTTGGAGGAGCTGTTGCTGTTCCGTAGCAAGACCGCCGTCCTGGCCCTGGCTTTCGTCGCTCTTCTTCTCGGCCCGAACCGGGTCGAGACCGCCGCGCCTTCCACTCTTCAGCAGGCTCTCGAGGTCCAGGTTGCGAATGCCCTTCGCGTCAGCTCCGCTCTCGGGGTCCATATCGTGGATCTCGACACGGGGGAGACCGTGTATGGCTACAACGCGGACGAGCCGCGGGTCATCGCCTCCAACACCAAGCTGTTCACCACGGCGGCGATCCTCGACGCGCTCGGGCCGGGGTATACGTTCGACACCCGGTTCGTGATGAACGGCGCAGTTCGCGACGGCGTTCTCCATGGGTCTCTCGGCGTGGTCGGGAGCGGCGACCCCCAGATCTCAGGGCGCGACTACGGGGGCGACTCCTTTGCCGCGTTCCGGGTGTGGGCCCAGGCTCTTCGCGACCGCGGGGTGAGCAAGGTGGTGGGCGACGTGTTCCTGGACCACGGTCTTTATGAAGGCCCGAACATCCATCCCGACTGGCCCCGCGACCAGCTCACCCGGTGGTACGAGGCCCCGGTGGACGGCCTGTCGTTCAACGACAACTGCATCCTGGTGCGGGTCTGGCCGGGCTACGCCGGACAGGCGGCCAAGGTCGAGCTGGTTCCGGACGTGCCGGTCCTCAACCTGCGCAACACGGCCCGGACGATCGGCAAGGGCGGGCAGAGCGTCATCATCCACAGGGACGGCGCCGAGCTGTTCGTGAAGGGGACGATCCGCTCCAATTCCGGGCCGGTGGAGACCTGGGTCACGGTGCCGGACCCGGTGATGTATTTCGGCAAGGGCCTGGTGACGGCTCTCGCCGAGGAGGGGATCGAGGTCCAGGGCCGGCTCCGGCCCGTGGAGCATCTGCCGGGCATGGTCTGGGAGCGGATCGCGGTCCATAGGAGCGACCTTTTGTCCGCGATCCGGGTGACGAACAAGCGGAGCCAGAACTTCTATGCCGAGAGCCTGGCGAAGCACCTGGGGGCTCTGCGCTGCAAGCACGGGAACTGGACCGAGGGGGTGCGCGCGGTGCGCGAGTTCGCCCAGAGCATCGGCATCCCGCGCGGCTCGTTCAGCATGTCCGACGGTTCGGGCATGAGCCGGGACAACCGGTTCGCTCCCCGCCATCTCACGATCCTGCTGCGGCACATGTTCTTCCATCCTTCCGGCACGGAGTTCGCTCAGTCGCTGCCCTATGCGGGCGAGGACATGGGCTCCTGGAAGCGGCGCATGGCGCAGCCTCCGTACCGCGGCAACGTTTTCGCCAAGACCGGCACCCTGGAAGGTGTGTCGGCGCTCTCCGGTTATGCGAAGGGGGTCTCGGGAAAGGCGTATGCTTTCTCGATCCTGCTCAACCGGGTGGCCGGCGACGCCCACGGCGCCCAGGACCGCATTGTCGAAGCGCTGATCGACAACGGTTAGAATCGGCGCAAGAAACCAAGGAGATCCAGTCTTGATCATGGAAGCCCGCCCGGTGAACTACCGGGGGTTGATGAAGAAGGTGGAGCAGGTCGTGGCGTCGCTGGACCGCCACGACGACATGAGCACGACCATTCACAACGTGGTCGAGACCATCATCGGGAACTTCCACGACGAGCTCGGGATCTACGGCGGACGCCTGTACGAGCGCCGGGGCGACTGCTATGTCCTGGAGGACGTGCTCGGCGAGGCCAAGGAGGTGCCGAGCGGCCTCAAGGTGCCGGTCTCCTACCGGCCGATCCAGATCGTGCTCGACCAGGGCGCGGTGTTCATGGGCGCCGACGATCCGGAGATCGACCGCGGCCTCGAGCAGCTCCTCGGCGTGCAGCAGTTCGCGGCCATCGAGGTCGGCGACGAGGAGTACATCCTGGCCTTCGACGTGGCGCCCGGAGTGAACAGCGACGACATCCTGTTCTCGCTCGGCATCCTGCGCCACGGCATCAACCAGAAGATCCGGCGCGAGCGCATGGAGGGGATCTTCGCCCAGGCGCGCAAGATCCAGGCCTCGATCCTGCCGAAGCGCGCGCCGGCCTATGGCCCGTACGACCTCGCCGGCCGCTCCGAGCCCATGGAGGAGGTCGGCGGCGACTTCTACGATTTCATCCCGGTGACCGACAAGATCCTCGGCCTCGCCATCGCGGACGTCTCCGGCCACGGCCTGCCGGCCGCGCTCCAGGTGCGCGACATCTACATGGGGCTGCGGATGGGCCTGGCGCGCGACTTCAAGATCGTGCGCACGGTGGAGCGGATGAACAACATCATCCACCGGAGCACCCTCACCAGCCGCTTCGTATCCATGTTCTACGGCGAGCTGGAGCTCAACGGCGTCTTCATCTACGTGAACGCCGGGCATCCGCCGCCGTACCACGTGGCCGCCAACGGCCTGGTGCGCAGCATGGAGGAGGGTGGGCCCGTGCTCGGTCCTCTCCCCGAGGCCAGCTACGAGCGCGGCTTCGTGATCATGAAGCCGGGCGACATGCTGGTGTTCTACACGGACGGCATCTGCGAGACCCTGGGCCGCGAGGGCGGAGGGCCGGAGGAGGAGTACGGCGTCGAGCGGCTGCTCAAGGTGGCGCGCGAGAACCTCGGCCGGTCGTCGCAGGAGGTGGTGGACGCCATCTTCGCCAGCGTCGAGGCCTTCAGCGGCGAAGCCCCGGCGGACGACGACCGCACGGTGATGGTGGTCACCTATCCGGTCGTGGACAAGGGCGTGGGCGGCAAGACGCAGGCCTTCCCCAGGCCCGTCGGTCTACTCTAGACGGACGACGTCGATCTCCTGCCTGAGCTTGATCAGGCTCTTCTCCGGGTAGACCCCGGCGCGGAGCTGGACGCCCGGGTAGATCTGCGTGCCGCGGCCGACGACCACGCCGGGGTGGACGACGCAGTTGCAGCCGGTCATCACGCCGTCGCCCAGGACGGCGCTCAGCTTGCGGCGCCCGGTCGGAATCACCTGGCCGTCGTAGGGGATGCGGATCTCCCGGCCATCGTGGCGGAAGTTCGAGAGGATGGTCCCGGCGCCGAGGTTGACGTGTGCGCCGAGGATCGAGTCGCCGACGTAGTTCAGGTGCGGCGCCTTGGCGTGGGGGAGGAGGATGGCCCTCTTCAGCTCGGTGCTCGCGCCGACCACGCAGCCGTCGCCGATCCAGCAGCCGCCCCGGATGTAGGCTCCGGGCCGGATCTCGACGTCCCGGCCGATGTAGACCGGACCCTCGATGACCGCGCCCGGACCGATTTTGGTGCCGGGGCAGATCACGACCCTGTCGCCGGCCAGGTGGACGTCGGGTGAGATCCGGATGCGGATGTCGTCCGACGGCAGGCCGGTGAGGATGGCGTCGAGCGCGTCGCCGAGGAGAGCCCAGGGGGCTTCCGGGTCGAGATGCTCGGCGAACGGGTCCGGCAGCTCGGCAAAGAGCGGAGGCAGGGTCGAGGTCATGGAGACGCGCACGACGATGGGTTCGGCAGTCATCTTGATTTCCTCGCGGAGTATATCTGTTTCCCGTCCGGTTCGTGGGTTCGGGACAGCAATCGACATGCCATGGAGGAACGCGGTATCGTCCTCGGTCCTGTGAGCCGCCTTCGACCTCTTCCTCTGTCCTTCTACCGCCGGCCTGCCGAAGAGGTCGCGCGGGATCTGATCGGCCGCTGGCTGGTGCGCGATCTTGAAAACGAGCGTCTCGTCCTCCGGCTCGTGGAGGTGGAGGCCTATTTGGGAGCGCCCGACCGCGCGAGCCATGCCTGGGACGGCCGGCGCACGCCGCGCAATGAGAGCCTGTATCTGCCCGGCGGTCATGCCTACGTCTACTTCATCTACGGGATGCACTGGTGCCTGAACGCGGTTACGGGGGAGAAGGACACCGGCGGCGCCGTCCTGATCCGGGCCGGGGAGCCGGTCGAGGGAGCGGAGGCGATGGCGCGGAACCGGAACCGGAACCGGTCCGGTCCGGTCAAACCCGGAGATCTCGCCGGAGGTCCGGGCAAACTTTGCCAGGCCCTGGCGATCGACCGCAGCCTGGACGGCGTCCTATTAGATAGAGAGCCGCTGAGGATCACCCGTGGAGACCCGGCGGAGCCGGAGGAGATCGTCGCCGGTCCACGGATCGGGGTCGATTACGCGGGCGAGGCCGCGGCCTGGCCGCTGCGCTTCGCCATCCGGGGGAACCGGCACGTGTCTCGGCCGTGGCCGGTTTGAGGTGACCCGGCTAACCCTTGGCCTTGCCGGGGACGACCTTGATGTAGCCGCCCTTCTTGAGCTTCCAGAAGACGAGCAGGGCGTCGAGCTGCGGCATCGGGGTGATCTTGAGGATCGACTGGATGTCGTAGGTGCCGTTCAGGCGGGTGAGCATGAAGCCCTCCTGCGGGGAGAGCTTCGCGTTGGTGAGCTGGTCGAAGCTGATGACGAGCGAGGGGACCGACGTGAGAGTCACTCCCGCGCTCTCGATGGCTCCCCGGATCGTCTTCTCGCCCTGGGTGAGCGCCTCCTGGATGTCCTGGCTCTCCGGGTCGAGGCTGCGGGCGGCGCGCAGGTGCCGGAGCGCGTGCTCGTAGTCCTGCTCCTCCAGGTATTTCCTGCCGGACTCCAGGAGCGTATCGCCGGTGGGCAAACCCGCTGCGAAGGTCCCGGTCTGCTGGTCGCGCCAGCGCGGCTTCACGACCTTGAGGCGGCCCTTCGACCACTGGTCGTAGAGGACCTTGCAGACGTGGAACTCGCTCGAATGGGTCTGGAGACGGATCTCTTCGACCGTACGCTCGTCGTTGACCAGCTCCAGGATCTGGGTGGTTCCGGGGTCGGGGTGTTTCAGCTCCCACTCGTAGATCTGGACCGGGATGGCGTCCTGGGACGGGATGAGCTGGCGGATGCGCCGGAACTCGTCGACGCGCTGCACCCCTTCCATGAGGATGGCCGTGATGTCGAGCACCATGGGCACCATGGAGCTCGCCGATGGCAGCACGTCGTCGAGGAATTGGAAATCCCCCTCGGGCCAGGAGAAGATGTCGTAGATGCTCTCCTCGCTCTTGAGCTTGAGCATCTGGTGCAGGTCCGACTCCTTGAGGATCTCCTTGGTGACCAGGATCTTGCCCAGGAGCATGCCGGTGGCTTCCTGCAGCTCCATGGCCTTGGCGAGCGCGGTCTCGCTGATCAGGCCGTGGCTGACCAGGAAGTGGCCGAGGTACTCCTCGGGCCGCGTCGAGGCCGTGGAGACGATCTGGCCGTCGCGGAAGAAGACCTTCTTCTCGACCTTGTCGGTCTTGATTTCGAGCGTGCCGGTCTTGCGGCTCTGAGAGAGCCACTGAAGCAGCTCCTCGAGCTGCATCGTGCGCAGGTTGCCTACGATGCCCATGATGACGGCGCCGATTATAGATCCCCGGGCATACGTACGCCGTCAGGGCTCCTCATCTCCGGGCGGGAGTTGTCCCTCTCTGGCCCTGGTAATGGCTGCTGGAGCCCGGCTCGCCATAGGCGACCTCGGGCTCCGACTCCATCGAGATGAAGATGAGCTGCGCGATCCTTCTGCCTGCTTCGAGGATGAAGGGCGATGGGCCGAGGTTCTGGAGCTCCAGCGTGATCTCGCCTTCGAAGCCGGGGTCGCACCAGCCGGCGAGGGAGTGGTTGATCCACAGCCGGCCGAGGGTGGACTTGAGCTTGAGGTCGCAGGCCACGTCGCGCGGGATCTTCACGTATTCCATGGTCGAGGCGAGCACGACCTCGCCCGGGAAGAGCTTCACATGGGGAGCGCGGAATTCCTCGGGATCGCGCGTCGGGCAGATCCAGTGGTCGCCCACCCGCACGTCGTAGCTCGCGGAGTTGACCTGACCCTCCTCGAAGGGCGTCACGCCGCCGTTGCGGCCCCACTCCCGGATCCATTTGTCCGGCTTGATCATGAAGACCTCTCCTAATCGACCTCCCCCTCTCCCGGTACGGGAGAGGGGGCCGGGGGGTGAGGGAACGGGATCAGATGAAGCGTACCGGTTTAGTCGTCTGCTCGCGGTGGATGGTATCAACGTAGCGGATGATGTTGCGCGACAGCGACATGAAGAGCGTGGAGGTGCGCGAGCCGCCGCCGAAGAAGCGGACCCCGCGCAGGAGCTCGCCGTCGGTGACGCCGGAGCAGCTCACGAGGATCTCTTTGCCCGGCGCGAGGTCCTCGGTCTTGTAAATCCTGTTCACGTCCTGGAAGCCCAGCTCCCGGAGGCGGCTCTCCTGCTCCTCGTTGGTCGCCTTGAGGCGGGCCTGGATCTCGCCGCCGAGGCAGCGCATGGCCGCGGCGGTGATCACGCCTTCGGGCGCGCCGCCGATGCCCATCACCGCGTGCACGCCGGTGCCCCGCACTGCCGCCGAGATGCCGGCCGAGAGGTCGCCGTCGCCGATCAGCCGGATGCGCGCTCCCGCGTCCCGGATGTCCTGGATGAGCTGCTTGTGCCGGTCGCGGTCGAGGACCACGACGGTCAGGTCGCTCACCTTGCGGCCGAACGCCCCCGCGATGTTGCGCAGGTTCTCGGTGACCGGCGCGTCGATGTGGATGGTGCCGCGGGCGGTCGGGCCGACCACGATCTTGTCCATGTAGACGTCGGGCGCGTAGAGCAGGCCGCCGCGCTCGGCCGCGGCGAGGACCGAGACGGCGTCCGGAGCGCCGGTCGCGCAGAGGTTGGTGCCCTCCAGCGGATCGACGGCGATGTCCACGGCCGCGGCGCCGTCCTGGTGCCGCATGTTGCCGACCTCTTCGCCGACGTAGAGCATGGGCGCCTTGTCGCGCTCGCCCTCACCGATGACGATGCGGCCGTCCATCGGCAGGTTGTCCATCTCCTGGCGCATCGCCTCGACGGCGACCTGGTCGGAGTGGCGGCGGTCGCCCCGGCCCATGGTGCGGGCCGAAGCGATGGCGGCCTGCTCGGTGACGCGGATGAACTCCTGTTCCAGCAGATGGTCGAGCACCATCAGCGCGCCGCTCCCACAACCCCCGCCGATACGGGCTTCTCCTTGGTCTCGCGGATCGGCGCGTTGAACGACGGGATGCCCGTGACCGCCTCGCCGATGATCAGGCCGTGGATGTCGTGCGTCCCCTCGTAGGTGTAGACCGACTCGATGTTGAGCATGTGGCGGATGACCGGGTAGTCGTCCACGATGCCGTTGGCGCCGAGGATCTCGCGGGCGAGCTTGGCGCACTCGCGCGCCACCCAGACGTTGTTCCGCTTGCCCATGGAGATGTGCTGGTGCTTCAGGCGCTTGGCGTCCTTGAGCCGGCCGAGCTGGATGGAGAGGAGCTGGCCCTTGGTGATCTCGGTGACCATCCAGGCGAGCTTCTCCTGCACGAGTTGGTGGCTGGCGATCGGCTGGCCGTTGAACTGCACCCGCTCCTTGGCGTAGCTCAGGGCGGTGTGGTAGGTCTCCATGGCCGAGCCGATGCCGCCCCAGGCGATGCCGTAGCGCGCCTGGTTGAGGCACATCAGGGCGTTCTTGAGGCCGGTGGTCTCGGGCAGGATGGCGTCGGCCGGGATGCGGCAGTCGTGGAAGCCGAGCTCCGAGGTGGTCGAGGCGCGCAGCGAGAACTTGCCGTGCTGGTCCGAGGAGGTGAAGCCGGGCGTGCCCTTCTCGACCACGAAGCCGCGAATGCCTTCGTCCGTCTTGGCCCAGACCACGGCCACGTCGGCCAGGGTGCCGTTGGTGATCCACTGCTTGGAGCCGTTGAGCACCCACTCGTTACCCACCTTCTTCGCGGTGGTGCGCATGCCGCCGGGGTTGGAGCCGAAGTCGGGCTCGGTGAGGCCGAAGCAGCCGATGGCCTCGCCGGTGGCGAGCTTCGGGATCCACTTGTCCTTCTGGGCCTTGGACCCGAAGGTGTAGATCGGGTACATGACGAGCGAGCTCTGGACGGACACGAAGCTGCGCAGGCCGGAGTCGCCGCGCTCCAGCTCCTGCATGATGAGGCCGTAGGCGACGCCGCCCAGGCCGGGCAGGCCGTATTCGTTGAGGCTGGCGCCGAACAGGTTGAGGGCGCCCATCTCGGGCACCAGCTCCAGGGGAGTGCGGCCGTCGCGGTGGCACTCCTCGATGATCGGCTTGACCTTGTCGTCGACGAACGCGCGAACGGTGTCGCGCACCATCCGCTCCTCTTCGGTGAGGAGCGTATCTGTATCCATGAAGTCCACGCCTGGGAAGCGCAAGGGAGGTCCTCCTTCGGGAGTCTTTGGGTCGAAACGTCTGGCGGATGGGGCTCGGTCGGGCAGACCGCGGCCGGAATGATACCACTCTCCGGTCCGGCCCGGGGTGGGATATGATCCGCACGATGACCTTT
>DATANP010000564.1:0-18879 GCA_036266195.1 Thermoanaerobaculia bacterium | reverse complement strand
AACCCCCAAAGCAGACCCCAGTGAGCGCATCAAACGGAATATCGCCCCTGCCGAAGCACAGGAGTTAGTCATGGGAATGCGAAAATCAATCTATGAGGTACTGACGGCAGCAGGAGGCAGGATGCCAACAGAGGAACTATTCAGGGAAAGCGGCTTCGACGACGAATACGTTGATGAGTTTTACAACGAGCTCAAAACGGAGGAAAGTCGCCATCGAATTCGTCAAGTAAAATATCCCGATCGTAGCTTTGTGGAGATAACTGACTGATGCGCCTAGTTCGACTCCATATTCCCAGGTGGAAGAACCTTAAAGAATTCACAATTCTATTCAGTGAATCCACATTCACATCTGTGCTCGTAGGGCGCAATGGGACTGGCAAGTCGAATGTCCTTGAAGCACTTACAATCATTTTCCGCGATCTTGATCTCGGTGAGGCTACACTCTTCAAGTATGAGCTTGAGTACGAGTGCAGGGGGCAGCATGTATTCGTGGATTCAGATCCAGACCGCCCTGGAGCGGACTCTATCCGAATTCTGGTAGGCGATACGGAATATACTCGGCAACGCTTTTCTCGGAAATATGGCGGCGGCGACTACCTGCCTAACAATGTTTTTGTGTATTATTCGGGCCAGAGTGATCGAATGCTTTCACATTTTGGTAAGCACGAGCGCCTGTTTGATGAGGAGTTAAGAGCTGGGAGAGATCAACCGCTTCGACCGCTTCTTTATGTACGATTAGTTCATAGCAAATTCGCATTACTATCGTTCTTTTGGAAAGATGGCGGGGCTGGGGCGGAACAACATTTTCTCCGGCGATATCTGCGGATAGAAGATCTAGACACTGTTCTATTCGTACTTAAGCGACCATACTGGTACTCCAAAACTAGACAAACAGAAGGTGATACTCGTTTTTGGGGGGCGAAGGGTGTCGTACGCGATCTGCTCGACCAGCTCTGGGACTTGTCTCTTGCGCCCATGCGCTCAACCCAACGTGGCTCCAAAGGCCAACGATATGACCGGCTCTACCTTTTTCTCCGTGACAAAAAAGATCTTCAGAATTTTGCGACACCATATGAAACCGGCAAAGAGTTCTTCAAAGCCCTCGACAGCATGCATGTAGCAGATCTCGTTGAAGATGTTCGCGCTCGGGTGAAGGTTATGTCAGTCGATGGAAGCCTTACCTTCCGCGAGCTGAGTGAGGGCGAGCAGCAGCTCCTTATGGTTCTCGGTCTCTTGCGCTTCACATTGGAAGAAGAGTCAGTAATTCTCCTAGACGAACCTGATACACATCTTAACCCGGCCTGGGGTCTCGAGTACGTACACCTCCTTGAACAGGCAGTTCCTAATAAATGGGCAAGCCATATAATTATGGCCACTCACGATCCTCTCGTAGTTGCTGGGCTGCAGGCAAATCAAGTCCATGTGATGCGCCGGGTCAAGGGAGACAAAATCGAAGCCAATCATCCAGAGAAAGATCCTATTGGCATGGGCATCTCTGGCTTGCTAACCAGCGACGTGTACGGTCTACGATCTGAGCTCGACCCAGTAACCATGGAAAAGCTTGACCTTCGCCGTCGCCTCGCGATTAAGAAACGCCCCACAGCAAGCGAACAGAGTTTGTTGGCGGAGTTGAACCAATGGCTTCGAGATAAGGATTTTACTCGCGAAGATCGAGACCCGCTGTACAAACAATTTGTAGAAGCAATGACCGCCGCCGAGCAAGAAGAGCATTTGCAGACCCCATTACTTACACCGGCTCAAAAGCAACGTCAGAAAGATTTGGCATTTAAGATTGCGCGCGAGCTCAAAGAGGCGGAGGCAAAGCAGTCTTGAGGCACATTGATACAAGTTCTCTCAGAGATAAGCTACCCGCGGGGTGGGAGGCCAGGGCACAAGCCGCCCTCGAGGCTGCTCGCAAAGCAGATCCTGAGGATCGACCAGCGCTACTCACAAAGTACGCACCGGTATGGCAAGAAATAAAGCACATACTTGAGGAGCTCTCCTACAATAAGTGCTGGTATTGCGAATCGGTACAGATTCGCTCTGACAATGCCGTGGATCATTTTAGACCAAAGAACCGGGTGGTGGAGGCTGACAATGGCCACGAAGGCTACTGGTGGCTGGCATTTGAGCTTAAAAATTATCGCTTCAGTTGTCAGCTCTGTAACAGCCGCAGGAAAGATCGCGAGACAGGCCATAGTGGAGGAAAGCACGATCACTTCCCAATTTTTGACGAAGCGTGTAGGGCTTTCACCGAGGCCGATGACCTAAGGAGAGAGAGACCCAAGCTCCTAGATCCAACAAATATCGCTGATACAACGTTATTGTGGTTCGAACCGGACGGTAGAGTTGTTGAAAAATATGACAAAGATAGACATCCGCGTCCCTATGAGCGAGCCAATGTATCAATAGGACTCTACCACCTGAATGAATCAAAGGCGAAGAGTAGACGGCGCGACCTGCACCAAGAGCTACTCAATCTAATCGATGAAGGGAATGAACAGTTCCTTGAATTCGAGTCCGGAAATCTGGCGGCCGAGCTTGCATATGCCTCAGTTATCAAGAAGATTCATAAGCTGCTCGATCCTAAATCAGAGTATTCGGCAGCGGCACGCGCACTTCTACTCTCATACTGTGACGCAGATCATCCGTGGATCGAAGCAATACTAACCGTAATGTAAAGGCTCCCAGATTAAATATGGCGAATCACTCCCAAACTATCGTCCAGAAACTCTGGAGTTATTGCAACATTCTGAGAGACGACGGTCTTTCTTACCCAGAGTATGTTGAGCAGCTGACTTATCTGCTCTTTCTGAAGATGTCGCATGAGCAAGCATCAACAAGTACGGCCAAACCACTTGTCCCTCCTGGCTTCGATTGGCTAAGCCTAAAAAACAGGCGAGGTAGCGAACAACACGCCCACTATGGAGAAATACTTCGCCAACTTGCACTTGGCCCAGGAATGCTTGGCCTGATTTTTCGCAATGCGGAAAACAAAATTCGCGATCCCGAGAAACTTGGCCTCCTAATCAATGACCTCATTGATAAGGAAAATTGGAGTGCCCTGGATGCCGATGTAAAGGGCGATGCCTATGAAGGCTTGCTTGAAAAGAACGCACAGGATACTAAGAGTGGTGCAGGTCAGTACTTCACTCCGCGCCCAGTGATTCGGGCGATTGTTGAGGTGACGCGTCCTACACTTGGAGAAACAATTTGCGATCCAGCTTGTGGAACTTGCGGCTTTCTCCTTGCTGCTTACGAATATTTGCGTCAAGAGAACGTGAAGCTCTCGCTTAGCCAAGAGAAGCATCTTCGGCTTAATACTTTTCGCGGAGTAGAGCTCGTTGCTGCCGTTGCGCGCCTAGGTGCAATGAACCTACTTCTCCACGGCATCGGCCCACACGCCAATGAGGCACCACCTCCTATTCGAAATGCAGACAGCCTTGCCTTTGATGATGGAGATCGATTTGATCTTGTTCTAACGAATCCTCCATTCGGTAAGAAATCTAGTATTACCGTTGTAAACGATCGCGGAGAGCGGGAAAGACAGACCCTGACTCTAGTTCGAGACGATTTCTGGGCATCGACATCGAACAAGCAACTTAATTTTGTGCAGCATGTCTATACTATATTGAGGCCGGGTGGTCGCGCTGCCATGGTCGTTCCTGATAATGTTCTGTTTGAAGGTGGCGCAGGTGAGTTGATTAGGAGAAAGCTACTTCATGACTGCGACGTACACACGCTACTACGCCTACCGACTGGTATATTCTACGCGCAAGGCGTAAAGGCGAATGTCCTATTCTTTGACAAGAAGCCTTCTGCAAAGAAGCCAGCGACCTCCAAGCTTTGGATCTACGATTTGCGCAGCAACTTCCACGTCACGCTCAAGGAAAATCCAATCCAACGAACCGATTTGGATGAATTCGTTCATTGTTTTAAGGCTGAAAGATTTTCGAGAAGAACTCAAACTTGGTCCGAGCAAAATCCCTCTGGCCGATGGCGGTCTTTTAGCTACAGCGAGTTAATGACTCGAGATAAATGTAGCCTTGATATCTCTTGGATTAAGGATGATTCAATTGAAGAATTTGGACAACTGCCTGACCCCGCCACTTTGGCGGCAGAAATCGTCGAGGATCTTCGGGCCTCGCTTGATCAGCTTGAAGAAATAGCCGAAGATTTAGTTGAACATAAGTAATAGGATAGTTGATAGTTATGACCTAGACTACTCCTCTCAATGTTACCTCATGCTGTCCAGTAGCCTTCTAGGCTTTGCAATTCTCTCCTGCTCCCTAGGCCACCAACCAGTTGATGGGCTGCTTCGAGCGGGGCCCTCTCATCTACTGGTGTACCGTTCGGCCTCCTCTCTCTGCCCAACGGCAGCAGCTTCTAACCCAACGGTACCACTGCCATGAGCGACAACAGGGTCTCCCAATAAGTGCCTATCCTCATTGGGGAGCTCGCCGGCTTCCACATAGAATCAGACCGATGCCAAGTAATCCCGAAATGCGAATTTGGATTTCACCGGAAGCACCAAGTTGCCTCCTTCACACGGATTTTCGCTACCGATTTGCCTTTCCTGCCACAGAGCGAGAAGATTCCAGTGCGATTAAGTCGAATCAATGGTGGATGGCACAGCAGAACTGCGGCGTCGGCTTGCGATCTGGGCCGAGATCAAAGCCCGAGGTGGGCCCGATTATGTCGAGCCGCAGCTCATTAAGCAGCTCCGGGTCCATCGCGGAGAACAAGGGATCTACCGCGATAATGAGACCACTACCGCTTTGGCTCCACCAGGCGTCACCGTCGGGGTGCTCCATACCGGTACCACCTACGCCGATGATCTGTCTGCGGACGGCGTCATCTACCACTACCCCAAGACGGCCCGGCCCGGCGCGCACGACGCCAACGAGATCGCCGCGACCAAGGCCTGTCGTGAATTCGGCCTCCCTCTCTTCGTAGTCATCACCCCGCCCGACAACCCGAAGCGGCGCAACGTCCGCCTTGGCTGGGTTCAGGACTACGACGACGAGCACGGGCTGGTGCTGATCCTCTTCTCGGACGTGCAGCAGCCGCCGGTACCTCTCCCTCCTGTCGAGGAGACTGTTCTGGAGGACTTCGCACTCAAGGTCTCTCGCCGGAGCCGGCGACAGGCTCAGGTCACGGCTCGGCCGAACCAGACGGCGTTCCGGTTCAACCTGATGAAGCTGTACGGGGTGGGATGTGCCGTGTGCGACATCCAGTGCCAAGAGCTGCTGCATGCCGCCCATATCTGCCCGGTCGAGGAGAATGGGTCCGATCATCCCTTGAACGGAATCGTCTTCTGCCTCAACCATCATCGGGCATTCGATGCGGGGCTCTTCCAGATCGATCCCGAGACTCTCGAGGTCAAGATCAAGCGCCACTACAGCGCTCAAGGTCTCGGACTGACCAGGACGTCGATCCGCCACCTCCGGCAGGCTCCCCATCCCGAAGCTCTGAGGTGGGTTTGGTCGAAGCGAGGCAAAGGACTCGAGGAATAGTCAGGCGGCGGCGCTTGGGCCGCGGGCCTGAAGCTCGGCTCCCTGCTAAGAAGCCGAAGATGCCGGCGCTGGAGGTGTGCGGACCCCTTCTCCGCACACCTCCGGCACGGCCCGCTCCCCCGCCAGCGGGCTTCCAGGCACGGGATGGCGGCGTCCTTGGACCCGGCGGCCGCCATCCCTCCGAATTGTCAATGAACCGTGCTCCAGGGCCGGAATCTCCGGCCGCCTCTATCTATTTGCCGCTGACACCCTGTTTCTGACAAACGGGCTCCACTTTCGTTCTGGCTTCAACAATCAATGAGGCGGCCGGGCTCTCCAGCCCCTTCAAGGCTGTGGGATTGGGGGGGTTCCGCCAGCCCGGGGCGTCGCGCCTGGGGCGCTCGGCCCCGGGCTTGGCTCTGCCGCCCCTTCGGGGCGGGGAGACTGTACCGGCTTGCTGGAGGCCCGGCTGGAACGAGGTCTCTGGACTCTTCCTCGGATCGCTTCCATGGGCTATATTTTCCCATCATCAGACTTGAGGTGTCTGGCCGATGCCTCGGGGCCTCCGCCGAGCTACACGTCGTGAGGTGAAGCACTATGTCGAAAACATCTAAGCGGCGGACCATCGTGCCGCCCACTCCGCAAGAAGACGCAGCCATCACCGCAGCCGCAGAGTCGGACCCGGATGCGCAGCTCGCCGCAATGGTCCCTATGCGGAGCCTCCGCGGCAGGCCAAAGTCAGAGAGCAGGAAACTGCTTCTCTCGGTGCGCTACAGCCCCGAGGTGGTTGCCTACTTCAAATCTACGGGCGAGGGCTGGCAGACCCGTATGGATGACGTGCTCAGGGAATACGTTGCGCGTCATTCCCGCCAAAGCTAACCGCTCCTCCACCAGCCTTGAGACGCAGCCTCGCCGAGACGTACCAGTCCTGAAGCTCGGCTCCCTGCTAAGAAGCCGAAGATGCCCGGCGCTGGAGGTGTGCGGAACCTCTTCCGCACACCTCCGGCCCGGCCCGCTCCCCGGCAAGCGGGCCTCCAGGCACGAGATGGCGGCGTCCTTGGACCCGGCGGCCGCCATCCCTCCGAATTGTCAATGAACCATGCTCCAGGGCCGGCATATACGGCCCTCATCTATATAGTTGCCGCAGACCCCCTCTTTCTTGACAAACGGCTTCAACTTTCGTTCTGGCTTCAACAATCAAGGAGGCGGCGGCGGGCTCTCCAGCCCCTACAGGGCTGAGGTTTGGGGGTGGGATTCGGGTCCCGGGTCGTCGCGCCTGCGGCGCTCGGACCCAAGATGAGGTCTCTGGCACTCTCTCCTACAGAGGCTCCCTCCAGCCATCCCGGCCGCGAGCGGCAGCCTCCTGGAGACGTGCCATGCTCCTCACCTTCTTCGCGCGGGCGTTCGCCCTGTTCACCTCCGACGACGACCGGGGATCCAGCCTCGACCCCAACGGCTGATTCTGGTCCGGCCGGCGGGCTGGAATTCGGCTCCAGCCCGCCAGGTTCTTTTCCCTTGTCACGAAAACCCGGCCTGCGGCAACTATACTCATGGGACCAACACTTCGTGTATCGCGAAAGGGGGAGATGTGGAGCACGAGCACCTGGACCAGGACAGCCTGAGCCGGCTTCTGGCCGTGGACCGGACCGAGGACCAGAACCGGTCTCTTCTGCACCAGCTCGCGATCTGCCCGCAGTGCTACAGGATCGGCGGCTATGTCCTGGACCTTCACCGAGCCGGGCATCTGCCCCTCAACTTCGGCGTTGTCGACGTCGAGCTCGCCCGCTCCCGGGCGGAAGCGCCAGCCCTCTGGGAGTGCGTCCGACGACTCCCCCAGTCCCGGCGGATCTCCCTGGCCCAGGGCCGCAACCCCTTCCTGAGCTGGGGGTTCTGCGAGCTCCTGTGCAGGACGAGCCGGAGCCTCGCCGGTCAGGACCCGGAGCAGGCCGTCGAAATAGCCGAGCTTGCCGTTCAGGTGGCGGAAGGGCTGTCCGAGGAGAACGCGGCCGAGGAGCGATGGCTCTATCAGCTCCGCTCCCTGGCCTGGGCCCACCTGGGCAACGCCCGGCGGGTCCGAGGTGACATGCCGGCGGCCGAGTCCGACTTCGGCGCCTCGGACCAGTGGTGGGATGCCGGGGACGAGGGCACCGGGGACGCGCTCGGATACCGCCCGGTCATCCTGGACCTCAAGGCTTCTCTTCGGATCGACCAGCGGCGGTTCGCCGACGCCCGGAAGCTCCTCGGCGAAGCCCATGACCTTTATATAGAGGCCGGAGACTTCCACCTCGCCGGCCGGGTCCTCCTCAATCAGGCTCATGCTCAGCTCGAAAACCACGAGATCGACGAAGCCATCTCTCTGCTTCAGAAGGCCGGGGGGCTGATCGACCCGGAGCGCGAGCCTCGGCTTCTGCTGTGCGCCCGGCACAACCTGCTCGACCATCTCAGCAAGGCTGGTCGGTTCGCCGAGGCCCGCGTCCTGCTGCCGCAGGTCCAGGAGCTCTCCGAGTTCGCCGGCAGCCGGCTCGACCACGTGCGGCTGCGGTGGGTCGAGGCCCGCATCGACGCCGGGCTCGGCGAGGCCGGCCGCGCCCGCGACGCCTTCTCCGAGGCGCGGCAGGGTTTCCTCGACCAGGGCATCGCGTACGATGCCGCCCTCGTCTCCCTCGAATTCGCCGTCTTCCTCCTCCAGGACGGCCGCACGGACAAGGTCCGCGAGCTCGCCGCGGAGATGATCCCGATCTTCCAAAGCCAGGAGATCCACCGCGAGGCTCTCGCCGCCCTCGCCGTCTTCCAGGCCGCCGCCGTGCTAGACTCGGCCACCGTCGAGCTTGCCCGCGAGGTCGCAGCCTTCCTCGACCAGGCCCGGCACGATCCGGGGCTCCGCTTCCGGACGGCATGACCCGGAAGCCTGCGCCGGCCCGATGCAAAGTTCTACGGCGCGCTGTAAGGTTCTACGGCTCGTTGTAAGGTTCTGTGGGCCGTTGCAAAGTTCTGTGGGCCGTTGCAAAGTTCTGTGGCCCATTGGAAGGTTCTACGAGACGTTGTAAGGTTCTGTGGCTCGTTGTAAGGTTCTACGAGACGTTGTAAGGTTCTGCGAGGCGTTGGAAAGTTCTGTGCCGCTTTGCAAGGTTCTACGGCGCATTGTCAGGTTCTATGGCCCGTTGCAAAGTTCTACGAGCCGTTGAAAGGTTCTACGGCCCGTTGCAAACTTCTGTGAGCCATTGCAAAGTTCTATAGCCCATTTCAAAGTTCTATAGGCCATTGCAAGGTTCTATGGCCCATTGCAAGGTTCTGTGGACCGTTGCAAAGTTCTGTGGCGCGTTGGAAGGTTCTATGGGCCATTGTAAGGTTCTATAGGAAAATTCAAGGTTCTACGGCCGGATTTAACGTTCTACGGCAGATTGTCAGCTTACGGGCCCTCACCTCCGGCCTCTCTCCCAGCCGTACGCCCGATCTCCGGGAGAGGGGAGTTTGCCGACGTCCAGGGGGTCTTCCCGGCTTTGAGGATGCTTCTTCCGGGGCATGTGCCGATGCGCGGCCGGCGCTCCGGGCAGATCCGTCTGGCTGATGCGCCGGCGGGGCGCAGGCCTTGCCGGAGAAAGACGCCACTTCGAATATCTTGAAATGCAGATTACATCGTGATACGAATATGCCGCGCGTGAGAGAGGGGAGGGTTCTGACCCGGGTTTGGACCAGCTTCAGTCCTTCGTGCCGCTTCCTGGTGGTTCCGGGAGAGGTGCGGAGGGAGTCAGACACACTACGTCTAGCTAGGAGTCCGAACCTATGCGACAGAAACTCTCGTACCTGGTCTTCGCCCTGGTTGTCCTCGTCCTGCAAACGGGTCCGGCGCTTGCCGCCCCGCATCGTGGCGAAGACGTGCGGTGGGAGGGAGTTGTTGAACGGAACGCTTCGAAGCTCTGGATCCGCAATCTGGGAGACCGGCCGGCGGAGGCGTCGCTCGAGACGCTGAAGGGTGGAAGGACCGCGGCGGCCGAGCTCATTCCGGTCGCGGCCGGCGCGGGGGTGGAGGTTCCAGCCCCCGCGTCCTACCGGCTCCGTCTCCGCAGCGATGCGGATCTTTTCCTTTTGCAGGGTCCCGAGGAGCTCGACGTGAGGTCGATCGAGCTCGCCGGGGCTCCGCTGATCCGGCAGGATGCGGCCCGCAAGGGACCCGCGGACCGGCTCGTCCGGCCGGCCTGGGTGGAGGACCTGATCGCCGGCGGCCCCACGCTGGAGAAGGGTGAGACCGGCTCGGTGGCGGTCCAGAACGCCGAGGCGCCGGTCTCGGTGGCGGTGGTCTTCCGCGAGCCGGGCAGCGCGGCGCGCATCCGCCTGATCGACGACACGGGCCGCGAGGTGACCTCGGTGGTGGCGTCGTCGTCGAAGGCGGTCGAGTGGCGGACCTCGCTGGGCCAGCTCCCGTCCGGGAGCGGCAGGGTCGAGGTGCAGGTGCTCGACGGCCGCGTCCATGCCACGGCTTCCGCGGTGTCGGCATCGGCGGCATCGAAGGGCCAGAAGGACCCGGGCGGCCCGGTCGTCACTCCCATGACCTGCAGCGCCTATTTCAACCATGACATCAACTGGTGGTTCACCTCGGACCTGTATTTCTCCGTGGCGGGCTGCCCGGCGAATTCCTGCGGCGACCTGTGGACCTACCGCAACGGCGGCGGGTGGCAGCAGACGGGCGGCTGGATCTGCACGGACGGGTCCGGCAACGCCACGAAGGGCCCCTGGACGTACGCCGGCCAGTCGGGCGACGAAACGGCCTATGCCTACATCGACTTCTCCGGTACCACCACGAACGTGGTCTCGCACATCTGGGACAAGTCGGCTCCGTCGGTCAACATCACGTCGGCCGGAGGGGCTCCGCCGAGCTCGTTCTACGGCTCGGCCAACGACGTGGCCTGGGGCGCCGGCTTCGATTCGAGCTGGTCGGACTGCATCATGGCGTTCGAGCACTACGACTCGGGGACCGGCACCTACAATTACTGGACGCCGACCTCGGGTGGCACCTACTCCACCACCACGAACATCTATGTGCCCTGCACGATCTCCGGCCAGCCGAGCCTGAACGTGACCTGGAGCGCCAGCTCGATCCCGCCGACCAGCGCTCACGTGAGCGGCGAGTGCTACTGGTGGTACGTCTGGCTGTATGACGGCGGCCAGTGGGGCTCCGACGTGTACGGCTTCTGCGCCTGATCCCTATCCTGAAAGTCGCCCGGGCCGCCTGCGGCCCGGGCGGCCACCCCGGCCGGCTGGAAGCCGGCGCTCCCAGCAAAAATCAGGTCTTGCGGCGTCGGCGGCGGGCGGGTTTCGCGTCCGGGTCCCAGCGGAAGCGGTCGAGATCGACGCGGCCGTTGGCGTCGAAGGCGACGCCTTCCTCTTCGAGGAGGTGGCGCTGGTAGCCGTCCCAGCCCGGAAAGGCCCGCGGGCTCACCTCGCCGCGCGAGTTGATCACGCGCTGCCAGGGGAGGTCCGAGCCTTCGGGCAGGGCGTGGAGGGCATAGCCCACCTGCCGCGCCGCGCGCCCGAGCCCCGCGAGCGCCGCCACCTGGCCGTAGGTGGCCACCTTGCCGGCCGGGATCTGCGCCACCACGGCGTAGATGAGGTCCCAGGTGGTGGGGGGCATGGTGAATAGGACCCAAAGGACTGCAGGGACTGCAAGGACTTCAAGGAAGAGTCTTTGGTCCCTGCCGTCCTTGAAGTCCTTTTGGTCCCTTATTCAGGCAGCTTCGGGCCCGAGACGGCGTCCACTTCCAGCTCGTGGACGATGGCGTCGGTAAACTGGGTGGTGGTGGCCTGGCCTCCGAGGTCGCGGGTCTTGATACCCTTGTCCACGATCACCTTGCGGAGGGCGCGGCGGACGCGCTCGGCTTGTTCATCCTTGTGCAGGTGGTAGAGCATCATGATGCCCGAGCGGATGATCGCCAGCGGGTTCGCCAGGTCCTGGCCCGCGATGTCCGGGGCGGTGCCATGGACGGCTTCGAAGATCGAGGCGTGGGTGCCCAGGTTCGCTCCCGGCACCACGCCGAGACCTCCCACGAGGCCCGCGCAGAGGTCCGAGACGATGTCTCCGTAAAGGTTTTCCAGCACCAGGACGTCCGCCTTCTCCGGATACATCACGAGCTGCATGCACATGTTGTCGACGATCTTGTCCTCGGCCTTGATCTCGGGGTAGCGCTCAGCCACCTTCCGGAAGCAGTCCAGGAAGAGGCCGTCCGACAGTTTCATGATGTTGGCCTTATGGACGGCCGTGACCTTCTTGCGGCCATGCCGCTTCGCATAGTCGAAGGCGAACTCGGCGATGCGGGTGGAGGCCTTCTCAGTGATGATCTTCAGGCTCTCCATCACGCCCGGCACCACCTCGTGCTCGATGCCGCTGTAGAGGCCCTCGGTGTTCTCGCGCACGACCACGATGTCCACGTTTTCGAAGCGGCTCGCGATGCTCGGCAGCGAGCGCGCCGGGCGCAGGTTGGCGTAAAGGTCGAGCTCCTGGCGGAGGCGCACGTTGATCGATTTGAAGCCGCCGCCGATCTTGGTCTCGATGGGGCCTTTCAGGGCCACCTTGTTGCGGCGGATCGATTCGAGGACGTGCTCGGGCAGCGGGTCCTTCTCTCCTTGCTTCAAGGCCTCGGCGCCCGCGACCTGGGGCTCCCACTCGAGGTCCGCGCCCGAAGCATCCAGCACCCGGGTCGCGGCCCTGGCCACTTCAGGGCCGATGCCGTCTCCGGGAATGAGGGTGACTTTGGTTCTGCTCATGGGGGCGAAGGGTATCACGGAGGAAAAGGACATAAAGGACGGCAGGGACGGCAGGGACCAAAGGCCCCCTCTCCCCCGGCACGGGGGAGAGGGCTGGGGAGAGGGGGAACGGGATCAAACCTCAGATAGAATCCGCGGCCATGAAGAAGAACCACCTGTCCGGCCGCAGGATCGACCCGAAGCCTCTTACGGGCAAGGAGAGCCTCGAGGAGGTTATCGCCCAGACGTTCACCGCGTACAACGCGGGCCGTCTGCGCGAGGCCTGCGAGCTGCTCGTCCAGAAGATGCTCGCTCCCGACTCGACGCTCGGCATGAGCCTCTCCGGCGCCCTCACGCCCGCCGGGTATGGCAAGTCGTGCCTCGTGCCGCTCATCGAGGCCGGGTGCATCGACTGGATGATCTCCACCGGCGCCAACCTCTACCACGACACGCACCATGCGATCGGTCTTGCCCTCCATGCCGGCAGCCCGGCCTGGAACGACGTGGAGCTGCGCGAGGAGGGGGTCGTGCGCATCTACGACATCGTGTTCGATTACACGGTGCTCCTGGAGACGGACAAGTTCTACCGCATGGTGATGCGCCTGCCCGAGTTCCAGAAGCCGATGGCCACGCCCGAGTTCCACTACCGGATCGGCCGCTGGGTGGCCGCGGTGGAGGACAAGCTGGGCCTCGCGGGCACGTCCTTGATCGGCGCGGCCTATCGCCACGCGGTGCCGATCTTCACCTCCTCGCCCGGCGACAGCTCGATTGGCATGAACGTGGCCGAGCTGTCGCTCGAAGGGTCGCAACTGATGTTCGACGTCAACGCCGACGTGAACCAGTCGGCCGCGATCGTCTGGCAGGCCAAGGAGGGCGGCGGCAAGAGCGCGGTCTGGATCCTCGGCGGCGGCAGCCCCAAGAACTTCCTTCTGCAGACCGAGCCGCAGATCCAGGAGGTCCTCGGCCTCACCGAGGCCGGCCACGATTACTTCCTCCAGGTCACCGACGCCCGGCCGGACGTCGGCGGCCTCTCCGGCGCCACCCCCGGCGAGGCGGTCTCCTGGGGCAAGGTCGATCCCGACAAGCTGCCGGACGCGGTGGTGGTCTACACCGATTCCACGATCGCCCTGCCTCTCATGACGCACTACATCCTCGCGAAAGGCATCCGCCGCACGCCGAAGCGGCTCTACGAGAAGCTGCCCGATTTCATGGAGCTGCTCAAGGAGCACTTCGCCGGGATGAAGGAGGAGCGGATCGCGGAGGGGGCGTTCAAGCTGTAGGGAAAAGGACAGAAAGGACTGCAAGGACCGCAGGGACCAAAAGTCTGAAGTCCTTGCGGTCCCTGAAGTCCTTTTGGTCCTTTCAACCTCGCCAGCTCTGCAAAATCGTCACGTAGTTCGCCCGCTCGTGGGCGGCCGGGTCGGGGCAGCGCAGGAGGCTCATGCTGCCACGGAGCTGGTCGAGCGACTCGTATTCGTGCTCGACGAGCCAGGTTTCCAGCTCCTGGCGCAGGGTGCGGAGGCGCTCGGGGCCGTGCCTGAGCAGGGCGGAGACCACCTGCACGGCGTCGGCTCCGGCCATCAGGGCCTTGACCAGGTCGGTCACGGTGTGGACCCCGCCGCTCGCGGCGAGCGAGGCGCGGAGACGGCCGTCCAGGATCGCCAGCCAGCGCAGGCGCAGCAGGAGCTCCGAGGAGTCCGACAGGCGCAGGGTGGGCTTCACGTCCAGGGTCTCTATATCGATGTCCGGCTGGTAGAAGCGGTTGAACAGCACGAGGCCGTCGACTCCATGGTCGTCCAGGCGCTGGGCGAAGTGGGCGAGCGCGGTATAGAAGGGCGAGAGCTTGATCGCCACCGGGATCTGGATGCCGCTCTTGACCGCCCAGAGCATCTGGAGGGTGCGGCGCTCCAGGAGCTCGCTGCTCTCGTCGAGGTCGGTGGCGAGGGCGTAGACGTTGAGCTCCAGGGCGTCGGCTCCGGCCAGCTCGATCAGGCGCGCGAACTCCAGCCAGCCGCCGTGGGTGGTGCCGTTGAGCGAGGCGATCACCGGCACTCCGACCGCGGCCTTGAGGCGCTGGATGTGCTCCAGGTACTGTTCCGGGCCGAGCGCGTAGGCCCGGGGCTCGGGGAAGTAGGAGAGCGCCTCGGCGTGCGCATGGGACCAGGTGTCCAGGTGGCGCGAGGCGGCGATCTGCTCGAGGGTGATCTGCTCCTCGAACAGCGAGTGCATGACGAGGGCCGGCGCGCCGGCGTCTTCCAGACGCCGCACCATGTCCAGGTCGTCCACCAGCGGCGAGGCGCCGGGCAGGATGGGGTGCGGGAGACGGAATCCGAGATAGCTGCTGGTCAGGTCCATGGGGATCTCCTCTTCAGGCCTCCTGGCCCGCCGGGACGACCGGTTTCCGGGTTGCGGCTGCGGCCGGCGGGATGGGGACGGCGGGCTGGCCATCTCCCTGGGGCACGGTGATGCCGGCGAGCTGCTGGTAGACCGCGAAGCGCTGGGCCGCGCTGCGCTGGGCCAGGGCGGCGAGACGCTTGAAGCGCTCGGGGTCCTGCTTCTCGACCATGCGGAAGCGGGTCTCGTTGCGCATGTAGTCCTGCACGGGCACCTTGGGCGCGCCGCTGTCGAGCTGGAGCGGCGGCGCGCCGGCGAGCGCCCGGCGGGGGTCGAAGCGGTAGAGCGGCCAGATGCCGGACTCGACCGCCAGCCGCTGCTGCTCGGCGCCGTGCACCAGGTCGTAGCCATGGGCGATGCAGTGGCTGTAGGCGATCACCAGCGACGGCCCGGGCCAGGCCTCGGCTTCCTGGAGCGCCTGCACGACCTGGTTCATCTTGGCACCGAAGGCGATCCGCGCCACGTAGACGTGGCCGTAGCTCATGGCGTAGAGGCCCAGGTCCTTCTTCGCCGACTCCTTGCCGGCCACCGCGAACTTGGCCGAGGCGCCGATCGGCGTGGCCTTGGACTGCTGGCCGCCGGTGTTCGAGTAGACCTCGGTGTCGAGCACCAGCAGGTTGACGTTGCGGTTCTGGGAGAGGACGTGGTCCAGGCCGCCGAAGCCGATGTCGTAGGCCCAGCCGTCGCCGCCCACCAGCCAGACGCTCTTCTTCACCAGGGCGTCCGCCATGGATTCCAGCCGCCTCGCCTCGGGATCGGGGATTTCCCGGAGCCGGACCTTCAGGGTCTCGACCCGGCGCCGCTGCTGCTGGATACCGGCCTCGTCCGATTCGTCGGCCGAGAGGATGGCGGCGGCGAGGTCGTCTCCGACCCTGGTGGCGAGGGCCTGGAGCAGCTCTTCGGCCTGCTCGCGCTGCTTGTCGAGGGCGACCCGCATGCCGAAGCCGAACTCGGCGTTGTCCTCGAACAGCGAGTTGGCCCAGGCCGGGCCGCGGCCGCCGGCGTCGGCGCAGTAGGGAGTGGTGGGCAGGTTGCCGCCGTAGATCGAGGAGCAGCCGGTGGCGTTGGCGATCACCGCGCGGTCGCCGAAGAGCTGGGTGAGGAGCTTGACGTAGGGCGTCTCGCCGCAGCCCGAGCAGGCGCCCGAGAACTCGAAGAGCGGCTGGAAGAACTGCGAGCCCTTGGCGTCGATGCGCTGGACGAGGGTGCGGTCCACCTCGGGCAAGCGGAGGAAGAAGTCGAGGTTCTCGCGCTCCTGCTCGCGGAGAGGCCGCTGCGGCTGCATGTCGATCGCCTTGTGCCTGGGGTTGGCCTTGTCCTTGGCCGGGCAGACGGCCACGCACAGGCCGCAGCCGGTGCAGTCCTCGGCCGCGACTTGCAGGGTGTAGCGCAGGCCGCGGAAGTCCGGCGCCTTGTAGGGCATGGACTGGAAGCTCCCGGGCGCGTTGGCAAGGTTTTCCGCGTCGTAGACCTTGGGCCGGATGGCGGCGTGCGGGCAGACCAGCGAGCACTGGTTGCACTGGATGCAGATCGAGGTGTCCCACACCGGGATCTCGAGCGCCAGGTTTCTCTTTTCATAGCGCGCGGTGCCGAGCGGCCAGGTACCGTCCACCGGGAAGGCCGAGACCGGCAGGGAATCGCCCTTGCCCGCGGCGAGCACGGCGGTGACCCGCTGGACGAAATCCGGAGCGTCGCCAGTCAGGACCGGCGGCCGGCGGCGGGTCGAGGTGACCGCGGCTGGAATGGTGACTTCATGCAGATGGGCGAGCGATTCGTCGACCACCTGGAAGTTGCGCCGCACGACCTCGGCGCCGCGCTTGCCATAGGTCTTTTCGATCGCCTTTTTGATCTGCGCCAGGGCCTCCCCGCGCGGCAGCACGCCGGAGATGGCGAAGAAGCAGGTCTGCATGATGGTGTTGATCCGGCCGCCCATGCCCGCCTCGCGCGCCACGCGGTAGGCATCGATCACATAAAGACGGAGGCCGCGGGCCACGATCTGCTCCTGGACCTCCAGGGGCAGATGGTCCCAGACGTCCGCGGGCCCGTACGGCGAGTTGAGGAGGAACACGGCGCCGGGCACGGCGGTTTCGAGCACGTCGTAGCGCTCCAGGAAGTCGAACTGGTGGCAGGCCACGAAGTTCGCGCGCCGGATGAGGTGGGTGGAGCGGATCGGCCGCGGCCCGAAGCGCAGATGGGAGACGGTGACCGCGCCGGCCTTCTTGGAGTCGTAGACGAAGTAGCCCTGGGCTTCGAGGCCGGTCTCCTCGCCGATGATCTTGATCGAATTCTTGTTGGCGCCGACCGTGCCGTCCGAGCCCAGGCCGTAGAACACGGCGCGCACCATGTCGTCCGGCTCGATGTCAAAGCTCGAATCGAACGGCAGCGAGGTGTTCGAAACGTCGTCGTAGATGCCGATCGTAAAGTGATTCTTCGGCCGAGCTGTCTCCATTTGGTCGTAGATCGCCTTGACCATGGCCGGGTTGAATTCCTTCGAAGACAGGCCGTAGCGGCCGGCGATCACTTTCGTTTCATCCCCGGCCTCGCGGAGGGCTGCGATCACGTCGAGATAGAGCGGATCGCCGGGGGCGCCGGGCTCCTTGGTGCGGTCGAGGACGGTCAGGGTGCGCACGGTGCGCGGCAGGGCGGAGACGAAGTCGGGCATCGAGAACGGCCGGTAGAGGCGGACGCGCAGGAGGCCGACCTTCTCGCCCCGGGCGACCATCCAGTCCACGGTCTCGTGGATGGCCTCGGCGCCGGAGCCCATGACCACGATCACCCGTTCGGCCTCCGGGTGGCCGGTGTAGTCGAACAGGCGATAGCGGCGGCCGGTGAGGTCGGCGAAGCGGTCCATGGTCATCTGGACGATCGCCGGGCAGGCCGCGTAGAACGGGTTGGCGGCCTCGCGGGCCTGGAAGAAGGCGTCGGGGTTCTGGGCGGTGCCGCGGATGACGGGGTGGTCGGGGGTGAGCGCGCGGGCCCGGTGCTCGCGGATCAGGTCCTCGTCGAGGATCGACCGCAGGTCCTCATCGGTCAGCTCCTCGATCTTCGCCAGCTCATGGGAGGTGCGGAAGCCGTCGAAAAAGTGGAGGAACGGGATGCGCGAGCGGAGGCTGGCGGCTTCGGCGATCAGCGCGAAGTCGTGCGCCTCCTGCACCGAGCCCGCGGCCAGAAGGGCGAACCCGGTCTGCCGGCAGGCCATGACATCCGAGTGGTCGCCGAAGATCGACAGCGCGTGCGTGGCGAGTGTGCGGGCTGCCACGTGCATGACGAACGGCGTCAGCTCGCCGGCGATCTTGTACATGTTGGGGATCATCAGCAGGAGGCCCTGCGACGCGGTGAAGGTGGTGGCGAGGGAGCCGGCCTGGAGGGCGCCGTGGACCGCGCCGGCCGCGCCGCCCTCGGACTGCATCTCGACCACCTGCGGCACCGTGGCCCAGAGGTTCGGGCGCCGCTCGACCGCCCAGGCGTCCGCCAGCTCGCCCATGGGCGAGGAGGGCGTGATCGGGTAGATGGCGATGACCTCGCTGCCCCGGTAGGCCACCGATGCCGCCGCTTCGTTGCCGTCGACCGTGATCCTGCGTCTGCCTGACAGGGCGGAAACCTCCTGCTGTTGTTCGAAGGCAGGATACGGAACGAAAGGTTTCAGGAGACCACCCGGAAGTAGGCGAAGGGGCTACCCCACCGGATGGGAAAACGGGTGGTTTAAAATGGGTTCATGGACAGGACGCCCGACCTCGACCGGCTGCTTTCCGCGCAGCGCGTGGGCTTCGTCTTCTCCGGCGGCTCGGCGCGCTGCGCGTTCCAGATCGGCGCGGTGGAGACGCTGCTGGAGGTCGGCGTGCGGCCGGCGGTCTGCGTGGGGGTGTCGGGCGGCGCCTGGAACGCCGCGGCCGTGGCCGTGGGCCACGCCCACCGGCTGCGCCACTACTGGCGGGCGTTCACGCGCATGCCGGGGCTCGACCTGAGGAACCTGCTGCGCGAGGAGCACTCGCCGTTCCGCTGGCGCGAGATCCACCGGCGCACGTTCTCCCGCTACGTGAGCGCCGACCGGCTGCGGCGGCCCGAGACGCTGCCGTTGCTCATCGGTGTCACGCGCCTGTCCGACCGCCGGGAGGTCTACTTCGACGCCCGCTCGTGCGAGGACCCCCTCCTGCTGCTGCTGGCCTCCAACTACGTCCCACCGTTTTATACGCACGCGCCGCAGCTCCGCGGCGAGCGCTACGGCGACGGCGGCATCTGCAACAACCTCCCC
>DATANP010000563.1:0-7708 GCA_036266195.1 Thermoanaerobaculia bacterium | reverse complement strand
TCAGACGGATTGCAGGGCGCGCAGGGCGTCGAGCATTCCGGCTCCTTGAAAGTAGCGTTCGCGCCCGAGGTCGGTCGCGGTGTCGCGGAGGATCTGCTTGATGCGTCCGGGGTGGCCGACCAGCTCGTTGTGCCTCGCCATGAGCAGGGCCGCCACGCCGCTCACGTGCGGAGCGGCCATGCTCGTTCCATCCTTGAGACCGAACAGCTCGTTGGGCAGCGGCGAGGTGATCTTTTCGCCCGGGGCCACGAGGTCCGGCTTGATGCGCCCGTCGCCGGTCGGACCGCGGCTGGAGAAATAGCTCACGCCATACGTGTGCGGCCGGTAGCGATGGGTGGCGCCGACCGTGATCACGAGATCGGCGTTGCCCGGGTCGGTGATGCTGATGCTGTTGTAGGCCTCGGAGGTCATGCCTTCGGCCGTGGTGTACTTCCGGTAGCCCTGGTTGCCGGCCGCGGCCACCACCACCACGCCCGAATTCACCACGCGCTCGCACTCCTCGCAGACCGGAGTGCGGCCGCAGGCGTAATTCGAGATGTCGTGCGGGATCGAAAGGCTCAGGTTCACGCCGTGGACGGCCATGTAGTCGTTCGTCGAGTTGAGGTGGCGGATGAACTGGAGCGCGGCCATGACCGCGAATTCGTCGCCCTTGCCGTCGGCGTTGAGAACGCGGAAATCGTACAGGCGGAGGTCGGGGCAGACGCCGATGAGGTCCTCTTCCAGGGCATCCGATTCGGCGCGCCGCCAGTCGCTCGCAAGGATGCCGGCCACGTGGGTGCCGTGATCGTTTCCAGGTGCACCGTACTTCGCCTCTCCTTCGTCCTGCGGGATGCGCAGGAGCGGCGCGACGAGCTTCCAATCGACAGAGCGGCCCGAGGAGAGCGCCTCGTTGAGCGTTTCGAGCTGCCGCACGAGGTCCGCCGCTTCCGCCTCGGACCTGCCGGCCATCCGCGCCTTCAGGTGCTCCGGCTGCTCGGACGTGTCGGGATCGAGCAGGAGGTCGATCTGCGTGAAGTCATAGGTCTCGACGATGCGCGTGCCGTTCGCGACCGCCCCGTCCTCGTCCTCGAACGCGCTCTTCAGGGGGCCGTCCTTCGTCCTCCTTCGGAAGGCGGGGTGGCGCGCGTCGATCCCGCTGTCGATCACGGCCCAGGCCAGCTCGCGGCAGGAGATCTCGAACAGGCGCCGCGCGGCGTCGGCCTTGATCGCGAGCGTGGAGCGGGAGACCGTGGGCGTGGCTTCGCGGTTGAGGCTCACCGAGAAGATGCGCGCCTTGCGGCTGCCGGGCCGGGCGTTGCGGATCAGGTCGGCGACGGCGTCCACGAGCCCTCGCCAGTCCGCGGTGGTGGCGCCGGCCACGCCCTTGGGTCCGAGAAAACCTTCAGGGAGCGGCTTGCCGCGATGAACGAGCGCCAGGGCTCCGGCGATGCGGATCATCCACAGCAGGGCGGGCGGCGGACGCCTCTCCTCCCCTTCCTTCTCGCCGGTGGGAAGAAGCGGCGGGTGCTCGGGGTCCTGGACGGCGATCGCAACGTTTTCCCGCGCGGCATCGGCCTGGATGCTGTCGATGTCCCACAGCCTGTCGAGCTGCTCCCACCAGGCGGTCATGGGGAGCACGGCGCGGATGAGATCTTCGAAATAGAGCGTGGCCGCGACGGTCGACTGGTTGTAGACCACCCTCGACAGCCTTTCGGGGTCGTGCTTGAATTCCCGCCACTCCGGAGTTTTTCTTTCCGCTTCCAGGCGCTCGCGAAGCTCGCGCCGGATGTCGCCGGCATAGTTCTCGCGGAAGGGAGTGATCAGCAGCTTGACCGCCGGACAGGGGTCCGAGCTGTCGGTCGGGCTGGTGAGGCGCTCGGCCTCGTCGCCCGGCCCCTTGGCGTACTCCAGCCAGACGTCGGGCAGCACCGGCGAATCCTGCGTGAACCGGCGCACGCGGCCCGTGCCGAACATGAGCTGCTCCATCAGATTGCGGTCGAGCTGCGCCATCTCATCCTCGGATCAGATCCCGCGCGGATAGGGGAAGCGCGCGGCGGCGAGCGCGCCCGGATCGAAATGGCTGCGCACCCCGCGCTCGGCCATGCCGTAGCCGAAGTTGATCAGCCGCTCCTGCAGCTCGTCGGGCATGGCCGCGAGGCGGGTCGGAGTCCTCGCGAGCGCGTTGGCCTTGTCGCTGGGCAGCGGGAGCTGGCTCGGCGCCGGGAAATTCTGCGGATCGCTCCACATGCCCCAATAGGCGCCGTTGCGCTCCTTCTTGTCGAAAGCCCAGAGGAGCTGCCGTTTCCGCAGGCTCCGCACCTGGTTGTCGATCAGCGAGTTGATGCGCAGGCTGTGGGACGCCCAGTTCGCCCCCGGCTTGTCCTCGGGCTGCATCTTGCCCCCGGCGTCGCTGACCAGGATGCTCCGGCAGCGTTTCCAGGCGGTTTCGAGGCCCATGTTGTCGTACACCCCGCCGTCCGTGAGCATCACCTCGGTGGTGAACGGCGGCCGGTTGAGATGCCCGGGCTCGGAGGCGAAGTCGCCGGGTTTGAACTGGATGCGCACGGGCGAGAGCACCGGCGGGAAGGCCGACGACGCGGCCACGGCCTCGGCCAGGAGCTTGGTAGGCTTGAGATAGAGGCCGACCTGCCAGTCGGCGATGTACGGTTTCGAGAAGCGCATGAGCGAGCCGGTCTGCACGTTGGTGGCGTTGAACACGAAGCGCGGCTCGTCCGGAAGGTCCTGGAGCGTGCGGTCGCCGAACAGGAGCTCCCGGTAGCGCTTGATCACCCGGTCGCTCACGCTGCCGGTGCCGAACACCCCGCCGAGCACCGAGTTGGCGTCCACCGTGGTGCCGGCCATGCGCCGCAGGGGCGCCACGACGTGCTGCTGGAAGGCGTCCGCTCCGGCCAGCTTCGGCCAGGCGAGCGCCAGCACGCCCGAGGTGATCGATCCGCCCGACACGCTGGAGATGCGGGCGAGCTTCCTGAGGATTCCGGCGTCGTTCAGGTACCACAGCACGCCGAGGTGGAAGAGCATCGCGCGATAGCCTCCGCCGGACAGGCAGAGGGCGATGCAGTCCTCGAGACGGTCTTCCCGGACGTTCTGGGCGCCCGAGGTCATGGGCATCTCCGCAGGCGGGACGGGGTCCGGCACGAACAGCCTCCTTTCCGCAGCCGCGCAATCGCTGACGATTATATTCCTTTCCCCCAGGCTCGTTTAAAATAGCGACATCATGGAGAGCATGGCTGCCCCTGGGGCGGAGGTCCGGCAGCGGATCGTCGCCGGTTTTCGCGGCACGGTGCCGCCGCTCAAGCCGTCGTTCGCCTACCGCCTGGCCCTGGTGGGCGCGGCCGTCACCATGCTGCTGATGCCGGTCGTCTACGCCGCGCTGGTGGGCGGCCTGGTCTGGGGGATCTGGGTCTATCTCACGGGCATCAACCTCGTCGCGGCCAGCGCCGAGGTCGGGCTCGTCCTGCTGCCGCTCTGGCTCCTGCCGCCGGCGCTCGGGATCGTGGTGGTGATCTGCCTGGTCAAGCCGCTGTTCGTGCGGACCAGGAGACGGGAGGCCGGCCTGCGCCTCGATCCGGCCCGGGAGCCGCTCGTCTTCGAGCTGGTCGCCCAGGTGTGCCGGGCGCTCCAGGCCCCGGTCCCGAAAGAGATCCTCGTCGATTGCGAGGTCAACGCCGCGGCCTCGTTCCCCCGCGGCCTCCGGTCGCTGCTCGCGGGCGAGATGGTTCTCCGCATCGGGCTGCCTGTGGCCAAAGGTCTCACGTTGCAGCAGCTCGCGGGTGTGATCGCGCACGAGATGGGCCACTTCAGCCAGAAGGCCGGCCTGCGCCTGTCCATGCTGGTCCGCATGATGAACGCATGGCTCGTCCGCCTCGTCTATCAGCGCGACAGCTTCGACAGGCTCATCGAAAGCGGCGGCCGGCACAGCAAGGCGCTGGCGGCGCGGGTCGTCGTCGAATTCACCCGCTTCCTGATCTGGCTGAGCCGGAAGATCCTCTGGAGCGCGATGCTCGCCGGCCACATGGTCAGCTCGTTCGTGATGAAGCACCTGGAGTACGACGCCGACCGCTACGAGGTGCGCCTTGCCGGCTTCTCCTCGTTCGACGTTGCCATGCGCGAGATGTTCGCCATGGGCGTGGCTCATGGCATGGCGATCGAGGACCTTCAGGAGCAGTGGAAGGAAAAGCGGCTGGTCGACAACCTTCCCCGGCTGGTGATGGCGAACCGGCAGAAAGAGGTACGGCAGATCGCGGCGGCTCTCGAAACCCATCTCTCGATCGAGCAGGAGGAGATTTTCGCGACGCACCCGACGGCGCGCCAGCGGATCGCGCAGGCGATGCGCGAGAAGGGCGTGGGCGTGTTCTCGTCGGACCTGCCGGCGAGCGCGCTGTTCGCCGATCTGCCGGGGCTCGAACGCGAGGCCTCGATCGCTTACTATCGCGCCGTGCTGGGCAACGAGGTCCGCCCGGCCGACCTCGTTCCGGTGCAGGCCCTGCGCGACCGCCAGCACCAGGATGCGGAGGAGCGCTCCGCCCTCGCCCGCTTCTTTCAGAACGACAACCCTCTGCGCGCGGTCCCCCTGCCGGCCAGGCTCCCGGCCATGGAGGACCGGGCCGCGGGGATTCGAAATCTGGAGGAGGCGCGCCACGCCGTTGCCGAAAGATCCGCCGATCACGCGAGCGCCATCGCCGAGCATCACAAGGCCGTGAAGGCACGGTTCAGCGCCTTGCAGGCCGAAGCGCTCCTCAAGGTCGGATTCACGATCGATCCCAAGCCGTTCCTGTTGACCGACGGCGACCGGAAGACCGCCGTGCGCGCGGCCGAACAGGCCAAGGAAAAGATGGGCGAGCTCGGCCCCGTGCTCGCCGAGCACGAACGGATCGAGGTCCGGCGCCTGGAAGCCGCGCTGGCGCTCTTCCAACTGCCGGAAATCGCCGCGAAGCTCCCCGCCGTGACCGCGGCCCCCGGCGAGGTGGAACGCCTGCTCGCCTGCGGCGCCTTTCTCGCCGGCCGTTTCCCGCGGCTCCTCGTCCTGCGCGAGTCCTGGGCGGTCCTCGAAGCCCTCGCGTCGCAGCTCCGGCCGGAGAAGGAGCTTCCGCCGGATCTCATCCCTGAGATCCGCCTCCGGCTGGCCGTGTTCCGCGAGGAGATCAAGGACGTACACCGCGCCCTGCGCGCCCAGGTCTATCCTTTCGATCACGGCCGACAGGAGACCACGCTCGCACAGTACATCATCCCGTCGATGCCGGCCGACGACGACCTCGGCGGCCTGATCACCATGGCCGACGGCGCCCTGGCGCGGGCCGCGGAGATCGAGTCGCGCCTGCTCGGCCGTCTCGCCTGGATCGCCGAAAAGGTCGAGGATGCCCTGGGCCTTCGCCCTCTCGGCAGGTCGGTGAACGACGCTCCGCCGGCCGCGCTGGCCGCAGTGACCGCGGGGGTGGAAGCGCCGCGGCCCGAGTCGAAGCGTGTCGCCGAAAGCAAGGCGGACGCCGTGGAGAGCCGCGAGCTTTTCCTCCGGTATTTCCGAACCCCGCTCGATCTGCGGACGATCCCGCTGCCCGATCAGGCTCCGGAGCCGCCGGGCGATCCGCAGGCCGCGATCGAAATCCTGTGGGCCGCGCTGCTCTCGTTGAATAAGGAATGGAAGGAGGGCGCTCAACGCGTCCAGCAATATCGCGGGGCCGAGCAGCGCTGGGTCCGGGCAATCCAGGCCGAGGAGCTGCTGAACGCGGGAATCACGCTCGAAAAAGCGGAAGATTTCGGGCTCCTGGCCGGCGATCTCGCCAACGCGACCCGGGTGCGGGACCGGTCGCTCGCGCAGATGGAATCGCTGGAGCCGGCGCTCGCCAGGATCGAGGAGATGCAGGGCCAGCGCCTCACCCACGCGCTGGCGCTCCTGGGCGAGCCCCAGGTCCAGGAGCGGATGGGCGGCGCGAACGGGCATTCCGACGTCGCGCCGCTGTTCACGGCGGCCGTGGGCCTCCACCGTTCCTACCCCGCCCTGCGCGAGCTGCGCAGGAATCAGTGGCTCCTCGGCATCCTCATGGCCCAGGGTCCGGCGGCCCAGGCGCGGCTCCGCGAACGTCTCGCCGAACGCAACAAGGAGGCGCACCAACAGCTCCGGCGCCTGCAGCGCGACCTGCACATCGAGCGATATCCTTTCGATCATCCCGGAGAGAGCTGCGACACGCTCGCCCAGAGGATGATCCCGCGCTTCCCCGAAGCCAGCGACTACGCCGGCACCTTCACGGCGATGAATCACGCGATCCGCGAGGCCGCGGACCTGCAGCGCCGCACGCTCGGCCGGCTCGCGGGCATGGCCGAACGGGTCGAGCGCGCGCTGGGACTGGGCCTTGGGTGATAGGATCCGCGCCAGGACCTGAAACGGAGAGACCAGTCATGACGAGCCTTCGCCGACTCGCGCTTGCCTTCGCCCTTCTGCTGCCAGCCCTGCCGGTCTCCGCCACCTGCGGTGGTGGCGGCGGGGGCGGAAACGGTGGCGCCGTGCCCAGCCTCGGCGGCGAGCCCGCGGTCTACCGGGTCGCGTGGACGGTCCTCGGCCCCGGCGCCGAAAAGCCCAAGGCCCCGCTCGCCGTCTACTGGTTCCCGACCTCTCCCACGGAGGCGCGGACGTCTCCTCTCCAGACGTCGCGCACCCTGTCGCTCGCCGGCGGCCGCTGCGTCGGGATGGCCCTCGTGACGCCGGACAACCAGGTGCTCCACGACGCGTTCAAGGCTCCGTCCGGCGAGCTGGTCGTCCTCGCCGCCGCCGACGGCAGCGAGCTCGGGCGGGTCGCCGCCAAGGATGGCAAGCTCGACACCGGCGCCGTGGAGAAGCTCCTCTCCGCGAAGCTCGACGAGCGCGAGGACGCCCTCAAGGAGCTGGTCAAGAGCGCCGAGAAGAAGGCGGCGGCCGACAAGGAAGGCGCCATCGCCGACTACAGGCAGGTCTGGGAGCAGCGCTGTCTCTTCCCCAGCCTCGGCAAGAAGGCCGCCAAGGGCCTGACGAAACTGGGCAGCAAGCCGGACGAAGAGAGCCTGCTCCAGCTCGGACCGGACGGGCTGGCCGATCCCGACGTGCGCGGCGATCACGCCGAGGTCGCGAGCCTCCTGAAGCAGGGCCTGGAGGCCGAGACCGCGGCGCGTTATGCGGACGCCGAGCGGCTCTACAGCCAGGCCGCCGAGGCCGATCCGGCCGACGCCACGGCGCTGCGCTTCCTCGGCGAGCTCTACCGCCACCAGACCGGCGACTGGGTCAAGGCGAGGTCGGTCTTCGAGCGCGTGCTCGCCATGCCGGCCGATCCCATCGCCCGCGCCGTGGCCCTGCACGGCCTCGGCAAGATGACGATCCACGGCGGACGCTTCGCGGACGGCCTGGCTATGTTCGAGCGCTCGCTCGCGGCCTACCCGCTGCCGATCACCTACCGCAACCTGGCGGTCTACTGGTTCTCCGAGCGCCAGGCGGAGAAGGCGGCCGGCTTCATGCGCCAGGCCCTGGCGCTCGATCCGGACGACCGCTACAACCGGATCTTCGCCGCGGTCTACCTCGCCGCCGCCGGCCACAAGGACGAGGCGTCGCAGATCGCCAGCGCCAACCACGAAGTGCTGGAGGCGAGCTACAACCTCGCCGCCATCTGGGCGCAGGTGGGCGACAGGAAGAAGGCCATGGAGCTGCTGCGCCGGCACTTCCACGAGTACGAGCGCTTCGACGCGG
>DATANP010000562.1:0-39295 GCA_036266195.1 Thermoanaerobaculia bacterium | reverse complement strand
GCGACACCGCCCTCATGGCCGAGCGCTGGTACGAACGCCTGCGCCAGGTGTTCGAGCGCGACTTCTTCGAACGCAAGTCCATCATCCTTTACGCCGACCAGAGCGACTTCCAGCAGACCACCGTGGTCCGTGGACTGATCGGCCAGGGCACCGGCGGCGTCACCGAGGGGCTGCGCACCCGCGTCGTCCTCCCCCTGACCGGCAACTACGAGGACACCGACCACGTCCTCGGCCATGAGCTGGTCCACGTGTTCCAGTACGACATCCTGCGCGACCCGGCGACGCGGCAGGGCAACGGCGGGTATCAGGGGGGGCAGGGCGGCGGCTACGACCTGCCCCTATGGTTCATCGAGGGCCTTGCCGAGTACCTGTCGCTCGGTCCCACCTCGCCGCAGACCGCCATGTGGCTGCGCGACGCCTTGGCCCGCGACAAGCTGCCCGACATCCGCCAGCTCTCGCGCGATCCGCGCCTCTTCCCCTACCGCTGGGGCCACGCGCTCTGGGCCTACATCGGCGGCCGTTGGAACGACCGCACCGTCGGCCGGGTGTTCACCCGCGGCACGGCCATCGGCCTCGAGCTGGCGCTCCAGGAGGTCCTGGGCCTGACCTCCGAGGACCTCTCCGAGCTGTGGAAGGCCTCCATCCGCGAGGCCTACGCGCCGGTCCTCGAAGCGCGCCAGACCCCGAAGACTCTCGGCGGACGGCTGCTGCCCAAGGAAGAGGAGACGATCGACACCTACATCTCCCCGGTGATCAGCCCGGACGGCACCGAGGTCATCTTCCTCGCCACCCGCAACCTCTTCTCCTACGACATGTACCTGGCCGACTCCCGCACCGGCGAGATCAAGAAGAAGCTCGTCAGCGAAGACTCCGATGCCCACTTCGACGCCCTGCGCTTCCTCGACTCGGCCGGCACCTGGTCGCCGGACGGCCAGCGCTTCGCCTTCGTGGTGGCGGCCAGGGGAGACAACGAGATCGCCGTGGTCAACGTGCGCAACCGCGACATCGAGCGCCGGTATGCGGTCGACGGCGTGGGCGCCATCTGGAACCCGAGCTGGTCGCCGGACGGCCGGTCGATCGTCTTCGCCGGCTCCGCCGGCGGTATCTCCGACCTCTACCTCCTGGACGTCGAGAGCGGCCGGACGCGCAAGCTGACCAACGACCGATACGCCGACCTCCAGCCCGAGTGGTCGCCGGACGGCAAGAGCATCGCCTTCGTCACTGACCGGGGCGCGGGAGATACCCTCACCGATCTCACCCGGGGCTCCATGAACATCTGGTCCCTGGACGTGGCGAGCGGCCAGGTGCGCGAGCTGGTGCCGGCGGGAGCCGACCAGCGAGACCGGTTCAACCCGCAGTTCGGACCGGGCGGCCGCGACCTCTACTTCCTTTCGGACGTCGAGGGCGTGAGCGACCTCTACAGGATGGACGTGGCCAGCGGCAACCTCTTCCGGGTCACTCACGTGACCACCGGCGTCACGGGCATCACCCGGCTGTCGCCGGCCCTGTCGGTGTCGAAGACCAGCGGCCGGGTCCTGTTCTCGGTGTTCTGGAACACGGTCTACCAGATCCAGGGCCTGGAGCCCGCGCAGGCGCGCGGCGAGCCGCTCACACCCGATCCGGTCACTTTCGCGCGCGCCGCCGGCCTGCCGCCGCAGCGCGAGCGGACCGCGAGCGTCGTGGCCCAGTACCTGGCGCAGCCCGCGCCCCTGGAGCAGGCCCGCACCGGCCGGCTCGACACCGACGAGTACCATCCCCGCCTCCGCCTCGACTTCGTGGGCCCGTCCGTGGGCGTGGGCGTCAGCACTTTTGGGAGCTCACTCGGGGGCGACATCACGGCCTTCCTCTCCGACGTGCTCAACCAGCGCGAGGTCGGCTTCACCCTCTACGGCACCAGCGGATCGAGCCTCAACGAGTTCGGTGCCGAGGCCTATTACCTCAATCAGCGGTCGCGCCTGGAGTGGGGCGGACAGGCCGGGCACGTGCCCTACATCTCGGCCTTCACCACCGCCCGCGACGAGGTCATCAACGTCGACGGCCAGGACGTCCTGGCCCGGGTCATCGAGCAGGTCCGCGAGACCGTCACCCAGGACCAGGCGGCCTTCATCTCGCGCTATCCGCTGTCGACCACCCGCCGCCTGGAGGCGAGCGCGGGCATCACCCGCCTCGACTTCAAGGCCGAGCTGTTCCGCATCGCGGTGGTCGGCAACGAGATCGTGGAGGACACGGACCGCCGGCTGCCGGCGCCCGAGTCGCTCTCGCTCTACCAGGGGAGCCTCGCCTACGTCGGCGACAACAGCTACTTCGGTTTCACCTCGCCGGTGCGCGGCCAGCGCTACCGCCTCCAGATCGAGCCCACGTTCGGCGACCTCAACTTCGAGTCGATCCTCGCCGACTACCGCCGGTATTTCTTCAAGCGGCCGGTGACCCTGGCGTTCCGCGGCATGCACTACGGCCGCTACGGCACCGACGCGGAGAGCGAACGCCTGACCCAGCTCTACGTGGGCCAGCCGACCCTGGTGCGCGGTTACGAGATCGGCGACATCGGGCTGTCCGAGTGCTCGGAGGTTCCGGGCAGCCCCGGGGCCTGCCCCGAGTTCGACCGCCTGGTGGGGAGTCGCCTCGCCGTGGCGAACCTCGAATTCCGGGTGCCGCTCCTGGGCATCCGCGGCTTCGGCATCTTCAACGCGCCCTTCCTGCCCACCGAGCTCGCCGCCTTCGTGGACGCGGGCACGGCCTGGACTTCGGACACGACGCCGGACCTCCGTTTCACCACCCAGCGGACCATCGACCGTATCCCGGTCGTGAGCGCGGGCATCTCGGCCCGCATCCTGATCGGCGGCTTCGCGGTGCTGCAGTTCTACTACGCCAAGCCGTTCCAGCGGCCGGAGGAGAGCTGGGTGACCGGCTTCGTGATCGCTCCAGGTTGGTAGCGTATGCCGGAAGCGGCCATCCGGCTGGGCTGGCCCGCCGCCTGGCTCGGACCCTCCCTGCTCATCACCAACGAGCTGGGGGAGTGCGGGCCTGCCCAGCCGCTCACCGGGTTCTACGTCCGCGAGACCCGGCACCTCGCGGTCCTCCGCCTGGAGATCGACGGCAAGCCGCCCTGGTGCTGCGAGAGGTCGCGCCCCGACGCCTCGCAACTGGCGTTCGTCTTCGCCCACCCCGAGCTGACCGAGTTCGGCGGCGGCGGCAGCGGGGTGTCCGGGGACGAGGTGGAGTGTGACGAGCACGGCATCCCCTATCGCGCGCTCGACCTCCGCCTGGTCTACCGCCTGGAGCCCTACCGTCTGCGGATCACCCTGCGAGTCCACAACCGCTCGCGGGTCCCGGTCGCTCCCGAGGTCGCCTTCGTGGTCGGAGCCGACTATGCGGACCTGCTCGAAGCGTCCGAGGACCGGCGCCAGCAGGAGGCGCCCGTCACGGCCTCCGCCGATGGAGAGGTCATCCGACTCGGCTACGGGCACCCGAAGCTCCCCTTTTCCACCACGATCCAGGGCCAGGGCGGCGGCCGGATCAGGGTCGAGCCCCATCGCTGGGCGAGCCGGGTCGAGCTTGGGCCCCGGACGGGCATGGCGTTCGAGCTGCAGGTCGATGCCTTCGACCCGGATCGGCCCATGGACGAGCCCGCCCGCGCGGCCCGCGTTCACCACCATCGGCGATGGCGGGAGGGCCTCACCCGCGTGGCGGTCCCGGGCAATCCCCTCGCCGAGCGGATCTTCTGCCGAGCCTGCGAGGACCTCGCCTCGTTTCCCGCCCTCGAAGGGGAGCCCGACGAGTGGCTGGCCTTGCAGGCCGGCATCCCGCTCTATCCCGCCTTCTTCGGCCGCGACGCCCTCGTCGCCGGCTGGCAGGGGGCCCTCCTGGACCGCGGCGCCATGCTCGACGCGGCCCTCACCCGGCTGGGGAGGCTCCAGTCGGACCGGGACTTCGCCTGGCGTGACGAGGAGCCCGGCCGCATCCCCTACCAGGTGCGCTCGGGCCCGCTCGCCCGGCTCGGCGTCAACCCGTTCTCCGCCTACTACGCGGACTTCGCCAGCCCGTTGATGTACGTCATCTCCCTGGCCAATCTCTATGCCTGGACAGGAGAGCGGGAGCTGGTCGAACGGCACTGGGAGACCGCCTGCCGCATCCTGGAATGGGCCCGCACCCATGGCGACCGCGACGGCGACGGCTATCTCGAATACCTGACCCGCTCTCCGGCCGGCGCCAAGAACCAGGGCTGGAAGGACAGCGGCGACGCCATCCTCTACGAGGACGGCCGGCCGGTGCCAGCGCCGATCGCCACCTGCGAGCTGCAAGGGTACTGGTACGCGGCCCAGCAGCTCATGGGGTTGCTCTCCTGGATCCGCGGCGAGCGCCGCGAAGCGCGCCGCCTCTGGCGCGCCGCCCGGACGCTCAAGAAGCGGTTCAACCACGACTTCTGGGACCCCGAAGAGCGCTTCTACGGCCTCGCGCTCGACCCCGAAAAGCGGCTCGTGCGGAGCGCCACCTCCAACGTCGGCCACTGCCTGGCGAGCGGAATCGTCGCCAGGGACCGCCTGCGCGACGTGGCCGACCGCCTCCTGGCTCCCGACCTGTTCAGCGGCTGGGGCATACGGACGCTGACCACCCGGCATCCGGCCTACAACCCTTTGGGGTACCATCTGGGTTCGGTATGGCCGGTCGAGAACGCCACCATCTGCTTCGGTCTCCGGAGGATGGGCTTCGACGCCGAGGCCCTGCGCGTAGGCGAAGCGATCTTTCGGCTCGCGGAGCTTTACGCCGGCGACCGCATCCCCGAGTGCGTGGGCGGCTATTCGCCCGACGAGCACCCGACCCCCGGCGCCTATCCCCGGGCGAACAGTCCCCAGATGTGGAACGCGAGCGCCCTGCCGCTCGTCCTCCAGACGCTCCTCGGGCTCGTACCCTATGGCGCCCGGCACATCCTTCTGATCGATCCTCTCCTGCCGGACTGGCTGCCGGAAGTCGAGCTGCGCGGCCTCCGGGTGGGCGGCACCACGGCGTCGCTGCGGTTCCGGCGCGACAGGCACGGCCACGCGCGGGTCCGTGTGCTGGAAAAGGACGGACCGCTCCACGTCATCCGCCAACCGCCGCCGGAGGCGATCGGCGTCGGCCTGGGGCGGCGGCTCCGGGCGTTTCTGGGTCCCAGGTGAAGAGGCACCGGCCTTGCAGGTTTTTCGGACCGCATACCGAGGAGGTTGACCGATGAACCCAACCCGCAGGGAGTTCCTGAAGGCTGGCACGATCGGGGGCCTGGCGGCCACGGTTCTGGGTTTCGACCTGGCTCCCGCCCAGGCGCAGCTCCGCGGCCTCAAGATCGCGCGCGCCACCGAGACGCGCTCGACCTGCCCGTACTGCTCCGTGAGCTGCGGCGTGATCCTCTACACGCTGGGCGACAAGGCCAAGAACGTCACCCCGCAGATCGTCCACGTCGAGGGCGACCCGGACCACCCGATCAACCGCGGCACGCTCTGCCCCAAGGGCGCCTCGCTCCAACAGGACATCGTGAACCCGCGGCGCCTCCTGAAGCCCCAGGTGCGCCGGCCCGGCGCCACAGAGTGGGAGGACATCTCCTGGGACACCGCCCTCGACGAGATCGCCCGCCGGGTGAAGAAGACGCGCGACGAGTCGTTCGTGGAGACGGACGCCCAGGGCCACACGGTCAACCGCTGCGAAGGCATCGCCTGGACCGGCGGCTGCACGGACACCAACGAATTCAACTTCCTGGTCGTCAAGACCATGCGCAGCCTGGGGGTCTGCTACCTGGAAAACCAGGCCCGGGTCTGACACGGCCCCACGGTCTCAAGTTTGGGACCTTCATTCGGGCGCGGGGCCATGACGAATGGCTACACGGACATCAAGAACACCGACATGATGCTGATCATGGGTGGCAATCCCGCCGAGAACCACCCCTGCGGCTTCAAATGGGCGATCGAGGCCAAGCGCGTCCGCAACGCCAGGATGATCGTGGTGGACCCGCGCTTCACGCGCACCGCGGCCACCGCCGACCTGTTTCTCCAGATCCGCGCGGGCTCGGACATCACGTTCCTCGGTGGCCTGATCCGCTACGCCATCGAGAACGATCGCCTCGCCCACGACTACCTCCTTCATTACACGAACGCCGCGTTCCTGATTGAAGAGGGCTTCAAGCTGCCGGAGGACGGGCTGTTCTCCGGGTTCGATCCGGCCGCGCGGAAGTACGACAACTCCACCTGGAACTACGAGGGGAGCGGCGGCGGGGCAACTCCCAAGAAAGCCACGGACGCCACCTACCCGAATCCCGCGCTCGCGAGCCTGCCTGCCGACGTGGACTACGATCTCTCGCTCCAACATCCGCGCTGCGTCTTTCAACTGCTCAGAAAGCAATATTCGCGCTACACGCCGGAGATGGTCGAGCGCGTGACAGGCATCCCCAGGGAGCAGTTCCTCAAGGCCGCCGACCTGTTCACCTCCGTGCGCAAGGGCGGCGACATGAAGAAGGCCGCCACGATCATCTACGCGGTCGGCTGGACGCACCATTCCTTCGGCTCGCAGATCATCCGCACCGCGGCCATCCTGCAACTCCTCCTGGGCAACGTCGGACGGGCCGGAGGCGGCGTCAACGCCCTGCGTGGGCACTCCAACATCCAGGGCGCCACGGACATGGCCGGCATCTTCGACAACCTGCCGGGCTATCTCAAGGTGCCGGCCCCCGCGGACACGGACTTCGCGGCGTACCTGAAGCGCATCACGCCGACCTCCTCGAAGCCCTCGGAGTGGGACTCCTACAACTACTGGTCGAACACACCCAAGTTCGCCGTCTCCTTCCTCAAGGCCATGTACGGAGACGCGGCCACGGCGGAGAACGACTGGGCCTTCGATTTCCTTCCCAAAGTGGACCGCAACTACTCCTGGGTCAACCTCTGGGACGACATGCACGAAGGCCGCATCAAGGGGATGTTCGCCTTCGGCATGAACGGCGTGGCCATCGGCCCCAATTCGCAGAAGAACATCGCGGCGCTCAAGAAGGCCGACTGGCTGGTCGTAGGCGAGATCTATCCGGACGAGACCAGCGAGTTCTGGATGTCGCCGGGCATCAACCAGGACGAAATGCGGACGATCAACACGACCGTCTACCGCCTGCCCTGCGCGGGGTTTGCCGAGAAGGACGGCTCGATGACCAACTCGTCGCGCTGGCTGCAGTGGAAGAATGCCGCGCTGCCGCCGCCGGGACAGGCGCGGCTGGACCAGGACATCGTCGCCCAGATCTTCCTCAAGGTCCGCGAGCTCTATCGCAAGGAGGGCGGGAAGTTCCCCGATTCCATCCTGGGCCTCGCCTGGAGCTACACCGATCCCCTGCACCCGTCGCTCTCCGAGGTGGCGAAAGAGGTCAACGGCAAGGCGCTGGCCGACCTCGAAGACCCGAAGACCGGGCAACAGATCAAAGCCGGCCAGCAACTCCCAGGCTTTTCCTGGCTCAAGGACGACGGCACCACCTCCTGCGGCAACTGGATCTACAGCGGGAGCTGGACCGAGGCCGGTCCGCAGCTCGCGCGCCGGGGCACGGACGACCCGTCCGGGCTCGGCATCTATCAGAACTGGGCGTGGTCCTGGCCGGCCAACCGCCGCGTGCTCTACAACCGCGCCTCGTGCGACCCGGCCGGCCGGCCCTGGGACCCCGAGCGGCGGCAGGTGTGGTGGAACGAGGCCGCGGCCAAGTGGGTCGGCAACGACGTGCCCGACTTCAAGACGGACTCCCATCCCGACGAGCACATGGGGCCGTTCATCATGAACGCGGACGGCGTGGGGCGCCTCTTCGCGCCGCTCGCCCTGTTCGCGGACGGACCGTTCCCGGAGCACTACGAGCCGATCGAAAGCCCGCTCAAGAATCCTTTCCATCCGCAGCAGTCGAACAACCCCGTGGTCAAGAAGATCAAGACGGACAAGTACGCGGACACGGGCGGCGAATTCGACGTCATCTGCACGACCTACCGGCTCACCGAGCACTACCACTACTGGACCAAGAACAACCCGGTGAACGTGCAGCTCATCCCCGAGGCGTTCGTGGAGATCCCGGTCGAGCTTGCGGAGGAGCTGGGGGTCCAGGGCGGCGAAAAAGTGAAGGTGACGAGCGCGCGCAGCCACTACATCGCCAAGGCCTTCGTCACGCGCCGCATCAAGCCCATGACGATCGACGGCCGGAAGGTCTATCAAATAGGAATTCCGATCCACCAGGGCTACCGCGGCATCGCCGAAGACGAGGGCCGCAACGAGCGCACGCTGGTCAACCGGCTGTCGCCGACCGTGTTCGATCCCAACGCCTACACGCCCGAATTCAAGGGCTTCCTCGTGAAGATCGCGAAGGCATGAGGGCGCGACGATGAGCCAGGCCAACCTCGAAATCGTCCGGATCTCGGGCCACCCGGGCCCGGTGCCCGGCGCCGGACTGAAACGGGAGCAGGGAGTCGCCAAGCTGATCGACACCACGACCTGCATCGGCTGCAAGGCCTGCGAGGTCGCCTGCCTGGAGTGGAACGGGCTCTCGTTCAGTGACACCGTTTTCGACAACAGCTACCAGACCCAGCCCGAGACCTCCTGGAACTTCTGGAACCTGATCAAATTCAACGAATACGAGCCCGAGGGCGGCAGCCTCATGCTGCTGATGCGCAAGGACCAGTGCATGCACTGCGAGGAGCCGGGCTGCCTGATCGCGTGCCCGGCCGACGGCGCCATCGTCCAGTACGCCAACGGCATCGTCGACTTCCAGCAGGACCAGTGCATCGGCTGCGGCTACTGCCTGGCCGGCTGCCCGTTCAACATCCCGAAGTTCAGCCCGACCTCGCACAAGGTGTTCAAGTGCACGCTCTGCTCGGACCGCGTGAGCGAAGGTCTCGAGCCCGCCTGCATCAAGGCGTGCCCGACCGGCTGCCTGGAGTTCGGCACCAAGGACGAGATGAAGGCGAAAGCCGAAACCCGCGCGCAGCAGCTCCGCGAGCACTCGGGCTTCGCCAACGCCGGGGTCTACGACCCGGCCGGCGTGGGCGGCACCCATGTGATCTACATCCTGCACGACGTCACCAACCCGGAAGCCTACGGCGGCCTGCCCAGCAACCCGCGGGTGCCCTGGACGGTCCGGCTGTGGAAGAGACCGCTCAAGTGGCTCGGCAACCTGGCGATGGCCGGCGGCCTGCTCGGCCTTTTCGTGCACTACCTGCGCTTCGGCCCGAAGACCGTCGAGGAGGACGAGGAGATTCCTCGCAAGGGAGAGCAGCCATGATCGGAAAAGATCGCATCCTGCGATACACGTTCCGCGAGCGGCTGATGCACTGGACGGCCGGACTATCCTACGTCTACCTGATGCTCACCGGTCTCGCCTTCTGGTCGCCCTGGCTGTTCTGGATCGCGGTCGTCCTGGGCGGGGCCACGATCTCCCGTATCCTCCATCCGTGGGTCGGACTGATCTTCACGCTGGCGGTGCTCTGGATGTTCGGCGTCTGGGCGTCGCAGATGCACACCACCGACCGCGACCGGGCCTGGTGGCGCTCGCTGCGGCACTACGTCCGCAACGAGGATGATCAGGTCCCTCCCGCGGGCCGTTTCAACGCCGGCCAGAAGCTCCTCTTCTGGGGCTTCTTCGTCTGCGGGATCGTGCTCTTCCTGACCGGCCTGATTCTCTGGCGTCCCAACTGGATTCCCTGGAGCCTGGACTTCCTGCGGCTGATCGCCGTGATCGTTCATCCCATCGCCGCGTTGCTGACCATCGGCCTCTTCATGATCCACGTCTACATGGGCACAGCGGTCGAGCCCGGCGCCTTCGGCTCCATCTTGCGCGGCGACGTATCGCGCAAATGGGCGGCGAGATACCATGGCGCCTGGTATGAGCAGGTCGCTGGCAAAGTGGGACCGGAGGATCGAACGCGCGAATGAGCTCGCCGCGAGGCACCCCTTCGCCGCCGAGGCCCTGAGTTTCTACGCGCGCATCGCGGGCTTCCAGAAATCGTTCTACGGCGGCCTGGAAGGCCATCTTGAGGGTAGCCCCGGCTCCCTGCGCGGCGGGCTGGACCTGTCCGTCCTTCGTCCCTGGTTCCCGCGGTATCTCTCGTTGATCGCGGACATCGCGCCTCCTCCTCTCGCACGGTCGGCCGCGGAGCTGAGGAGTGACGTGCTCGAGGAATTCTGGGCCGGCGGGGAGCTCCCGGCCGCCGAGTCCCTCATCGCCTGGACGTTCCTGCAACCCTACGCCGAGCGTATCGCCGACCAGGCCGGACCGGTGGAGACGCAATCCGCGCTCTGCCCGCTCTGCTCCCGCAGACCGCAGGTCGGCGTCCTGCGGCAACTGGGGGACGGCGCCAAGCGCTCGCTGATCTGCTCGCTCTGTGCCACGGAGTGGGAGTACCGGCGGATCGTCTGTCCCGCCTGCGGCGAGGAGGACGTGAACAAGCTGCCGGTCTACACGGCTGAGGACCTCGGCCATGTGCGGGTGGAAGCCTGCGACACCTGCCGTCACTACATTAAGACGGTCGACCTGACGAAAGACGGCCGGGCCGTTCCAGTGGTGGACGAGCTGGCGGCCATCCCTCTGAGCCTGTGGGCGTCGGAGAACGGGTACACGAAGCTCAGCCCCAACCTGCTGGGGCTCTGAGCCGGTCACCCGGACGCCGCGGGTCCAGCCGGGGGGCTGGCCGCACAACCCCCCGGCTTCCTGCGGTACTTCGATTGTCAATTAGCACAACACACGTTTATCCAGATTAACCTGCGTCTATAACCATTGATTCTATTGACTTTTAGCCCCTATCTGCTACTATCCCTCTAGGCCGATTTTAGCGCTCGTGGGTTACGCACCGGTTACGCAGAAAGGGGGAGTGATGAAGGGGAAGATCACCAAGAGGCTCGTCGACAGCCTCGAACCCGATCCGGCGCGCGATGTCCTGGTCTGGGATACCGAGCTCGCAGGCTTCGGGCTTCGGGTTTCGCGCGGTGGGGTCAAGAGCTACATCTTTCAGTACAAGTTCCAGCGCAGAGCTCGGCGCATCACCCTCGGAGTGCATGGGCGAAAGTTGACCCTGGAGGCGGCCCGCAAGCTCGCTCTGACTCGCCGCCTCGCCGTCCAAGCGGGCGGAGATCCCGCCACCGAGGCGCAAGAGGCCGCAGCAGCGCCGACCGTGCGCGACCTCGAAACCCGCTACCTGGCCGAGCACGCCGCCAAGAGGTCCAAGAGCACGCAGCGTAGCGCCGCACAGTTCTTTCGCCTCTTCCTGATTCCGGCCCTCGGCTCACGCAAGGTGGCCTCGGTGACTTGGGCCGATCTGGAGGCAATCCACCAGCGCCTGGCCTACATCCCCTACCAAGCCAACGGGCTTTTGAGCTTGTGCTCCAAGGCATGGTCGCTCGCCGCACGTTGGGGTTGGTTCCCGCGGGACCAACCCAACCCGGCCCACGGCCACGATCGCTACCCCGAGCGGGCCCGCGGTCAGGCTCTCGATCGCGAGCAGCTGGCACGGCTCGGCGCCGCCCTGGACCAGGAGAAGCCCGGGAGCATCGCCGCCGCGGCGTTCCGCTTCTGTCTGCTGACCGGTTGTCGGCCTGGGGAAGCTCGCGCCGCGCGATGGGATGCGATCGATCTCGGCGCCCGCCTCTGGAAGCTGCCCGAGGCCAAGACCGGCCCGCGTGCCGTCTACCTGGGGCAAGCGGCCGTCGATGTGCTCGCAGGACTCGACCGGAATGGCCCCTTCCTGTTCAGGGGCATAACCCCTGATGCCCCTCTCACCCAGATGCATCGGCTCTGGGATCGCCTGGTGACCCGCGCCGAGCTTCCCAAGGGGGTGCGTCTCTATGATGCGACTCGGCACACCTTCGCCACGACGGCGGCGGAGCTGGAAGTGCCGCGCGATGTGCGCAAGCGGCTGATGGGCCACGCGATCGGCCGGGATGCGCACGATCGATACCTGCATCCGGTCAAGGTGCTTCTGCGGGCGGCCGACCTGGTGTCCGGCGAGCTCTCAGCGGCACTCCGGGGTGAAGAAGAGGCACCTGCCGCCCCTTTGCTCTGGTTCAAGGCGGCCGGTTCGCGCTGACCGGCGTCGGCGCCGGCCTGATGGAAGTTCCTTCCGCTCCCCGTAAGGGGGGCGGAGGGGAGTCGGCGCCTGCACGCGGCGCCCAGGCGGGCGAAGCAGCGCCCCACGCAGGTCGTCAACTGCGGCCGCTTCAGCCGGGCGCCGCGCCTCCACGCGCCCGGCTGATCAGGGCGGCGACTTCGCGGGCCAGCTCGGCGGTGGCGGCTTCGCGGTGGGCGGCTTCCTGGAAGAGGAGGACAGAGGCCAGAGCTTCGCGGGGGACGTTGTGGGCGCGGAAGACGGCGACCATCTCGTCGGCCAGGACGCGGACCTCCGCAGTGTTCCCCTCCTCCAGATGTGGAATGACCAGATCGAGGGTGGCGAGGGCGGCTTCGTAGGGATTGCCTTCAGCGAGGAAGGTCTGGCGGATGCTGCCGAGGAGCTGGCGGGCTCGCTCGTGCTCGCCCAGGCCGGCAGCCACGCGGCCCTCGACCCATCGCAGGCGGAGGTGGTCCAGCGCTCCCCCATGTGCTGCAGCCAGCTCCCGGAGCTCCGGCAGGAGGTCGGCCGCTTCTGTGTGGCGACCCATCTTGGAGAGGTTGTCGACCAGGTTGTGTTGGATGCAGAGGACGAGGCGTGGATCGCGCTCGGGTTGGATCAGGCCGGCGGCCTTCTTCAGAGTCCGGACGGCAGAGGCTGAGTCGCCCATCTCGATGAGCGCTCCGGCTTTCGAGACGAGGCTCCTGCCGGCAAGGTGTGGATCCCGGTGCTCGCCGTGGAGGAAGAGCTCGACGGCCCTGTCGAGCAGCTTTATGGCTTCGGGGAAGCGCCGTTGCGCGGTCCGGAGCGGCGCTTTCAGGTCCAGGAGCATGGGCTCGTAGCCAAGAGCATCCTCGGTGCCCCGGATTCCCGCTTCCCACCAGGAGTCAGCCATATCGAAGCTCCGCTCGGCTCCGGCATGATCGCCCTGCACCCGGCGGGCGTTCCCCAGAGCGGCCCAGGCGAGGCTGCGAAGCTGGTAAACCCAGCTCTCCTCGAAGAGGCCGCCCTCCGCGATCCGGTCCGCCACATGGACGGCCAGGTCGGCGACGTGGACGGCCTCGGACGGCTCCTGCGCTGCGACTTGGCAGCTCCTCCGGACCAGCAGCTCGCAGAGGCCCCAGCTCACGAACTGCGGCTCGGTGTGAAGGCGAGCGAGACGTTCCTCCGGAGCCAGGAGGAGAAGCTCTTCCAGGAGCCGGGGGGCCTCGGCGCGCGACCGGGCGAGGGTGGCGTCGATGAGCCCGAACACAGATGGGAGCGCGTTGGCCTGATGAAGCTCGAGCAGCCAGCCTCCCACTTCCCGGCAGCGGGGGCAGACGGCGAGCACGTGGAAGAGCAGCTCGTTCTGCTTCGCAGTCCGATCTTCGGCAAGCAGGTGCTCCAAGGTAATGGCATCGAGATGCTTGTGCTCCATGCAATCCTCCTCTCAGAGCTTCAGTGAGCGAGCGCATAATAGCGCAAGCAGGAAATCGCGGGTATGTGTTGGGGGCAAAAACGGGCCGGGCAGGAAACCCGGCCCGCGAGGTCATCAGCCATTGGGCTCAAGAATGGAGCCGGTGTCGCCAGAGCTGCCCGGGGTAGGCTTGGCTCGGCCGTCCGGCTCAAGAATGGAGCCGGATGTGGCCCAGAAGAAGGACAGGAAACTCCAGATTTGCGAGAGTCGAAGCATTCGGACCTCCTGAGGGCCGCACGGCTCCGGCCACCACGGCCAGAGAGGGCGGGCCTCTCAAGAGGAAGGGTGCGGCCATTTACCTGGAACAGAGCTGAGCTGGCGCGACGGAGACGGAGGTACGCCGGGCGAAGCTGGGAGTTGCCGGCGTACCTTCACCGCTCCAACTGCCCGTCTGTGCGGGGGAGTGGCCGAGGGGGCGAAGGGCCCCCTGGCGAGTGGGGGGCTCGATCCTTCACAGCTCCAGGGTCTACAATCACCGCTGGAAGGAGATTCCATGCGTCGAGTCCTGCTCTGGATTGCGGCTTTCCTCCCCGTGTTCCTGGCCTGCGGGCAGAGCGGCCCGCCGTCTCAGCACACGGTCCTTTCCCAGGATCTTTCCGAGCTGCGCTCTCAGTTCAACGCCGACGTCGGAAAGGTGAGGGCGATCTTCCTGGCAGCGCCGACGTGAGGGGGATGTCTTCGGGGGGCCTCCGAACTGCAGAAGGATTGGTTGGATAAGGACAGCAGAACCGATGTGGCCGTCTATGTCGTCTGGTCGAGCCAAGTGGGTAGCGAACGCCACGTAGGAAAGGCCTCCAGGGTAATACCCGACCGCCGAGCCCGCGATTATTGGGACGGCGAGCAGGTCGTCGGAACGGCCTTTCAGCCGATTCTCGGGACACCGGACGCAGCCTGGGACGTCTGGATGCTCTTCGATAGGAATGTGCGCTGGGAGGGCGAATCGCCGCCGCGGCCGGCGTGGTGGGAACATCAGCTCAACGGGATGCCTCCCGAGCGCCTCCTGGATAGCGCCCGTTTCGCGAGGAAAGCATCTTCCTTGCAGCGATAAGGCGTCAGGTCTCCACGAGCTTCCCGAGGGATTTCTGACCTCGCAGGCGCCGGCCTTGAAGCCCGGTTAATGCCTATGGGTCCACCCTGGACCCCTCTCCCACCGCACTCCCCTTCCCCCGAGAGAGAGGAGGGCGCCACCTCCCGGAAGGCAGGAGCGACGAAGAGGCCGGCAGGGATGCCCGTCGGTCCCAGCGAGCACGGCTCGGCCCATACGGGGCGTCGGCCAGCCCGTAGCCGACTCCGGCGACCGCCAGGGTAAGCCCCGGGCAAGCCCTGCCGCAGGATAGAGAGAGGACAAACGCAACGGATCGCACGCCTCCTTGTCACGTTTCTTCTCCCGCTCGCACGTGTGTAAGTGTAGTCGTATCTGCGAACCACCCGGAGCCTGGAGATGCCTGATGGCTCAGTGCGGCAAAGACCAACAAGAGTGGAGAGGTTGGCCGGCAGAAGGCCCACCGGCCGGCCAACCTTGGGCGAGGAGCTAGTTTTGCGGAGTGCTCGAGGCGTTGACGTTGCCTATAAAAACCTCGCCGCCGAACTTGCAGCCACCCGGGATGACATTGGATGGGGTGCACAGGAGACCCCCGAGGGGGTTTCCAAGAGGATTGGGGACCTGCCGCCAGAACGGAGTGATGTAGTAGAGGTCCCACCGGTCCTTCGCCGGAGGAACGCTATCCTGCGCGACCGCAACAAAAGGATGAATGGCATCGTCGATGACACTCCCGGCCAAGCGGGTGATGGAACGCATCGTGCCCGTGATGACGATGGTCGTGCCGCTGACATCGTAGGAGTCGATAGTCTCGGAGTACATAAGCATCTCGAAGGGGCCCAAGTTGGCTCCGGTGGGAAGTGCGAGATCCTCGGTACCCACCCCGCACTCCACGAAGAGCGGGTTGGCCGAAAATATCGACGACTGGAAAAGGGTGGACTGATCGGTATAGATGCCGACTGCCTGCCGGACCAGTCCAGCCTGTGCCGGCAGGCTGGCGATGAGAGCGGCCGCGCAGACCAGGAGAGTGGCCGCAACCCGACGATGCTTCATCACGGATTCCTCGTACATGAGCTTCTCCCTTTCGTCAGTGGACCACCGATTCGACGGCGTGGTCCAAGTTCAGCAAAGAATCTAAAGCCTGTACATAGGTACAGGGTCAATACCCAAGCTCTTACTTTTTGCAGGTAGTGGTTCTCGTCTCATGCCTCCCGGGAAAATGTTTACTTCACGCTACTGCCAATACGAGGAGTATCTCCATGTCGACACTCACCATTGGTCAACTCGCACGTCAAGCTGGAACCGCGGTCGAGACAATAAGGTTCTACGAGCGGCGAGGTCTTCTGGAGCAACCATCTCGGCGACCTTCGGGTTATCGCCAGTACTTGCCGGAGAGCGTCTCGCAGCTGCGCTTCATCCTCGACGCAAAGCAACTCGGTTTCTCGCTGCGTGAGGTCCAAGAACTTCTGCGAATCCGCGGATGTGGCACAGCCGTCTGCTCCGAGGTCCGTAGCCGCATCGAGGCCAAGATCGCCACTCTTGATGAGAAGATGAATTCCCTGACCCGAACCAAGAACGCTCTCGAAGCCCTGCTCGAGGAGTGCAAAGCCAACAGCTTCTCAGACCAATGTCCTGTCCTGGAAACTCTGAACCGGCAGACGGAGCCGCGTCTCACGGCGTGTGGCAGCTGTGATTTAGATCGTCTGCTCTGAAAAGCGGCTGCGGCGCCCATCTCCTCTATTGACTCCGGACCATACTCCAGGGTTTAAGCTCGGTTCACAGGAGGTTCAGAGCGTGACTGTCGCCCTGTAGAAAAGCCGGACGTTCAACCGAGCAATGGGAGGTTAAGAAATGCAATCACCAGGCGGTGCTAGTGGAGGTGCGCCCAAAGGCGCTGACCAACCATCGATGGACAGACGAATCTTCCTCAAGGGAGCCGCCACGGCCGCCGCGGTGGCCGGTCTCGGCGGCCTGGCTCCCGGGGGCCTCACTAGAGAGGCGAGAGCGCAGCTCCTCCCTCCGCTCCTGACCGGGAACACGCAGGGGGCTAACCTCGGGCCCTTGCCCCCGCCTCTGCGGGCTCTTACCGCCGATCAGATCAAGACCACCAACTCTCAGGCCCAGTTCCTCAAGCCTATTCCCACCCACACCAATAATGGAGATGAGATCAACCTGCCGAACTATGTCGGGAATTACCACAAGGGTCTGCCGACGATCAATCAATTTGGCGAGGTCGATCCCAGCTCCTATCAGGCCTTGCTCGACGCTCTAAGCAGCGGCCACGCCGCCGATTATGAAATCATTCCGCTGGGCGGCCACGCCAAGTTCACCAACCCGCAGGCGGGCTTAGCCTTCGACACTGAAGGAGTCGACGATCAGCAGATCTTCGCGCCCCCCTCACCCACGACCGGTGGAACGGAACGGGCTGCGGAAGCAGTCGAGAACTACTGGATGGCACTCTCGCGCGACGTGCCGTTCACGCAGTACGGCAGCGAGCCGACCACGGCAGCCGCCATTGCGGAGCTGAACGCCCTGGCCAATTACAAGGCCCCCAAGCCGGTGACGGGAAAAAACCTCTTCCGTCTAGGCATCGGCGATGCCAATCTTCAGGGGACGGGTGCCTTCAGCGACACCATCGGTCCCTACATCTCACAATTTCTGCTGGTGCCACGAAACCTGGGAGCGCACCGGTACAGCGCCCATATAACGACCTATCGGAGCCGTGCCAATGGCGGCGTCGACTACATGACCGACGCGGCCTCCTGGCTCGCCTCCCAGCGGGGCAACACCAATGGGAACGACTCCGCCAACCTCGATCCGACCCCGCGCTACGTTCGTTCCGGTCGCGATATCTCCCAGTGGGTGCACGTCGATCTCCTCGTCCAGGGTTACCTCGAGGCCGTGCTGGTGCTGGGCGGGACCAATGCTCCTTTGAGCCCGACGAATCCATACAACAGCTCGCGGACGCAGGTCGGCTTCGGGACGCTCGGCATGCCGTTCATCCAGTCTCTCCTTGCGGAGGTGGGCCGACGCGCGCTCCAGGCCCAGTGGTACCAGAAGTGGCAGGTGCACCGTACGCTTCGTCCCGAGGCGTTCGGCGGCCTAGTCCACTTCCAGATCACACAGGGGCGCTACCCTTTCTTGAGTTCTCAGGTGACCAACTCCCAAGCCGTGCAACAGACCTTCAGCCAATATGGTACCTATTTCTTACCGATGGCCTTCCCGGAGGGCTCTCCGACCCATCCATCGTACGGCTCGGGCCATGCCACGGTCGCAGGCGCTTGCGTCACCATCTTGAAGGCGATGTTCGACGAGTCCACTCCCATCACCAACCTCCTCCAGCCGGTGGTCTCCAGCCCGGATGGCCTGTCACTGGTCCCCTACGCGGGCGCCGATGCAGGGCTTATGACGGTGGGCGGCGAGCTCAACAAAGTCGCGATGAACGTCTCGGTCGGTCGCAACATCGCTGGTGTGCATTGGCATTCCGATGCCGTGCAATCCCTTTTCGTCGGCGAGCAGGTGGCGATCTCCGTGCTCGAGGACGTGAAGAACACTCTCAATGAATTCCGGACCGCAGGAGGCTCCTTCAGCTTCCACGACTTCCGCGGCAATCCGGTGACGATCTAGCGTAGAGGTCTTGATCCGGGCGCGGGCTCGGTCCGACCCGCGAGCGCCCTCCAAGGGCGCTCGCGGGCTAATTCAGTCCCTGGCACCCGGCGATGAGCTTGCGCTGCTAGGCACGCTAGCGCCATCCTCCTGGCTTATGCGTACGATGGGAAATCGGTAACCAGCCGACGAGTCCGCTACGGAGTGCAGTCCTGAACGGCCTGCTGCAAGTCCTTCAGGCAGCACTTCCCCGAAGGATTCCTCACCTCACAGGCGCAGTCGCCCGCCTTCACCTTCCGCAGGACCTCCTCGAACACGATCGCGCCACCGCGGGCGGCAAGCTCTTCGCGCCGATGTAGGAAGCAGTAGCAGACGAACCCGCCAGCACCGACCTTGAAGCCCGGTTCGGTGCGCAGCTCTCCGATGGAGATCAGCGCCTCCGAGGAGCCGAAGTAAACCACCTCGCAGCCCGGGTCGCGGCACAGCCAGAACGTCTGTTGCGGAGGAACCGGTCCGGCGGTCAGGGCGGCCACCGTGAGCCAAGCCACGGGCTCCCCGGAGAATCCACTCACCGGGCACGGACGAGCCTGACCGGAAGTCGTCCGCGAGGAAGAACAGCTCTGGGCCAAGGGGCACCTCCAACCGGAGCATTTGAGTGGTCAAGCGTTCTTGACCAAGCTCCGAATCTGGTATAAACTCTACAACACACTTCAGGTCCAAGCTGGACTTGGAGGGGAGGGACCATGAATGTCGTTCTGATCTCCACCTATGAGCTAGGCCGTCAGCCATTCGGGTTGGCTTCTCCTGCTGCCTGGCTGAGAGAGGCGGGAGCCTCGGTGACCACTCTCGATCTCGCCGTGCAGCCTCTCTCCATGCAGGCGGTATCCGCGGCGGACCTGATCGCCTTCTACATCCCGATGCACACGGCGACTCGGATCGCCGCCGGCCTCGTCGACAAGGTCCGGGAGCTCAATCCCACGGCTCACCTCTGCTTCTATGGTCTCTATGCGTCGGTAAACGAGGCGTACCTGCGGCGGCTCGGGGCGGGGACGATCCTCGGAGGGGAGTTCGAGCAGGGGCTCGTCGAGCTGGTGAAGAGGCTCTCTTCGAATGGGAATGGGACGCCGCATCCGGGACCGGTAGAGGCCACCGTCTCCCTCGGCCGTCAGCAGTTCCTCGTCCCCGACCGCAGCGATCTCGTCCACTTGTCGAACTATGCGCGGCTGAACGTCGCCCCTGGCGAGCAGAAGGTCGTGGGCTACACCGAGGCCTCCCGGGGCTGTAAGCACCTGTGCCGGCACTGTCCGATCGTCCCGGTTTACAACGGCAACTTCCGGATCGTGCAGCGCGACGTCGTCCTGCGGGACATCGAGCAGCAGGTCGCCGCCGGGGCGCAGCACATCACTTTCGGCGATCCCGACTTCTTCAACGGGCCTACACATGCCCTGCAGATCGTCCAGGCTCTCCATAAGCGCTTCCCTGACGTCACCTACGACGTGACGATCAAGGTCGAGCACCTCTTGAAGTATCCCCAGCACCTGCCTCTCCTCCGCGACACCGGCTGTCTGTTCGTGACCAGCGCCGTGGAGTCGGTTGATGAGCGCATCCTGCGGATCTTCGACAAAGGCCACACCAAGGAGGACTTCGTCCGGGTCGTCCAAATGTTCCGCGAGATCGGGCTCAACCTCGCTCCCACTTTCGTGACCTTCACGCCCTGGACGACCCTGAGCGGCTATTTCGACCTGCTTTCGACGCTCCTGGAGCTCGATCTGATCGAGAACGTGCCCCCCATCCAATACGCGATCCGCCTCTTGATTCCCACGGGATCGAAGCTGCTCGAGCTGCCGGAGACTCAGGCGATCGTCGGCGAGTTCGACCAGGCGGGTTTGTCCTATCCCTGGTTACACCCCGATCCCGCAGTCGACGAGTTGTACCGCGCGGTCCTGAAAGCGGTCCAGCAGGGACAGGCCCAGGGCGAGTCGCGGCGGGCCATCTTCGCCACAGTCTGGAATCTGGCGAACGACGCTCTTGCATCTTCCGTCCGGCGGCGGCTCGAAGTCGTTCAATTCGATCAGGCTCCGCCCAGAGCTGAGGTTCCATACCTCAGTGAACCCTGGTACTGCTGAGCGGAACCCACCGAGGAGCAGGTTGCTCCTCTCATGATCTGAACAAACCAGGACAAACCAGCGGAGGTGGTATGGACCAGATGCGCATTGCCCAGCAGCTTTCCTCGACGCTCTCCCTGCGGGAGCCCCCGATCGGAGTGTCCCTCGCAGATTCCGCGCCGGTGGGAGTCCCGACCTTCAACGAGGTGGTCCCCTCGTCCTGCGCGCTGTGGCGGAAGGCGGAGAAGGGGGTCTTCTACGCGCCGGCGGAGAGCCATTACAACTGCCCCGTGGGAGCGATGGTGATGGGCTTCGACATGCCTGAGTCCGTCAAGAGCGAGCTCATGGGAGCAGTGGGCTTGATGTGCGAGTGCGGGTATGTCTCCCCGGACGAGCCCGAGAAGATCCCTACTATGAAACGGAAGAGCCAGGGCATCGTCTATGGCCCTCTTGGGGAGCTGCCAGTACAGGCGGACCTCGTCCTCCTCTGGTTGACGCCGCAGCAGGCGATGTTCTTCAACGAGGCGATCGGCGCGTCCAAGTGGACCCACGATGCGCCCACCTCCGTATTCGGGCGTCCAGGTTGCGCCGCTCTGCCGGTGGCGTACGAGAACGGGCGGACGACCGCGTCGTTCGGCTGCATGGGCATGCGCACGTTCACTGAGATCCCCAACGACCGCTTCCTGGTCGCCGTCCCCGCCGCCCGGGCTGAGGAGTTCGCGCAGTCGCTGGAAACGATAGCCGCCGTCAACGAAAACATGCGGGCGTATTACCTGGATCGGAAAGCGAGGTTTTCGGGATGAAGGGCCAGATCCTGTTTCTCTTCGGCAATCAGGCCTGCGTACCGGACGACGGGCTGCTTGCCGCCCGGCAGCTCGGTTACGAGACGAGCGTCTTCGGACCCAAGCTCGCCTGCTGCATGTCGGCCGATCTCGTAGATCGGTTCGAGCGAATCGACCTGAGCCAGCCGGAGCGGGTGGTCGAGGCCGCGCAGAGGATGCACGCTTCGCAGCCCTTTGACGCCGTGGTCGCCTACGACGATCAGGGCGGTCCCCTGGCGGCAAGGGTTGCCGCGGCACTGGGTTTGCGCGGCCATCCGGTGGAGTCCGCGGATGCGGCCCGGGACAAGGCATGGATGAAGCAGCGGTTCGAGGCTGCCGGGCTCCCGATCGCGCGCTACACCCTGGCCAAGGATGAGGACGACGCCGTCCGCTGGGCCGAGGAGGCCGGCTACCCGGTGGTGGTCAAGCCGGTCCGCGGCTCGGCCAGCCAGGGCGTGATCCGGGCCGACGACGAGGAGGACCTGCGCGAGGCTTACCGCCGGCTGCGCAGGATCGTCCAGAGTTACCGCCTGGACTGCGGCGGCCGCTCGGATTCCGCGCAGCTCGTGGAGTCGTACATCGAGGGTGACGAGTACTCGGTCGAGCTGTTGGTGAGAGACGGCGTGCCGCACGTGCTCTGCGTTTTCGAGAAGCCCCAGCCGCTCGAGGGTCCTTTCTTCGAGGAGACGATCTACGTCTCCCCGGCCCGGCTGGACCCGGAGACGCGGGAGCGGCTTGAATCCCTGGCCGTCCGCGGAGTCCAGGCTCTCGGCTTGCGGGACGGTGCGGCGCATTGCGAGATCCGGGGCTCCGGCGAGGAGATGTACATCCTGGAGATCGGCGGCCGGCTGATCGGCGGCGCCTGCTCGCGTGTGTTCCGCCACGTCCTCGGAGAGGACATTCACCCCCATGTCCTGCGCCTGGCGTTGGGCAAGGAGGAGGAGCTGCCAAAGCAGAAGCCTGGTGCGGCGGGAGCGATGATGCTGCCCATCCCCAAGTCCGGCAGGCTCAAGGCCCTCCGCGGACTGGATCGCGCCGGCAAGGTTCCCGGTATCGAGGACGTCATCCTCAACACCAGCCCCGGCGAGATCATCGTCCCGTTCCCGGAGCAGAGCTGCTACGTGGGCTTCCTCACCGCCAGCGGAGAGTCGGTGGAGCAGGTCGAGAGGGCGCTGAGCGAAGCCGCCTCGCTGATCGACCTGGACCTCGAGCCCCTCTGCTGCGAGACCTGGACACGCTCGATCGAGGACCAGCGCGCCTTCCAGGCGTCCGAGGAGCACGGCATCCGTTCCCTCGAAGGCTGCACCATCGAAAGGGCCGAGGAACTGATCCTCCCCCTGGTGGCGGCGACCAACTTTGGCGAGTGCCCGGAGGCCGTAGGCGTCGCCAAGTCGCGTGAGTGCTTCGAATGGTTCAGGGAGGGGCACCGGGGTGAAACCTCTCCCGAGGCCTGGTTCGTCTCCGAAGGACGGGGCTGCGCCCTCGGCTCGCGCCGCGGTGAGACCTGCTACGTGTCGCTGCTGGGGGTGCTCCCTGACGAACGGGGGACGGGGCTGGGCGGCGCTCTCATGCGATCGATCATGGCGCTGTACGCACGCCAGGGCTGCACCCGAATGGAAATCGCCGTCGAGCCGACCGATCCCGGCAGCACGGCCCTGTTCCGAACGCTGGGGTTCGCCCCTGAGAGCTGCGATGTCGGCGAGTGCTGCACGGCCTGCTGAAGCGACTCTGGAGGCTCTCCGGCGTGTGGCGCTCGCGCACGGCACTCCGTGCTACGCCTATGACCTCGCGCGGCTCCGCTTCCAGCTCGACAAGCTCCGGAGGAGCCTGCCTGCGTCCGTGGAGATCCTGTACTCGCTGAAGGCCAATCCCGCCGTCGGCCTATGCAGGGTCATCGCGGAGCACGGTTTCGGCGCGGACGTCGTCTCGGTCGGCGAGCTGTCCGCCGCCATCGCGGCAGGCTTTGCGGCGGAGCGGGTCTTCGTCAGCGGTCCCTACAAGCCGCCCGAGATGCTGGACCGGCTGCGGTCCATGCCGGAAGCGCTGCTCTCGGTGGATTCGGAGAGCGAGCTGGGCAACCTGGATGGTTTGGAGAACCGGCTCGTTCTCCGCCTGCGTCCCGATTTCCAACCTTCCGCCGTCATGGCGACCGGCCCGCGCTCGCGGTTCGGGATCCCGATCCAGGATCTGGCCTCCTGCCGCGATCTGTGCCGCAGGGTGATCGGCTTCCACGTCTTCGCCGGCTCGCAGGTGCTCGATCCGCTGGCTGTCGTCCACCACCTGCGGAGCAGTCTGGAGCTGTCCCTGCGGGCAGCCGATCTCCTCGGCCTTCAGCCGGAGGTCTTCAATCTCGGCGGTGGCTTCGGCGTGCCTTATGGTCCCGGGGAGCCTGAGCTGGATCTGGGGCCTGTGGCCGAGGAGTTGGAGCGGCTTGCGGAGCAGGTGGCGCCCGCCCGGATCGTGATCGAGTTGGGCCGCTACGTCGTAGCCCAGTCCGGATGGTACCTGACCCGGGTGGTGGCCCGGCAGAGTCACATGGGACGCCGGGCGGTCGTGGTGGACGGAGGGGTCCATCAGCGCGCCGACCTCTGCGGCCTCGGTTTGCGAGGGAAGGCCGCCCCCCCGCTGGCCCTCCAGCCGGCGTATGGCCTCGCGGCGCCGACCGACGTCCTGGGTTGCCTCTGCCTTCCGGAGGACGTGTTGGCGGAAGCGAGCCTTCTGCCCCCTCTCGCGCCCGGGGACTTCCTCGCGTTCCCCAACGCGGGCGCCTATGGGCTCTCGGCTTCCCCCGTTCTGTTCCTGAGCCATCCCCGCCCCATGGAGGTCGCCTTCGACGGGACCGGAATGGAGTTGCTCGACACTGACTTGGACGAGAGCGGCCTTGTCACCGCCAAGGTTCGCCGCCTCGCGTAAAGGAGCATTGAATGGTCTCACCATCATCGGTCGGAAGCGGGGGGAAAGGGAGCATATGGCTGGGCGCCGGAGCTCTGGTGTCCGCGCTGGGAGTCTTCGCCTCGTGGCTCTGCTGCCTCTTCCCGCTCGCCCTGGGGACGCTGGGCATGGGGGCCTCCGCTCTCGGCACCAAGGTGGAGCCGTTCCGGCCCTATCTGGTCGTTCTCACTTTCGTGTTCCTTGGGGGGGGCTTCTACCAGGTTTACAAGCGGCCCGACCGAGGCTGCGAAGACGGCAAGATCTGCGCGACACCCTCGGGCCGGCGCCTCCAACGCACCCTGCTCTGGGTCATCACCATCCTGGCGGCGATCTTCCTCCTCGCACCGTATTGGGCCGGCATTTACGCACAATGGGGAATCTGATCATGAGACAAGTGCTGTCGACATCGAGGAGGCCATGGAGCCTCTGGCTGATCCTGGCCTTCCTTCTGGCGCTGACGCCGGCCGCAGCGAAAGCGCCTGAGCAGAAGCAGATCCAGCTCGTCTCGCTCGAGGATTCGCTCAAGCCGATCGAGCAGTTCTTCAACGCGAATCGGAACCGGACCAGGGCGATCGTCCTGCTCGCCCCCACCTGAGGGGCTTGCATCCACGGCACCCGTGCGGTGCAGCAGTCGATCGTGCAGGCCTTTCCCAAAGCCGACATGAGCATCGCCGTCGTCTGGATGGACGTTCTCCCTCTGGACAGCGAGAAGAGTGCAAGGAAGACCGCCTCCCTCATGTCGGAGGACCCAAGGATCCGGCATTTCCACGATCCGGAGAAGCGGGTGGGCAAGGCTCTGGCGAAGACTCTCAAGTGGGAGGGCTATGCTTGGGACATCTACGTCTTCTACGACAAGGGAGCGGTGTGGCGCGGCGCGCTGCCACCGGCGCCTCTCGACTACCTCCATCAGCTCGGAGAGCACTCCGATGACGGTCACTTCCATGTCGGCGAGGATCTGACCCGGGAGTTGCACAAGGTGATGACGCGGATCACGGCCGCGCCGTCCGCCCCTGCCGCCCCTGAAAAGAAAGGAGGTGACCGGTAGAGGATCAGCTAAAAGCCTTGACACCGATACCTCCAAACCCTAAACTATACTCCAGAGTCTAAGGAGGACCCTATGAAAGACACGAAGAAGCAGACCGAGCGCAAGTCGAAGTTGAAGGAAGTGAACGAGCAGGAACTGCGGCGTGTGACGGGGGGCTTGGCCTCGTGCGGCGACTGCCTGTGTGGAACAGGCTCCGGTTCGTCGACGCAGTCCTCGTACGAGATCTGCGCCTGCTAGCTTGTCGCGCAAGTCTCTGGCGGGCAGACGGAGGACGACCTTGCCTCTGTCTGCTCGCCGCTTGCATGGAACGAGCTTCAGGATAAACTTCCTTCTAAGAGCGGCGGCCTTGAGCATGAAATCACCGAAACCACTGAGCATTGGGCAGGTGTCACGTCAAGCCGGCGTGGCGATCGAGACGGTGCGCTTCTACGAGCGCCAGGGGTTGATCGCGGAGCCGGCACGGAAGGCCTCCGGGTATCGCCAGTACACGGACGACGTGGTCCCCCGCCTCCTGTTCATCAAGCGGGCGAAGGATCTGGGCTTTTCCTTGAGCGAGGTTGCGGAGTTCCTGGCGCTTCGAGCCGACTCATCGACGACGTGCGACGAGGTCAGGCGGTCGGCGAGTGAGAAGATCGAGGAGATCGTGCGCAAGATGGGGGACCTGGACCGGATGAAGAACGCTCTTGTGGAGCTTGTCAACGCCTGCGACGAGCGCACGAGCAGCGAATGTCCCTTCCTGGTCGCGCTGGCAAAGCAGGATGCGGGGCTGGGTGAGGACCCTAGCTCGCCTGGCTCCTGAGCCCGATGAGGCTCGCCTGTGATTTCCTCCTACCCGAGCCCGCTCCCCTCGTTCCGTCCCCCCGATAAATGCCGCAGAGGAGGGCGATGACCGTGGCGCCGCCGAACGGCGCTCCCGGCGCTGCTCTCGCGCGTGTCGCGGAGCTGCGCGACGCCTCGCGCCTGCGGCCTCACGTTCTGCTTGTCGGCTTCGAGGGCGACACCCTCGACGAGCTTCGCACTCTCGTCGAGGCGCGTTTCCACATGCGCGTTGCGGACGACGAGGCCGCGGCGCTGCCGCTCCTGGAGCAGCACGAGGTTGCGGTGCTCTGCCTGGGACCGCGGCTCCCCTGGCAACAGGGCGAGCGCCTTCTGTCCGAAGCGAGACGGCGTCCCGAGGCCGGCTGTGCCCAGATCGTGGTGGCCGCCGAGGACGTAGCGTTGGAGGAGCTCGCCGGTGACGAGGAGCTCTTCTATCTGAGCAGGGCGCCGCTTGCGGCGGCCGACCTGGCTGCACTCGTGGCGAGCGCGGTGGAGCATTCGGCGGTGGGCAAGGGGAAGGCAGAGGGCGTGCGTCTGGAGCCTCAGTACCGCACGCTGTTGCAGGACCTCACCCGGTTCCTCGCCACCCAGCCGCAGGTTGAGGCTGCCGAGGAGAGGATCGCCGGAGCCGTCGCGCGGCTGCTCCGGGCGGAGCGCGCCTTCTGCCTCGGCTACGTCGAGCTCGACGGCAGCCCCCGGCATCCGGAAAGCACGACAGCCGGGCTGGCGGGTTTCGTGGCTCGCACGGGCCTGCCTGTCCTGCTCGACCGCGCAGGAAGGGATCCGCGTTACGTGCAGGCAATCGATGGCCGCCGCATCGGCAGGGATGATCGTCTCCTTGCGGTGCCGGTGCACGGCGCTCATGGCCGGAGCCTCGCGCTGCTGATGGCGGTGCGCTCGTCGGCGAGGCCCCCCTTCCTGCCGGCCGATCGCGAGATTCTGGAGCTGCTGGAAGACCAGGTGGCTTTCTATTTCCGCGGGCTCGACCTTCCCCCCTCCCAGGACATTGAAGTTGCTGCGGCGCCGAATCGGCCGCAGCTCTACCGCCGGGAGGCGCTCAGGCATTACGCAACCGGCCGCCGTGCTGAGGGAGATGTCATTCGCGTGGCGCCGCGCTGGGCGGCATGGACCTACTGGCTCCTCCTTGCGATCCTGGTGGCCGGCCTGCTTTATGGCCTCTTCGGCACCGTCCGCGAGTACGCGACGGGACCGGCGGTGATCCGCTTCGACGAAGGGCGGGCCATCGTGACCGCGAGCGCGCCCGGCACCGTCTCGATGGTGTCCGCCCGCGTGGGAGAGCGTGTCCGGTCAGGGCAGCTCCTGGCCAGTCTGTACGGGGCTGAGGAGGTTGCCGAGTTAAGAAGGATTGAGCAGAAGATCGAGTCTCAATTGCTCCAGCGTCTGAAAAACCCGGCAGACGAATCCACCGCGCACGCCTTGATCGATCTACGGGCTGAGCAGGAGCTGGCAAGGAACAACCTGGAAGCCCGGTCAATCCGAGCCCCCTCCGAGGGGACCGTCGGGGACGTCCGGGTGCGCGCCGGCCAGTACCTCTCGCCCGGCGATGTCATCATGACCTTGCATGGCGGCAACTTCCATCCGTCGGTGCTCGCGCTTCTGCCCGGGCAGTTCCGGCCGCTCCTCGAGCGGGGTATGCCCCTCCGCCTGCAACTCGAAGGGTATCGGGGCCAGCCCCAAGATCTGGTCGTCGATGAGATCGGAGAGGAAGTGATCGGGCCCACTGAAGCAGCCCGTTACCTCGGTTCCGAGATCTCCGATGCTGTTCGGCTCAACGGGCCTCTTGTCCTGGTACGGGCTCGCATCGAAGAGCGAAGCTTCGAGGTTGATGGCCGGCGGTTCGAGTACCACGACGGAATGCAAGGTGTGGCTGAGATCCCAGTGCGCTCGGAGAGGATTTTCCTGGTCCTCTTCCCAGGCTTGAAGACCCTGCTTGGGAGCAAGGATGGCTGACATCGACGAACGCCCAAGCCTTCTCGACCGGTTCCCTGCCCTGCGTCAATTGGGAGGGGTACGGCGGCGCCAGATTCCCTTTGTTCAGCAGATGGGCGCCACCACCTGCGGCGCGGCGTGTCTCGCGATGGTGCTCGGCTTCCATGGCAAGCGAGTCCGTCTCGAAGAGGCACGCAACGCCTTGGGCAGCGAACTGGGTGGATCGGACGCCTCCTCCATTCTCCAAGGCGCGCGTCTGTTCGGGCTGCGGGGGCGAGGTGTCCAGATTGAGGACCTGGAGGACCTCGAGCTCCTCGATCCCGGCTCCGTGCTGCACTGGCGATTCACTCACTTCGTGGTCTTCGAGAGGATTCTGCGCGGTGGCGCTGTCCAGATCGTCGATCCGGCTTCAGGCAGGAGGCGCGTCAGCAAGGACGAGTTGAGCCAAGCCTTCACGGGAGTAGCCCTTACCTTTGAACCCTCGGAAAGCTTCGAGGCGACGGCCGGAGAGGCCCGAAGCTTGTCGCGCTCTCTCGGCCGACTGCTCCGGCATTCAGGCCTCCTGTCACGCATCCTGATAACCTCGGTCCTCATTCAACTCCTCGCCCTCGCTGTCCCCGTTCTTACAGGCATGCTCGTGGACCGGGTCGTGCCTCGCAGCGACTATCACCTGATGCTGATCCTGACGGTCGGGATGCTGACCCTCGTCCTCTTCCGGTGGCTGGCCGCCCTCCTGCGCGCGCACCTGCTGGTCGACTTGCGTACCCGGCTCGAGGCCCAGATGACGCTCGACTTCCTGGATCACCTGCTGGCTCTGCCGTTCGATTTCTTCCAGCGGCGATCGACCGGAGACCTCATGATGAGACTGGGCAGCAACGGGATGATTCGCGAGATCCTGACCTCGGGAGCGATCTCGGCACTTCTTGACGGGTCCCTGGTCGTTCTCTACCTGCTCCTGCTGCTGATCGCGAACATGAAACTCGGTTTGGTGGTCCTCGCGCTCGGGCTACTGAGGGTGGGTGTCTTCCTGGCCACGCGCCGGCGCAGCCGCGACCTCATGGCCCAGTCGCTACAGGCCCAGGCGGACTCACAAAGCTACCAGGCGCAGATGCTGGCCGGAATCGAGACGCTGAAGTCGAGCGGAGCGGAGCCGCGGGCCGCAGAGCACTGGTCCCACCTGTTCGTGGACGTGCTCAACATAACCATTGCCAGGGGACGGTTGAACGCGGCCGTGGATTCTCTGCTTGAAGGGTTGGGAATGGCGTCCCCGCTCCTGGTCCTGCTCTATGGCGGCTACCTGGTGCTGGAGGGGCATCTGTCGCTTGGAACCATGCTTGCCCTGACCGCCTTGGCCGTGGGTTTCCTCGATCCCCTCGGCAAGCTGGTCACGACTGCATTCCAACTCCAGCTCCTTGACAGCTACATGGATAGGATTCACGACGTCCTGGAGACTCCCCGCGAGCAGGAGGGCCTCGCAGTCTTGCCGGCCGGCAAGCTCAAGGGAGGCATCAAGCTCGAGGATGTGAGCTTTCGCTATGCCGCGCAATCACCGCTGGTGCTCAGAGACATCAACGTCACAATTCAGCCGGGGCAATTCGTGGCAATTGTCGGGAGGTCCGGAGCGGGCAAATCGACGCTGGCACATCTCCTGCTGGGGCTCTATATCCCTACTTCGGGCCGCGTCCTGTTCGACGGCATCGACCTGGCGGGCATCGACGTCCGGACAGTGCGGAACCAGATCGGCATTGTGAGCCAGCAGCCGTATCTCTTTGGCGGCTCGATTCGGTCGAACATTTCGCTGGTCGATCCCGCGCTGCTGCTCGAAAGGATTTCCCAGGCGGCGAAAGTGGCTCAGATACACGAGGAGATCATGGCGATGCCCATGGGCTATGAGACCATCCTTGCCGATGGCGGATCGTCTGTGTCAGGCGGACAGCGCCAGCGTCTGGCTCTCGCCAGAGCGCTCGTACAGCAGCCGGCCATTCTCCTGCTCGACGAGGCGACAAGCGAGCTCGATACCGTTACCGAGGCGCGCATTCAGGACGAGCTCGCCTTGCTCTCATCGACGCGGATCGTCATCGCCCACCGGTTGAGCACGATTCGCGATGCCGACTTGATTCTCGTCTTGGATGCGGGTGCGCTGGTGGAACAGGGAACCCATGAAGAGCTGATGGCACGCCATGGCATCTATGAGGCGCTCGTCTCTGCTCAGGTCGAAAGGGTGCCCGCCAGGGCTTAGCGAAAGCAATGGCAGCTCGCTCATCGATCCCGCTGTGCCTCCTGATTGGCCTGTTTATGACCGCAGGTTGCGAGGATCGTTTGACCGGCATCTCGCCGACTCGCCCCGTCGAGTCACCGACCCAGGTCCTCGCACCGGCTCTGCGGGAGGCCGCCCGCCCCCGCGGGTTCGTAGGTGTCATCCTGGCTGCGGAGACCGCCGACCTGGCCTTCGAGATCCGCGGGCGCCTCACCCAGGTCGCGGTCCGGCCCGGGGACCGCGTGCAGCAGGGGATGGCGGTCGCGACCATCGAGCCTCTGGACCTTAACGAGCAACTGGTGAGCGCGGAGGCAGCCTTGCGGATGGCACGCTCCGGCGTTTCCCAGGCGCAGACTGCGGTTCGCCTGGCCAAGGAGCGGGTGGACCGCGTTGAGTCCGCGCCCGACGTCTTTTCGGGAGAGGAGCGCTCCCTGGCAGCAGGGGACTTGGAGACCCGTGTACAAGACTTGGAGGCAGCACGCGCCAGCGTAGTGCAAGCGCAGGCGGAGTTGCGGAAGCTGCGCAACCAGGCCTATCGCCAGATTTTGCGGGCCCCCACAGATGGGTGGGTCGCGGCCCGCCTCCTGGACCCCGGCACGCTCGTCGAGCCAGGTCAGCCGGTCGTACGTCTCAAGCGTAACGACCGGTTCCTCCTCCGGTTCGCCGTCCCGCCCGCCGAGGCCGCGCAGTGGAAGCCCGGAGAACCGATCCGCTGGCGGCCGGAACATTCGGAGCGCTCGTTTCGCGCGGAGGTCGCCCGCATCGCCCAGCAGGTGGACATGCCGTCGCAAATGGTTTTTGTAGAGGCTGACCTGGAGCCGTCAGACCTCCTGCGGGACGGCTTGGCAGTGCGGGTGATGCCCTAGAGGGCTGGTAGAAGACAGATCATCCTTCGGATTTGCCGAGGGCGAGGAGGGTGTTTGCGCGCTCGAGATCGCGGGTGAGACCTTCGGTGATCCGGCTCAGGGCGTCCAGTTTGGCCTGCATCTGAGCTTCCAGGGCGAGAAGCTCGGCCTTGTGGCGGCGCTCACGCTCCTCGGCTAGAGCCTGCAGGGCCTCGCGTTCGCGCTGATAGGCTTCCTGGCGCAGAGCATGTCCTTCCTCCAGGATGCGGACGTCGAGCTGAAGCTGCTCCTGGCGCTTGTCCTGACGGCGCTGGAGCCAGCGGCGGAGGATCTCCAAGAAGGCTGCGCTTCCTCCGAGGGCGGCGAGACCGGTGATGGCGCGGTCCACAAGCTCGCTCATGCGGGAGGCCCGCGAGATCTTCAGGCGGTAGCCGGGGGTGAGGGAGAGATTGACTTGCATCGCGGTCTCCTGGGAAAAGACCCGCCCGGCGCCGAGGCGACGCCGGGCGGGTGGGGCTTCAGCCGCGCTTCCGTCGCGACGGCGCCGCGTACACCGGCGCAGCAGCAGCCGTGGGCTCCTGGACACGCTCCGACTTGAGGTCGGTCTCATCGCCGGGGAACGCCTCAGCCGTCGGTTCCTGGACCCGCTCCGACTTGAGATCGGTCTCGGGGCCGGGCAACGTCTCGGCCGCGGGCTCCTGGACGCGCTCCGACTTGAGATCGATGATCGGTACGCCCGACGGCGGGGAGTCCACGGCCTCGATCCGCAGGTAGGGATCGTCGGCGAGCTGCGGGGGCAGCTTCACCGCCCGGATGTAGGCCGGCTGGCGCCCGAACGTCAGTACGTGGCTGTCCACGTTGACGCGGCGGGTCTCGCGGGCGGTCTCCAGGACTTCGGCGGTAACACGGATCTTGTACAGTTTCATCTGACTGCTCCTTTCTTACTCCGGTTGTTGAAGAACCCGCACGGCGGTTTGCCAGAACGCCGGTGTGACGCCGTACATGGCATCCATGCCGAACGGGATGTAACGCGACGCAAACTCTTTGGACTGATCGAATTTCAGGCCCTGGGGCTCGCGCGAGACGACGAAGATCGCGGGCCGCGGGCCGTTGGGGGTGGCGAGAACGACGTCAACCGTGTCCTCGGTGTAGAGCTTGGGCTTGAAGTCCCGAACCAGCTCGAAGGCTCCCTGCCAGAGGTTGGGATCGGCGCCGAAGCTCTTCTCGGTGCGCAGCTTTTCGTAGGCCGACCAGACGCGCTGGGAGCGGACGAAGACCACCAAGCCCTTGCGGACTTCTTCGCTGCGCACCAGCTCATCGCGAAGGATGGAGTTGTACATCAGCCGGTCCACGGCCGCGGTGAGCTCGAAGCGGGCTTCGTCGACGGTCGGGGCGATGAAGTTGGCGCGGGTGACGGGGAGGACGTTGGAGGCGTAGGTGCCGTCCGGGTGCTGATGCGCATTGGAGAAAAAGTCCTGACCGTCGTAGGTCAGGAGGTTCTCGCGCAGGACGCGATAAGCCAGGAGAACCTTGCCGACGGCGAACGCGCGGCCGATGCGGGTGGCCTTCTCCGTGGCCTGCAGGAGGGCTGTGCCGCGCTCGATGTCGATGGAGTCGAAGTCGAGGGTGACTTCGTACAGCTCCGGGCGGATCCTGAGCCGGCCGGCGAAGCCCTGCTGGGCCACGCGGTCTCCGATCCACTTCCGCAGCTCGGGGAACACGGCGGCCCATTCGAGGTTGACCTCCTCGGCCAGCGAGGGGTCGGAGACCACGACGGCCACGAGCGGCAGGAGGGTCGTGGGATCGGTCTTGTCGTAGACGTCCAGGGCGATCGGCGTCGCCTTGACCGCAATCGATTTGAGATCGCTGAGCATGGTTTTACCTCTAGCGCCGCTCGATGTCGACGAACCACTTCCCGGGTGAGCTCGGGCGCGTGAATTTGCCGAGGAGGACGGATTCAAAGGTGACAGTGGAGACGGTGTCGTCGTCCACGACGAAGGCCTTGTCGCCGGGCTTCGGGACAGGTCCCGTGAAGGCGAATTCCCACTCGCCCTGGCAGTCCACCTGGACGTAGCGGGCGGCACCGAAGCCGTTGAAGGTGTCGCCGAGGGTGCCGTCGGCGCCGTCGGTGTTGTCGAACGGCTTCCAGGCGACGCCCTGAGCCCGAAGGCCGAGGGTGTCGGCTCCAGGCACGGCGAAACCGTCAGAGTCCGTGCAGATGATGGCGTTGAGGTAGAGACAGGCGCCTCCCCTCACAGGAAAGGGGAGAAACTGCGGCTGATGGACGGAGTGCATGCGGTGGACGTCTGCGCTGAGCGGTGGCATGGTGATCTCCGGGTTTCAGTTGGACCGGAAGCCCCAGCTCGAGCTGAAGCGGTACTTCTGCTCGAGCTCGGCTTCGCGGTCGGGCGTGAGAGCGCCTGGCTGGCGCGCGGCAGGGTCGGTATCGGCCATGCGGCCGGCGGTCAGGGCTTCGACGGCGGGAACGGCGGCGAGGATCTGCAAGATCTGGTCGGCGATCGATACATCGACGGCTGGCTTCGCCGGATCGGCTTGCAGCTTGACGGTGGCGGGGGTCCGCTCGGCGAGCAGCTCGACGAGCAGCGGCCGGGCCAGCTTCGCCATGGCGGGTGTGACGCGGGCGCCGAGCTGGGCGAGGCGGCGATCGGCGTCCAGTTCGGCACGCTGCCGGAGGAGCGTCGAGAGGGCCTGCGCGCCCTCGGCGACCTGGGCTCGCAGGGCGGCCAGCTCCACTTCTCCGGATGGGGCGGACGTGGTTGGATTATCCGGCGACTGGGCCGCCGGCGCCGGGGGATCATTTTCGGGCATGGGGGTCTCCTTTTGGATGGTCAGGACGTACTGGGGACGGCAGAGGGTCACGGGCGGAAGGCCGGGGATCGCGGGGCGGGCGTTGCCCAGGAGGGCGCAGCCTGTGAAGTACCAGCCGCCGGTGACGGGATGGCTGAGCGCGATCTCGGCCGATCTGCGGGTGTAGCGCTTGCTGCGGATCAGCTCGACGGTCGCCGGATCGAGGTCGACGTAGCGCACCCAGAGAGCGGCGTCCTGGAGCCAGACGCGCTCGCACCAGCCGAGCGAGGGGCCGCCCCAGTTGTGGTCGAGGTTGAGGCTCGCCATCTCGATGGCCGGGTCGTAGGCTCCCGCCATCTCGATGAGGCGTTGCAGGGTGATGTTGATCCCGTGACTCTCGGTGAGATCGACGGGAACGAGCGCAGGGAACTCCAGGACGGGGGCGTTGCCGACAGAAAGGTCGAGAACATGCTCGGCGCCCGGAGTCCAGAGAACGGAGCCGGTGATGATTCGGGGAGTCATCGAGGTCCTCATTCCGGCTCTCCCTCTCCCGTCCCCTTGCTCTCTTCGGAAGAGGGGGCGCTCTCCCTTGCGGCGGGAGCGATGGAAGCCTTTTTGGTGGGTGGTTCGACTACGGGTTCGCGGTCGAGGGGCGCCGGAACCCGCATGGTCATGCGGTAGTAGCCCAGCGGGACGGAAACTCCGTCGTTCAGGGACCTGGCGATGCCCTGCATGCGCTGGCTGCGGTCGGCGGCGTCGGAATAGTCGTAGACGGACTTCGGGATGGGGGCGTCGGGTCCGAAGTTGAGCAGGACCAGCCAGCGGACGAGGGTGTCGGTCTCGAAGGAGCCCAGCAGGTGGGCGTCGTGCTGGACGGTCTCAAGGCGGACCTCGTTCGAGATCAGCGCCTTGGCGAAGGAGCCGGCTCCCTTGGCGAGGCCGCTGGTATCGACCTCGCCGAGTATCAGGAGGGCTTCCGCTCTTTCGAGCCAGGAGACGAACGAGGAGTAGCTGGCATCGCCTCCCCGGGAGGCTTCCAGGAAGGAGATATCGAGGCCCTCGGGCAGCGCGATGGAGGAACCGGTCCGGATGCTGTTGAGGATCGCGAGGAGGCGGTCCTCGTTCTCCTTGTTGAGGAGGTCCTGGCCGGCCTTGAAGGGATAGGTCCCCTTCGTGAGTGGCTGCGCGAAGCGCTCGACGAAGATTGCCCAATACTTCGAGGCGTGCCGCTTCAGATACCAAACCCAGTAGAGCCGGTCGAGCAGCGCCCGGCCCCAGGGATTGTCCCGAGTTCCGTAGGACAGAACCTGGAACTTCATCGGCGGCGCGGGGATGGGATCGATGCGCCCCGGGTGGGCGACGACGTGGAGTGACCTGTCGATCGCGGACCAGCCGAACCGCCACATGGGACGGTCGATAACGTCAACCGGGAGCCATGCTCCGGCCAGGGGGCCGCGGGTCACCTGCTCCCAGAGGATCTCGTTGATGGCAACGCCTTTGATGACCGCTTCGAGAATGTTGGAGACCGGGACGACGCGGAGCGGGATCAGGGAAAGCGCGGTCTGTACGAAGCGGGCAATCTCCTCGGCCAGGGGCGTCGAGTTGGCGGCGCGGATGTAGCGCGGCAGAGCGAGCACGGCTTTGACCCGCTTTTCCCAGAGGGCCGCCATGTTCGCGTCGGTTTCGATCATCCGGGTGTACAGCTCGCCGAGGCGGTCTCCGTCTTCTGATCGCTCGCGGACGAAGCGCGAGGGGTGCGGAATCTCCTGCCAGCGTCCGAAGGTGCCGAACCCGCGGAAGAGCATGGGATCGGCCGCGAGCTCACCCACGTAGGGGCGGAGCCGGCGCTCGGCCGCCAGGGCGGTGAGAACCAGCTCGGCAAAGAGCTGTTCGGACAGGGAGCGATTGGCGGCGCTGCTCATAGGTTTCTCAGGATGTCCAGGGAAGCGATGGCGCTCCCGGCGGGGGTTGCGTGCCGGAGGGGTGGCGCAACGTCCACCCAGTCGGCGGTGAGCTTGCGCAACTCGGCGACGCGCAGCGCATCGACCAGGTGGTCGTTGTGCTTGGAAAAACGGCGGGTGTCGCCGGACTGCGAATAGGTGTGATTGGCGAGGAGGTGGCGGACTTCGGGGTCGAAGGGCAGCTCCAGCCCGCGGCCGTGGAGGCGGCGCTCGATCAGTTGGGTGCCCAGCTCCTTGTAGGAGATGAGGACTTCCCGGCCCGAGGCGGGGTCGAGCTGGGCTTCGCCGGTCGCGGGGTCGATCGCCGGCGTCGAGCGGTTGAAGACGTAACCGCTCAGGCGGTCGCCAAGCTCGGGGGCCAGGAGGTCCACCAGGACGCGGCCGACGCCAGTGGCGTCGAAACCCCAGCCGCCGGCGGGGTGCAGGATGGCGTCGAGGGCGAGGATGAAGTCGCGCTGCGCGTACCAGTTCCAGCCGGTCAGGTGGAGGCGCAGGACCAGCGTGTCGCTCAGACCGTTCCTTCGCTCGAAGAGGATTTCCGTGACGGTGGCGGAGCCGACGTCCACGCCGGCGGTGAGGTCGCCGACGCCGGCGATACCGGCGCGGACGAAGAAGCGGGCGAGGTCGGTGATGGCTTCCCGGCGGCGGTCGGCGTCCCAGCGGTCCCAGCCTGAGATGTCCAGGGTGTCTTGCAGGACGGTGAGGTACGGCTGCAGGGCATCGGTGGGGCCTTCGGCTTCGGGGTCGTCGTCGGGAAAAGAACCCCTCACCCCCGGCCCCTCTCCCATCGCTCTCCCTTCCCCCGGGAGAGGGGAGGAAGACCTCGTTTCCGGCCCCTCTTCACCCCAGGGATAGGAGGGGTTCAGGCGGCGGGAGAGGCCGTCGAGCTGGCCTGCTCGGCTGTCCCAGCGGAAGGAGACCGAGAGGTAGTCCGGGATCCAGGTGAGAGACGGCTTGAGCAGGCGTTCGGGGAAGAGCGAGTATTCGGGATCGCCCGGCAGGCCGAGGACGTTGTGGACGTAGCCCGGCTCGTCCGGACCGCCATAGAAAGCGACAAATTCCTGGCGGCGCTCCTCGCACCAGAAGGGGTGCGGCATGATCGTCTTGGGCCAGTGGAACTTGACCCAGGTCCGGCCGCCGAGGTCTCGCGCCAGAGCGCGAGTGCCTTCCGGCGTGGTCGCGGAGGTGGGGCGCAGGAGTTGAGCGAGGGTCAGGTCGGGCGTGTCGTCGGGGACGATCGACTCCGCGGGAATGGCGTTGTCGGCGATCCGCTGGAAGGTGCACTGCCGGTCTCCGGTAGGCACGGAGTAGATCCGGATCTCACAGCCCGGTTTGGCGGCGCGCCAGAACTCGCTCCAACTCCTCGGATTCACAACCTTGGCGGCCTCGTCGTGCAGGAGCCAGCCGCGGACGTGGATGCCTCGGTAGGCTCGGCCGTCGTGGCCAGCGGGCCGGAAGAGGACGCGCAGGCCGTTGCGCCAGGTCAGCCGCCGGTAGGGCTTGGTGGTCCTGGAGCGCAGGGCGTCGGCAAGGAAGGGATTGGCGGTGAGCTGCCATTCGACCTCCTCCCAGATCTCGTCCAGGTCGCCGTCCAGGGCAGATCCGACCAGAACGCTTCCGCGCTCGGCGGCGAGACAGCCCCAGAGCAGAAGGCCGACGATCTCCCGGCTCTTGCCGACCTCGGCGCCGTCCTGGTGGACGACATGCCCGCGGAACCGGAGGGACGGGCGCTGGTACGGGAAGAGCTGCCAGAGGCCGCCGCCGTCTTCCGGCTTGTTGACCAGATTCGTCTCAACCCAGAGAACGGGATCGGCGTTGAGGAGCCACCACTGAAGGCGATCGACGTCGAGGACCTGATCACCGAGCTTGAGATCGCCGCGTTCGAGCGCCTGCCAGGACCAGCGGTTGCGCCTGAGCAGCGCGTCGATCAGCTCGGGGAGCGAGGGGTGCAGCAGCTCGACGCTATGCATCGGAGTCCTCGCCCTCTCCTGCCAAGCCTTTCCGCATCTGGCTCACCCAGGCGGCCCGGCCGGCGAGGCCGAGCCCTTGATCGCGCTCGCGCTCTCCGCTCGATTTCGGCGTGATGGCCTGGTCGGTGGCGGTGTGACCGAGCTGGCGCAGGAGCTGGAAGGTGTTCGCCGCTCGCGGGTTCTCGACCGGGCGCTCGGCGATGACCTCGAGGTCGCCCTCGGCGTTGCGGCCCACGACGGGGACCTGGACGACGAGTCCCTCGTTCATCAGGAGGGAGAGCTCGCCGTGCGCCAGCGCGAGCTGACCGGCCATGGAGGTGGCGGCGAGCTCAGCCAGGCCGTTCAGGTCGCCACGCTCGATGGCAGCGAGGTACTTCTCCATCGTGTCCTGGTGGCCGAGGGACACGAGGCAGGCCGAGAGGCCGGCGCCGCGGGACTCGACGGCGCGTTTGACGTCACAGGTGCCGGTGCCGTCGTTCGGGCAGACGGCGGGCTTGCAGGGCGGCAGGGCCTGACCGAGCGCGGTGGTGGCGTGCTCGCCGGTCTTGACCGCGGCGGCGCGCCGCTGCGCACGCTCTTTCGCGGACAGGGGTTTGCCCTTGGGCCGTCCGCCCTTGGCTCGCTGCTCTTGATCGGTTCGTTTCGGCATCTTGACTTCGCCCGTCGTTCGCGAGCAGGTTGGATTCATGAGCGCAAGAGACCAAATCGAAGACCCCCTGGAAGCTGGAAGTAAACTCAAGAATTAACAGGAGTTGGAGGTTCCCGTCGGAATGGAAAAAGAGAGACTTCAAGTCTCTCTTCTCGACGGATGGATGTCTTTCCTGGTCAGCGTCCGCGGACGAACGGAAGCGACGGCGCGAAGGTATCGGCGGCTCGTCGAGCGGCTCTTGAGAGACGTCGGGAAGCCGATTGCGCAGCTTGGCCGGGAGGACGTGGAGCGGCACCTTCGGCGCCTGCATGTGTCCGGGCGGGGTGAATCCGTCCGGCAGGGTGTGGTAGTGGCGGTGCGGTCGCTCGGGGAGTGGTGCCTGGCGCACGGGATTGTCGAGGTGAACCCAGGCGCTTCCCTTTCAGGCCCGCGGCCCTACCGGCGCGAGATCAAGGTGCTCACGGTCGGCGAAGTGGCCCGGCTGTTGTGGGGAGATCGGCCGGGGGCGCTGCCTCGGGATTTAACCGCGATGCGGGACCGGGTGCTGCTGGGAGTCGCCTACGTGACGGGGCTTCGGGCTTCGGAGATCGGCCCGCTGGAGGCCGAGGGGGTGGCGTGGCAGGAGGCCACTCAGACGTTCAGCATCCTGGTCCGGCACGGGAAGGGGGCGGGCATGGATGTTCGGCTGCCGCTCGATCGGCCGGTGTCGCGGATGCTCGGCGCCTGGCTGACGGCGCGTGGGCCTGGCCGGTTCCTCTGGGGGCGGCCTCTGACTCGCGGGGCTGTGCGAAAGATCTTGCAGCGGCGGTGCGCAGAGGTGGGGATCGTGGCGGGTGGGCGGCGGATCTCGCCCCATGTGCTTCGGCACAGTCTGGCCACGCACCTGCTCCAGAAAGGGGTAGACATCCGCAAGGTCCAGCTTCTCCTGCGCCACCGCTCGATTGCCACGACCGAGGGGT
>DATANP010000561.1:0-19391 GCA_036266195.1 Thermoanaerobaculia bacterium | reverse complement strand
GGGCATCGTGGTGTCGGTCGTGGTGGTGGTGTCGGTCATCGGGGTCTCATCGCCGGCCTCGTCGTTCTTCTTGCAGCCAATCATGGGGACGAGGAGAGCCGCCAGCAGGCACAGGATCGACAGGTGAACGAACAGCTTCTTCATGTTTGTGTTTCTCCCTTTGAAATGCAACTGGATTGAAGACTACCAGGGCGGTTCGGTCCTACCCGTTACCGCCCACCTTGACCAGATTGACAACCCGCTTGACGCCGTCCGTCTCACGGGCGAGTTGCTCGGCCTTCGTACGGGCTTCCTCCTTCTCGACGCGGCCCTGGAGCGTCACGACGCCCTCGTTGGTGTCCACGTCGATGTTGAACGGGTTGATGTCCCCGTCCGTCGCCAGCTTGGCCTTGACCGCGGCCGTGATGGCGGCGTCGTCAACCTGCGTTCCGGGCGACCGGGTGGAGCTGCAAGCACCCAGAGCCAACAGCACCATGACCGCACAGCAGACGAGCGAGGCGCGAAGAGTCATCCTGTTCATTGTCATCCTCCTACTCGGTTGAACCTGTGTTGCTTGTTTTACCTTGGCGGTCTGTGGCTCAGACCCTCCCGCACATGCCAGAGGTGCTCTGAAGCAGAATTTGTGCCACAGCCCCCCTTTCAGGTCACAACCAAGTCGTCGGACGGAGGGGGAGTATACAACCTCCCTTGAGCCCCCTCAAGAGGGGGTGTCGTTTCCGCCATTCCACAGCTTCCCGGGTCGAGAGACGTGCCTTTAATCGGCCAGTCGATACTGGTTCAGACGATTATACAGTGTTTTCAAGCTCACACCCAGGATATCGGCCGTCTTCCGCTTGTTCCCTCCGTAGGCTTCGAGCGTTGCCATGATGAGCCTTTTCTCCACGTCCTCGATCGAGCTGCCGACCTGGAAATGGAGACTGCGCTGAAACCCGGAATCGCCTCCGACCTCGCGCGGCAGGCTGCGCGGGGTGATTTCCTGGTCGGCCATGATGAACGCGCGGTGCACGATGTTCTTGAGCTCACGCACGTTGCCGGGCCAGGAATGGCTGAGCAGGCGTTCCATCGCCTCCTCCGTGAACCGCTTCGAGGTCCCCTGGCGCTCGTTGAGCTGCGACAGGAAGTGCTCGGCGAGGAGCTGGATGTCTTCGTTGCGCTCGCGCAGCGGCGGCATGTGGATGGGGAAGACCTGCAACCGGTAGAGCAGGTCCTCGCGCATCTTGCCGTCCGCCACGGCCTTGTGCGGATCGCGGTTGGTGGCGGCAATCACGCGCACGTCCACCTCGACCGGCTGGTCGCCGCCGATACGGTTGAGCTGTCCGGTCTCCAGGACGCGCAGGAGCTTGACCTGGAGCTCGATCGGCATCTCGGTGATTTCGTCGAGGAACAGGGTGCCCATGTGGGCGCGCTCGAAGTAGCCCTTGTGCCGCCGCGCCGCGCCGGTGAAGCTGCCCCGCTCGTGGCCGAACAGCTCGCTCTCGATCAGGGTCGGCGAGATGGCGCCGCAGTTGAGCGGCAGGAACGGAGCCTTGGAGCGCCGCGAGAGCAGGTGGAGCGTCTGCGCCGCCAGGTCCTTGCCGGTGCCGCTCTCGCCGATCAGGAACACCGAGGCGTCCGTCGGTGACACCCGGGTGATCATCTCGTAGACCGCCTGCATGGGCTGCGACGCGCCGAGCAGCAGTCCGAGACGGTCGCCCTCCTGCGTCTGCTCCTGCGGCGTGGCCACGGTGGGGCTCGGCTGCACGCTGGCGACGTTCGCCAGGATGCTCTTCAGGCGGCCGATGTCCAGCGGCTTGGTCAGATAGTCGCTGGCGCCCAGGCGCAGCGCCTGGACCGCGCTCTCCACGTCGGCGTGGCCGGTCATCAGCACGACCTCGGTCGAGGTCCCCAGCTCCAGGTCCTTGAGCAGGTCGATGCCGCTGCCGTCCGGCAGATAGAGATCGACCAGCGCCACGTCGGGCGTCCGATGGCTGACCTGCGCCCGCGCGTCGCGCAGCGTGCACGCGGTATTGGTGGTGAAGCCCTGCCCCTCGATCAGCTCGGCGAGAGCGGAGAGGAAGTTCGGATCGTCGTCGACCGCTAGAGCGTGTGGCATGGCATCCTCATTCCTTGTTCCTGACTGCCGTCAATTCTATCTCATAGGCCTGCTGCGGCTCCCCGGCGCTCTGCCGGACCTCGCCGCCCTGGGAGGCGACGAGCGTCCGGGCCGCGTAGACCGGGGCGACGGTACCCGCAGGCGAGAAACGGATGTCAAAGCCGGCGGCCGGCTCCGGACCGGGCGGGTCGCCCGCGATCCGCAGCCAGGCCCTGTCTCCGCGGCGCTCCAGCAGGAGCTCGAGCTCCCCCTCCTTGGGCACCCCGGAGAGCGCCGCCAGGCTCAGGTGGAGCAGGGCCTGGCGGAACAGATAGCGGTTCACCTCGATGAAGAGCGCCGAGTCGGGCAGCTCCGAGTGGATCTGGACCTGCTGTTTGCGGGCCGGACCGGTGAGCAGCACCACGAGCTCGTCGATCAGCTCGCGCAGGTCGAGCACCTCGGTGCGGTCGCCGCGCGGCGAGATGTGGGCGATGTAGATCTCCATCTCGCGGTGCAGCCGGTTGAGCTCCTCCTTGAGTACGCTGACATAGCGGAGCTGCCGCTCGCGGCCTGTCGGCTCGGCGCCCTTGCCCGCCGCGATCGTCTCCTTGAGGATCTCGACGTTGAACACCATCGCGTTGATCGGCGCGCGCAGGTCGTGGGCGACCGCCGGGGTGATCTGCGTGAGCGAGCGCATGAGGGCGCTCAGGCGCAGGTCGGCTTCCAGGGCTTCGGCCGCCCCGGCATCCCGGACCAGAAGGACGCCCCCCTCGGCGGCATTGGCGCGCAGATCGAAGCCGAGGCTCCGGCCGGACAGGTCGAGCACGGCGCTCCGGTTCTGTCCGCTCCACAGCGGCTCCAGGCGGGGCCGCAGCTCGCTCCAGGCACTCTCCAGGGCGCCCTGGCTTGGATACCCCAGAAGCTCCAGCGCCCTCGCGTCGGCGGAACCGAGGGCTCCTCCGGGCCGCAGGACCAGCACGCCCGGCTCCAGGGCTCCGGCGAGGCTGGGCTCCGCGTGCCGTGACTCGGACCGGGGCTCGTTTTGGATCGCGTTCATCGTTCGTTCTCCGCTTCCGGCAACGTTATAAGAGGTCGCTGCCGAGGGTGCAAGTGGCACACGGCTCCGAGGGCCGGCCACGGTCCCGGCGCGGGAGGAGCCGTCCGGACGCTCCTCACGGCAGGACCGGCTCCAGGATCTCCGCCGGGGCTTCATCGAGGGCGGCGGCCAGGAAGGACTCCGCCCACCAATAGATGTCGTGGCGGCGGACTTCATTGCGCAGCTTGCGCATGCGGGCATTCCGCTCCGGAGCCTGGAGGCGCAGGGCCCGCAGCAGCGTGCGGGCGGTCGCCCGGGCATCGTACGGGTTGACCAGCAGAGCGCCCGATGAAAGCTGCGCCGACGCGCCCGCGAACTCCGAGAGCACCAGCGCGCCGCGCTCGTCGAGGTTCGCCGCGCAGTACTCCTTGGCAAACAGGTTCATCCCTTCCCGGAGCGGCGTCACGAATGCGACGTCGGCCGCGCGGCACCAGGCAAGGCGCTCGTCCGCGTCGAGCGTGCGCTGATGGTAGTGGACCGGGATCCAGCCCGGCCGGCTGAACCGGCCGTTGATCTCTCCGACCCGGCGCTCGATCTCCCGCCGGAGGTCCGCATTGCGCGGCAGCTCCTCGCGGCTCGGCACCACGAACTGGACCAGCGACACCCGCTCGTGCAGGTCCGCGTGGCGGCCGATGAGCTCGGCGAACGCGTCGAGCTTCTCCAGGATCCCCTTGGAATGGTCCAGCCGGTCGATTCCCAGCAAGAGCCGGCGCCCGGGGTGCAGCGCGCGCAGGCGCTCCGCGGCCTCTTCCACGCGGGGCTCGGCCGCCCTCTCGACGAGACCGCGGTAATCGACGCCCACCGGGAACGCGCCGGCCCGCAGATGGAATCCACCCAGCCGGGTCTCGCCGTGGACGCACCAGAGGCCGTCCTGCGGTTCGACCGAAGCGCCGAGGGCCTGCATGCAATCGAGGAAGTTCTTGAGATCCCGTCCGGTCTGGAAACCGACCTGGTCGTACGAGAGCAGGCCGATCAGGAGCCTCTCCCGCCACGGCAGCTTCAGAAACAGGTCCGGCGCGGGGAAGGGGATGTGCAGGAAGAAGGCGGTCCGGCAGGACGCCCCGAGGGCCCTGAGCTCCGCCGCAAGATTCATCAGCAGGTGGTTGTGGACCCACAGGAGATCGGACTCGCCGCGCAGGCTCGACATCGCCAGGGTCTTCGCCACGGCACGCGCGAACTTGCGGTTCACCCGCCGGTACGCCTGCCAGGAGGCGGGCTCGAAGCGGCACTGGAGCGGCTGCTCGTGGAACAGCGGCCAGAGGATCTCGCCTCCGAAGCCCTCGTAGGCGCCGCGGATGTCGCGGCTGCTCAGAGAGACCGGCCGCAGTGAATAGCCGCCCTCCTGGATCGCTCCGGCGAGCACCTCCTGCGGCTCCGGCGCCTCCTCCTCGGTCACCCCCGGCCAGCCGACCCACACGCCCCGGCGCTCCCGCAGCACCGGGGTCAGCGCGGAGATCAGCGCGCCGCTCGTCCTGGCGGCCCTCCACCCGTCGCCCCCCTCGCGGGTGAGGTGGATCGGCAGCCGGTCCGACACCACGAGCACCCGCCGTCGGAACAGCGGCATCTGCCCTGCCTGGTGCAGGCGGGTTTCGGGGGTGGTCTGGGCGGAAGCGGTGCTCATCGGGGTTTCGTTCGGTGAACGGCTCAGCGTTCGGTTTCCCCCGCTTGTGCAGGGGCCGTGCCACTCGCGGGGCGGCTTTCCCAAACGTCCGTAAATGCTGCGTTTCGGAGAGCCGGGCATGAGGGATGCAAACGCCCTCGGCGGGTGGTGAAGGCAGCATGGGACTCCGGGTGCGCCGGAGGAGGTCTATGCGCCTGTACTTCTTGCAAGGGACGGGCTCTCCAACAGGTAACACTGACATGCAGGCTGCAGCGATCGAAGAAGCCCTCGAAAATTCCAGTGACAGCGGACTCACCTTTGCCGTCTACGTGGACCCGGAGGAGAGCGCGAAAGCCGCCGGGCTCCGCTACATCTCGGACGACATGCCGGGCATCCGGCGGCGCAAACACGGCAAGGGGTTCAGTTACGCCGATCCCAAGGGGAACGCGGTCAAGGATGCGCGGACGCTGGAGAGGATCCGGAAGCTGGCGATCCCGCCGGCATGGACCGACGTCTGGATTTCGCCGGTCACGAACGGACACCTCCAGGCGACCGGCCGCGACGCCAAGGGCCGCAAGCAGTACCGGTATCACGCGAACTGGCGCAACGTCCGGGACGAGACCAAGTTCGGGCGCATGATCGCGTTCGGCGAGGCGCTGCCGCAGATCCGCGAGCGCGTGGAGAAGGACCTGTCGCTCCGCGGCCTGCCGCGCGAGAAGGTCGTGGCCACCGTGGTACGGCTCCTGGAGATGACCCTGATCCGCATCGGCAACCGCGAGTACGCGCGCCAGAACGGCTCCTTCGGCCTGACCACGCTGCGCGACGGTCACGTGGACATCGACGGCTCGAAGCTCCGTTTCGAGTTCCGGGGCAAGAGTGGTAAAGACCACACGGTCGAGGTGCAGGACCGGCGGGTGGCCCGCATCGTCAAGCAGTGCCGGGACCTGCCGGGGCAGACGCTCTTCCAGTATCTGGATGGGAACGGCGAGCGCCAGAAGATCACCTCCGAGGACGTGAACGAGTACCTCGGCGAGGGCTTCACGGCCAAGGACTTCCGGACCTGGGGCGGCACGGTGCTGGCGCTCTCGGCGCTCCTGGAGGTCGGCGCCTGCGAATCCGAGAGGGAGGCCAACAAGGCGGTGGTCGCCACGGTCAAGCAGGTCTCGGAAAGCCTGGGCAACCGGCCGGCGATCTGCCGCAAGTACTACATTCACCCGGTGGTGATCGAGAGGTTCGTCGCCGGTAGGCTGGAGGAGGCGCTGGAGGGGGCCGTCGAGGATTCACCCGACGACGCGGGAAACGGTGGCCTGCGGAAACTGGAGGCGCAGGTGCTGGCGCTGTTGAGAGGCCAGGCGAAGGCCGAGAACGTTCACTGATCGCCGGGTGAGGACCTGTCGGCCGCCGGAGAAGCCTGCCAGGCCACCGCGCAGGTTTGTCGGAAGGCCGACAAGCTTGTCGGCGGCGAGACAACATTGTTTTCCCGTCCGACAGACTTATCTGCGGCGGGACAACCTTGTTTCCCGGCCGGTAACCTTGACTTGCCGCGGATACCGTTATCCTGGTCACCGCTAACGTTATCTTGCCGCCGACAAGGTTGTTTGGCCTCCGATAAGCTTGTCGGGCTTCCCGATAACGTCAGCGGACGGCGGATAAGCTTGCCGCGCCCTGGATAAGTCGGGCGTCTGAGCCGTCAACCTTGTTTTCCGGCAGATAAGTCTGTCTTGCCGCGCGTCAGGCTTTCGCGGCGCCAGACAAGGTTGTCGCGTCTCCAGCAACCTTACCGAGCCGCGGATAAGTCGACACCGCCAGCCATCAGGGGCGCCGTTTTGCTGGGAGCGCCGGCCTCCAGCCGGCCTTGAGCCGCCAAGATGGCGGCGCTCCCAGCGAAGAGATCCGCGCCAGACCGTCCGTATTTACCGGCTCGGCACCGGCTTGCCGGCGAGGATGTTCGACAGCGTCGTCTCGGGCGATTCCCAGCCGCCGCCGCTGATCCGTCCGGCTTCCCTGCCGTTGACGAAGACGATCGCCAGGGGGACGCCGTCCACGTTGTACTTCTTGGCCTCGGGCTCGTTCGAGAAGCCCTTCGGCAGCCCGTAGTACTCGAACTGGATGCTCGTGCCGGAGCCCCGGATCTCGTCCTCGACGCGGAGCATGTAGGGCAGGTGCTGCTTGCAGTGTGGGCACCACGAGCCGAAGAAGACCTTCACCTTGACCGGCTTCTTCTCCTTCTTGAGCGCCGCGATCACCGCCGGCTTCGGCGTGTAGTTGCGCGCACCCACCATGTACTCGGGGCTGTGGTTCTTGAGGTCCGGCGACCTGTGCGTGCCCAGCAGCGGCGGGTTCGAGCCCAGGGTCGCGGTCCGGCCCTCGGAGGCGAAGGCCACCTTGTCGCCCTGGAGCTTGAACTTGCCCTGCGGACGGGTGTCGGCGTCGGCCGCCACGGCCATGGAGCCGTCCGGCTGGCGCACGAGCTTGGCTGCGGCCACGGTCTCCACATCCATCGAGCCCGCCATGAGGAGCACCGGGTTCGGGAAGGCGGCGGTGACGATCAGGTAGGCCGGCAGGCGCTCGTTCCGATAGATCTCGGCCGCCGGCACCGGCTTGCCGTTGACCATCAGGAGATACTCGCCGGTCCGCGTGAAGCCGTTGAGCACATTGTCGATCGCCATCGGCGCGGCCGGTTTGGCTGGCGCCGGCTTCGCGGGCGGCGCCGCGACTGCTGAGGCCGCCGCGATCAGGAGGGCGAGGAGAGCTCCGGAAACGGTTCTGCTGTGTGTCATCTCGAAAACCCCTTGAACGTTGAGCCGGTCAGATCTGGGGCAGCCCCGACCAGGTCTCGGTCACCTTGCCGTCCTCCACCCGGAACGAGCGGGGGAGCCGGCGATACAGAGGCCGCACCAGCGGCTCCGGCGTCTCCACGATCTGGAACTTCGGACCGAACCGCCAGAAGAACGCCTGCTGCGTCTCCTGCGGCGAGGTGCTCAGCACCCACACGGCCTCGCCTCGGCTGGCCTCGTCATTGAGCGATCCCACGGCCTTCTCGAACGCCGGGTCGTCCAGCTTGGTCATCACCACCAGGTGCGAGCCCGATTTGAGATCGGGCGCCACCGTGCTCAGGCAGACCGGCTCCGCTCCGCCGCCCGCGCAGAGATCCTGGATCTCTACGCCCGGACGGAGCCGGGTGGCGAGATCGTCCAGCGGCAGCTCCGGCGACTTCCAGGCGAACAGCGCGACCGCGACCGTGGCGACCGCGACCAGAGCGACCCGGGCGGTGGGGAAGCGGGAGGACCGGTTTCGGCCCACGAAGGCGAGCAGCAGGGCGGGCACCAGCAGGAGCAGGTCCTGCCAGAACGCCTCGGCCGGCGTGCGCTGCACGAGGTTGCCGAAGCAGCCGCAGGACTCGGCCTCGCGCAGGCCGTGGGCGCTCATCCACCAGGCCCGGCCGGTGAGGAACACGAAGAAGGCCACCAGCAGCGCGGCCGGCACCAGCACCCACAGCCGCCTGACTCCGAGCAGCAGGGCGAGCCCCAGCCCCGCCTCCAAGGCCAGCGCGATCAGCGCCACAGCCTGGGCGGAGAGCAGGAAGTCCAATCCTTCCAGGCGGATCTGCTCGGCGAAGGCGGCCGGGTCCAGGGCCTTGGCCCAGACCGCGACCAGCAGCACGAGGCCGAGGAACACGCCTCCGGCTATCCCCAGCCAGGCGAGGCGCGGCCGCTCCATCTTCGTGCTCGCGTCGATCGGTTCCATGGTCAAATCCCGAGAACAGGAAGGTCCTCTGAACAATTTCAGCTTGGCGCAGCCGCTTTCACGCCTTCCGGCGCATCCGTTCCTCGATCTCCCGGTGCCAGCGCAGGTGCTTGCGCAACTCGTCGGCCGTCGGGCTCTCCACCTCGTTCAGGAACGGCTCCAGGGGGCCCGAATAGAGCACTTCGCCGCCGTGGATGCCGCCGCCCGGACCCATGTCCACGATCCAGTCGGCGCGCGAGATCAGGTCCGGGCTGTGCTCGACCACCACCACGCCGTCCCCGCGCTGCACCAGCCGGCGGATCGTATGGTAGAGGAGGTCGATGTCCGCCAGGTGCAATCCGGTCGTGGGCTCGTCGAACAGGAAGAGCCGCTTGCCCTCCGACGCCGGGCGGTCGAGGAAGCTCGCGAGCTTGAGCCGCTGCGCCTCGCCGCCGGAGAGTGTGGAGGTGGACTGCCCGAGCCGCAGATAGCCCAGGCCGACCTCGGCCAGCAGCCGCAGCCGCTTGCAGAGCCGTTTCTGGTCCGCGAAGAACTCCAGCGCTGACTCGACCGTCAGGTCCAGCACCTCCGAGATGTTCCGGCCGTGATAGCGCACGGCCAGCACCTCGGGCCGGAAGCGGTGGCCCTGGCAGGTCTCGCACGGCACCGTCACCGGCGCCATGAACTGCATGTCCACCTCGGTCACCCCGGTCCCCTCGCACGCCGGGCAGCGGCCCAGCTCGACGTTGAACGAGAAATGGGCCGGCGTGATCCGGCGCACCCGCGCGTCCGAGGTCCCGGCGAAGATCTTCCGGATCTCGTCGTACGCCTTGATGTAGGTGATCGGGTTCGACCGGCTCGACCGGCCCAGCGGGCGCTGGTCGACCAGCGTCACGTCCTCCAGCCCTTCGAGGCCGATCAGCGCCTGGCACTCGCCGGGATCGACGTCCACCACCCCCTTGGCCCTCTGATAGGTGCCGTAGAGGACGTTCTCGATCAGCGTGGACTTGCCCGAGCCCGACACGCCGGTCACCGCGACCAGAGCGCCGAGCGGGAGATCGACGTCCACCCCCTTGAGGTTGTGGGCGCGGGCACCGCGGATCGAGACCCTCGGCAGGTGCGAGATCTCTTCGGACAGGCTCTCCCATCCCTGCTCGCGCCGGAACCGGGCCACGTGCCTGCGGGCCGGCGTCTGGGGCCGGTCGCGCAGATATCTTCCGGTCAGCGACTCCTCCGAGGCCAGGATCGTCTCGATCGGCCCCTCGGCCACCACCCAGCCGCCGTGCTCGCCCGCCGCCGGGCCGAGGTCGATCACGTGATCGGCCCCCTTGATCAGCGTGCGGTCGTGCTCCACCACCAGTACCGTGTTGCCGCGCCGCGCCAGGTCGCGCAACAGGTCGAGCAGCCGCTCGCTGTCCTGCGGATGGAGACCGATCGTCGGCTCGTCCAGGACGTAGAGCGTGCTGGTCAGGCCCGAGCCCAGGGCGGCGGCGAGGTGGATGCGTTGCGTCTCGCCGCCCGAGAGCGTGCGGGCCTGGCGGTCGAGCGTCAGATAGTCGAGGCCCACCCGGTGGAGGACCTCGACGCGCTCGGTCAGCTCCTCGATCAGGTGGCTGGCCACCTCGCGCTGGCGGGCCGTCCAGCGCCGCTCCCGGAGCCACGTCCGGAGCTGCTCGACGCTCAGGGCCGTTAGGGCCGGCAGCGTCTGGCCTTCCAGGAGCACGGCCACGGCCTCGGGCCGCAGCCGGCTGCCGCCGCAGTCCGGGCAGGGGTTGTAGGAGCGGTAGCGGGCCAGGAGCACGCGCACGTGCACTTTATAGGTGCGCGCTTCCAGCCACTGGAAGTACTCCTCCAGGTTGCAGAACTTTCCCTTGCCGCTCCAGATCCACGCCCGGTCCTCCTCGGACAGCTCGCCCCAGGGGGCGTTGAGGGGAATGCCGCGCTTGCGGGCCGCCGAGAGCAGCTCGTCGTACAGCTCCTCGTAGGCCGGCGTGTTCCAGGGCGCGATCGGGCGGTCCGACAGGGCGCGCCGGGGATCGGGGATGACCCGCTCGCGGTCGATACCGATCACCCGGCCGAATCCCTGGCAGGTCGGGCAGGCGCCGAGCGGGGAGTTGAAGGAGAACAGGGCCGGCGTCGGCCGGCGGAGCACCTCGCCGCAGACCGCGCACGACAGCTCGCGGCTGTAGTAGCGAACGGCGTTGGGGCCGCGCGCCTCCACCTTCCCGTTGGACATTTTGTAGCCCTGCTCGACCGTGTCGAGGATGCGGGCCATGGCATCGGGCCGGGCCGGAAAGCGGCCGAGCACGAGAGGGAGAGGATCGAGCTTCGCCGGCCAGCGCTCGCCGGGCTCCATGCGGACGACCTCCTCGGCATCCAGGCGGCGCTGGAACCCCTGGCGGATCAGCTCCGCAAGCGCCTGATCGGATCCCTTCTTCGGGCGTGGGATGCGGACCACCAGCATGAAGGGATCTCCGACGATCCCCTCCGCCAGCTCCGCCGCCGCCTCCTCCGGAGAGTAGCTGCGCGCCGGGCCGTGCCCGCGCGGGCACCCGACCACGCCGAGGTGGGTGTAGAGGAGGCGCAGCACGTCCAGTGTCTCGGTGATCGTGCCCACCGTGGACCGCGCGTTGCGCACCGCGTTCTTCGCCTCCAGGGCCACGGCCGGGAGGATGTTGTCGATCGAATCCACCGGCGGCCGTTCCATCTGGTCGAGGAACTGCCGGGCGTAGGTGGACATGGACTCGACGAAACGGCGCTGCCCTTCCGCGAAGATCGTATTGAACGCAAGGGACGATTTGCCGGCGCCGGACGGACCGGTCACCACGGTGACCGCGCGGTGCGGCACCCGGCAGTCGATCCCCTTGAGATTGTGCGTACGGGCCCGCTTGACCAGAATGGAAGGCGTATTGGACATCGGTTTTACTGCTCGCTCCCGGGAGAACAACTCCGTACGGCTGGTTATGCCGCCCGGCCTCCCTGGGCTGAGCCAGCCATCATAGCGCGGAACGGGTCTGGCTGGCCGGCCTCTTACCTTGACCATGCCGCAAGACGAAGGGAAAATCGTCTTGGTCCGATTGTGGACCCGACCGGAGGAGCTTATGCAGTCGACCGTTTCCGTGCGCTGGCAGACCGTGATCCCGCAGAAGGTGCGGGAGGCTTTGAACATCCAGCCCAATACAAAGCTTGATTGGGAAGTTCGAGATGGAGTCATCCTGGTCCACCCGATTCCGGCCGATCCTGTTCGAGCGGCGCGTGGTCTGTTCAAGGGCGGGGGTCCGACGACCGAAAGTCTCCTGGCCGAACGGCAGCGGGAACGCGAGTTGGAGGAAGCCCGGGAGCGGCGCCTGGGTATCCCGCCGGCCAGTCGGGGCTGACTGAATGCCTGGTTACGTGCTCGACACCTCGGCTCTCCTGACGCTGTTCCTAGGGGAGGAGGGGGAAGGTCAGGTCATCGAGGTGCTGGAGAGTGGTGAGCCACTCTACCTCCCGTTCATGGCGCTGATGGAATTCGAGTACATGACCGAGAGGGAACGCGGGCTCGCGGACTTGTACGAAGCATTACGGCTTATCCGCGCCTGGCCTGCCTCGCTGGTCGAGTCGAATCAGGATTGGGGGCGGGCTGCAGCCCGCCTGAAAGCGAAAGCCCGCCTGTCTCTCGGCGATGCCTGGAACGCTTCCCTGGCACTTCTTCTGGATGCGGAACTGGTCCACAAGGATCCTGAATTCGATGAAGTTACGGGCTTGAAGAGCCTGCGCCTGCCCTACAAGCCGAAGACCCGCTGAGCGTGAGGCCAGGCCAGCGCCGGGTCGCTGTTTTTCCGCATCCAGGCCTGGAGCCGCGTCCGTAAGTCGCGCAGCACCTCCTGCGCCGCCGGGTCGGAGATCAGATTGCGCGTCTCCGCCGGGTCGGATTTCAGGTCGTACAGTTCCTCGCCGCGGACCGGGTCCTTCCAGAGGATCAGCTTGTGCGTCGGGGTCCGGACGGCGCGGAAGGCGAGCTTGCCGAAGGCGTCGCTCTCCTCGTCGGACCACTCCGCGAATGCCTCCCGCAGCTCGGTCTTCCCGGCGAGGGCCGCCGTGAGGTCGCGTCCGAGCCAGGAGTCCGGAATCTGGACACCTGCGAGGGAGAGAAGCGTCGGTGGCAGGTCCAGGCTGTTGACGGGGAGGTCCGAGGCCAGGCCCTTCGGCAGTCCCGGACCGGTCATGATGAACGGCACCCGCAGCGAGCTTTCGTACGGGACCACCTTGCCATTGGCGCCCGAGCCCGGCCCGCCGATCCCCCGCTCGCCCATCATGTAGCCGTTGTCGCCGAGCAGGACCACGACCGTCCGCTCGGCCAGGCCGGTCTCGCGCAGCGTCGAGAGCACGCGCCCGAGCTGCTCGTCGAGAAAGCTCACCGACGCGTCGTAGTGCCGCCAGTCGTTCGCCAGCACGTCCTGGGGGAAGCCCGGTGGGCGGAGATCCTTCTCGGGCCGGCCGGCGTAGAGGTCATCGATCCTCTGCGGGTTGGGCTCATAGGGGAAGTGGGGTGCGGTGTAGCCGAGCCAGAGCAGGAACGGCCTGGCCTGGGCCTCCTTGCCGCGCAGGAACTTCACGGCGTCCTCCGTGAAGATCTCCTGTGTGAAGCCGTCGACGGTCTCGTGCTGGTCGGATTTCCCATGGACCAACTGGGGATTGTGGAAGTCCGTGCCGCCTTCCGGCAGCCAGGTCTGCGCCTCGTCGAAGCCGCACGCCCAGGGCGGCGGAGGCACGTGCCACTTGCCGACCACCACCGTGCGATACCCGGCATCCCGCAGCAGGCTCGCCACCGTCGGCCGCCGGCAGAGCGTCTCGGCCGCCCCGGGAGCGATCTTGGTCGAGTAGACGCCGTGCTTGAAGGACGGCAGGCCGGTGAGCAGGCTCGCGCGCACCGGGTGGCACTGGGAGACCGAGACGATGGCCTGCCGGAAATAGACGCCGTCGCGCACCATGCCATCCATCACCGGCGTGATCACGGCCGGATTGCCGGCCGCGCCCAGCGCATCCCAGCGGTGGTCGTCCGAGAGCACGACCACGAGATTGGGCCGCGCCGGAGCCGCCGCTGGCGCGAGCAGGAGGAGCACCGCCGCCAGGCTCCGGCGGAGCTTCACCTTCCGCCGATCCTGTAGGAGAGCGCTGCCGAGATCAGGTTGAGCTGGATGCCCGTGTACTGATCGCGCTCGACGCCCTCATGCTGGACGTCCAGATACCGGTAGCTCGCCCCGACGGACCAGGGCGAGTCGCCGATCGCAAGCTCCAGGCCGGCCTTGCCGCCATACGCAAGCTCCGCCTCCCGGTCCGGAAGGCCGTCCACGTCGATCTGATAGTCGACCCAGGCGAGTTGGGGGCCCAGGTAGAAATCCAGCCGGCCCCGGGAGGGGTGGAACAGGAAGGCCGCGGCCAGCGGGCGCAGCGAGAACGTGCCGGAGTCGGAGGCGACCAGGACCGCGTTCGGGCGGAGCTCGAAACTGCGCGATTCCGCATCGAGGTCGATCGTGCTCAGCGACAGCTCGATGCCGGTCCGCGGGCCGGGACGGTACTCCGCGGCAACGCCGAAGCTCTGCCCTCCGTCAAGCCGAAGCTCCGTGGAGCCCCGCAGGTAGCTGCTGAACGTCCGCGACGAGTAGTTGGTCGTGCCGCCCTCGACCCGGAACGTCCAGGGTCCGGCGGCGCGGCCGGGGGCGCTCAGGGCGAGAAGGCCCAGGAAAGCGAGTGCATATCGGGAGCGTAAGGCCATGTCCGGCACCTCCTTTTCAGGATCAAGACCCGAAATCGGCCGCCGCGATTTACCCGGGAGCCGGAGCCGATGCGCTCTTTATACGTGCCCCGTGCCTGGGGTGTCCATCTTTGGGCTATACGTCGTCCTCGGTCAGACCGGACTGCTTGAGGAGCCTTGCAAGGAGGCCGCGGCCGAGATCCCTACCGGCATGAACGGGAACGGTGACGGTGCCCTGGTCTTTCTTGGTCCAGGTATGATGGCTGCCGCGAATACGGGCGAGCAACCAACCGTTGCGGGCGAGCGCCCGGCAGAATTCAGCCCCCGTGACGCTCTTCACGCGGTGGCGATCTCAAGCAGGCCGACCCGGACTGAATCCGCGTCCAGGTCCAGGTGAGAGGCGATGGCTTCGGCGAGGTTGTGGTAGATCTCGTCGAGCGTATCTCCCTGCGTGAAGCAGCCGGGAAGATCAGGGATCTCGGCCCAGTATCCGCCTTCTTCCTCTGGATGGACCAGGGCCCGGTAGCTGACAGGGGCCTGAGGAGGCACGGTCGAAGGACTGCTCATCCTCGTCAGTATAGCCCTCGCAGGAAAAAAATGGGCGAAAAGACCCGATCTACCCCGGCGGTGGAGGGCCGTCGCCTTCCTTCTTCCCGTCCCCGCTCCGCTCGTCCCGGCCACTGCCGCCACTACTACCTCCGAAGACCTTCTTGAACCAACGGCGGATGGGGTGGCGCTTCCGCTCTCCGCGATCCTCGGTCACCACGGCGGCGGCTTCGTCTCCGGCCTCCGCGCCTCCGACGTCCACCATCGCATCGTCCTCGCCGTAGCCCTCGTCCGACGCCTCGGCGAACTGGGTGTCGAAGTAGCTGCTGTGCCGGTTGCAGAGCTCCGACGGCGCCTCGCCTTCGCGGAACACCTCGGTGATGACATAGGGGCAGAACTCGGTGGCGAGCAGGCCGGTCGAGGGATCGATCACCGCGGTCGTGACGCCGGACGGCTGCGGGAACGTCACCCCGCTCCGCGAGACCTTCGCCGTGAACCGGACCCAGAGCGGCAGCGCAGCGCGCGCTCCGGAGAGCCGGGTGGAGGAGTTGTCGTCGTAGCCCACCCAGACCACCGTGGCCCGCTGCGGCGAGTAGCCGCCGAACCAACTGTCCCGGCGCTTGTTCGTGGTGCCGGTCTTGCCCGCCACGTCGCCCGGGATGCCCGCCGCCGCGCCGCGCGCCGTGCCGCGCTCGAACACCCCCTGGAGCAGCGACGTCACCAGGTAGGTCGACTGGGTCGACAGCACCCTCTTCGGCTTGGGCAGCGGCGCTCCCTCCACCGGCTTGCCGTAGCGGTCGAGCACCGCGGCCAGGCCATGCACCGGCGGCCGGACGCCGCCGGCGGCCAGGGTGGCGTAGACCGACGCCAGCTCCGCCGGGGTGACCTCGGCCGAGCCGAGCGCCACCGAGGGATACGGCTCCATCTTCGAGGTGATGCCCATGTCGTGCGCCAGCTCGATGATGCGCGGCATGCCCACGGCCATGGCGAGGCGGGTGGTGGCCGGGTTGTAGCTCTTCTCCAGGGCGGTGCGGACCGTGACCCAGCCGTGGAACGTGCCGTCGTCGTTCTTCGGGCTCCAGTTCACCGTCGCGAGGCGGACGGTGAGCGGCTCGTCCTCCAGGAAGGAGGCGGGCGTGACCTTGTGCGCCTCGAAGGCGGCGGCGTAGATGATCGGCTTGAACGCGCTGCCCGACTGGCGCAGCGCCTGGCCGGCCCGGTCGAACTGGCTCTCCTCGTAGCTCCGGCCGCCGACGTAGGCCAGGATGCCGCCGGTCTCGGGGTCCACCGACACCAGAGCCGCCTGGAGAGGGCCCTTGCCCTTGTAGCCCTTCTGATACCCCTTCTCGACCTTCTTGAGACCCTCGCTCACCGCGTCGTACGCGGCCTGCTGGTTGCGCCAGTCCAGGCTGGAGAAGAGGACGTAGCCGCCATCGGCCAGATCCTCGACGCCGAACCGGCGCTGGGCCTCCAGGGCGATGGCGTCGGCGAAGTAGGGCGCGCGCCGCCGGACCACCGGCTCGGGCGCCACGGCCACCGGAGAAGCGATGGCCTTCTGGACCCGCTCCGGGTCCGCGAGCTTGAGCCTGGCCATGCGCTCGAGCACCCAGTCGCGGCGCTCCTTGGCCTGGTCCGGATGGGCGAGCGGCGAGCTCAGGGCCGGGGCGTGGATCATGCCGGCCAGGGTCGCGGCCTCGGCCAGGTCGAGCTGGCTCGCATCCTTGCCGAAGTAGGCCCGCGACGCGGCGCCGACGCCCATCAGCGAGACCCCGCCGCTGCCGCCGAGATAGATCTCGTTGAGGTAGGCCTCCAGGATCTGCCGCTTGTCGTAGCGCACCTCCAGGAGGACGGCGAGGACCAGCTCCTGCGCCTTGCGACCGAAGGTGCGCTCGTGGGTCAAATAGATGTTCTTGACGAGCTGCTGCGTGAGCGTGCTGCCGCCCTGGCGCAGCTTGCCGCCGCGGAGGTTGACCCAGACTGCCCGCGCAATGCCCGAGAAGGACACTCCCGAGTGGTCGTAGAAGTTGTCGTCCTCGGCCGCGATGACGGCGCTGACCAGGTCCTCCGAGACCTGATCCACGGTGACGGGCCGGCGCTCCTTCTGGTCCGGGCCATAGTAAGAGGCCAGCAGCGGCGGATCGAGCACCACCGAGTCCGCCTTGTGGCCGTCCTGGCGCAGGGTCGCGATGCGGGTGCCCCGGTACGCGATCTCCACCAGTCCGCCGCCGGTGCTGCCATCCGGCCGCAGGAAGCTGCGCAGATGGACGGCGAGCCCGCGTCCGACCTTCCTGTAGCGGCCGGCGGGCAGCGGGTTGGAATCGGTGTCTTCCCGGTAGCCCTCGGCCCGAAGATCCGAGACGAGAAGCTCGGCCGGATAGCTCCGGCCGGGGACCAGCCGCGTCGCCTTGGCATAGAGCCGCGACGGCTGGCGGTAGGTGATGTCGTCGAACTGGCTCGTGAGCTGCCAGAACGGCCGGATCACGAACGCGCCGACGACAAGAACGACGAGCGCGACGATCGCCCAGCGGAGCCGGGAACGCCTGCGCGGAGCGGGCGGCGGGGGGATGTTGCGAGTCGGTTGAAGCGGCATGCCTGGTGGTCTGGGGTGCAAGATGTGGTCCAGAGTTGAGAACAAGGATCGGGGTCAGATCAGTCCCGGCTCACCCAGCCAGTGGACATCGACCCCACAGCCATCCAGCTTACGGACCAACTTGTTGTCGGCGGTGACGAGGGGAATCCCCAGGTTGTCAGCAAGCGCTACATAGCAGGCGTCATAAGCCGAGACTTCCCGGTCAAGAGCCAGGTTCAGGGCGTCGCTCAGGAAAAGTGAGCTGGAGATCGGCCGCAGAGACAGACTGAGGAGTGTTCGAATCGAATCCCGCGCTTCGTCAGCAGAGAAATTGTACCGACGGACGTACTTCCATAGGATGTTGGCGCACTCAGGATAGAAAAGGTCTGGAATATAGAGATGGACAGGTGGCTCCTGCAAGAGCCCATCAAACAGAATCGTCGCCTCTTCTGAGAGCTCCTCATCCACGAAGAGCTTGATCCCGACACTGGCGTCAACAACCCATTCCGGCCTCACCGGCCACGATCCTCGCGGAGAAGGTCGGTGCTGCTCGGAGCCCCGACGTCCACGGGGCGAAAGGAGCGCCTTCGCCGAATCTCCGCCAGTACCTGGCGCTGGGAGGGCTTTCTTTCCTCAAGTGCATCCCGTAACAGGACGAGCACCTCGGCGCTCAGCGAACGGTTGCTCGTCTCAGCCCGCTCGCGGAGCCGGTCGTAGATCTCATCCGGGACGTTGCGCACGTGTAGAGTAGCCATGGACCTATCCTGCCCTGGATGGTTGCACAACGCAACCCCTGTCCAGTGCTATCATTCCCGGCCCTATGATCGCTGTGACCGACCTCGGCAAGTCCTATGGGCAGCAGACCCTCTTCGAAGGGGTCTCGCTGCAGTTCAATCCTGGCAACAAGTATGGCCTCGTCGGGGCCAACGGCTCGGGCAAATCCACGTTCCTCAAGATCCTCACCGGCGAAGAGCTGCAGAGCGAGGGCGACATCAACATGCCCAAGCGGCTCAAGCTGGGCGTGCTCAAGCAGGACCACTACCGCTACGAGCACATGCCCATCCTCGAGGTCGCCATGATGGGCAACCACGAGGTCTGGGAGGCGATGGTCGAGAAGGAGCGCCTCCTCGAAAACGCCGCCGAGGAGTTCGACGCCGACCGCTACGCCGAAGTCGAGGACCTCATCCTGCGCCACGACGGCTACACCCTCGAAGCCCGCGCCGGCGAGGTCCTCGAAGGGCTCGGCATCCCGACCGAGATCCACCGCAACCCGCTGTCCACCCTGTCCGGCGGCTTCAAGCTCCGCGTCCTCCTCGCCCAGGTGCTCGCCGCGGACCCCGACGCCCTGCTCCTCGACGAGCCCACGAACCACCTGGACATCCTCTCCATCCGCTGGCTGGAGAAATTCCTGGAGGATTACAAGGGGCTCGCGCTCGTCATCTCCCACGACCACCGGTTCCTGGACAACATCTGCACCCACATCGTGGACGTGGACTACGAGACGATCCTGATCTACCCCGGCAACTACACGGCCTTTATCGAGGCCAAGGCCGGGAACCGCGACCGCAAGGAGGCGGAGATCGAGAAGCGCGAGGCCGAGATCGCGCGCCACAAGGACTTCATCGACCGTTTCAAGGCCAAGGCCACCAAGGCCCGGCAGGCGCAGAGCAAGGTGAAGATGATCGAGAAGATCGTCATCGAGCGCCTGCCGCAGAGCTCGCGCCGCTATCCGACCTTCAAGTTCAAGCAGGTGCGGCCGAGCGGCCGGCAGGTGCTGGAGCTGGAGGGGATCTCGAAGTCCTACGGCGACAAGCAGGTGCTCAAGGACGTCTCGCTGCGTGTGGAGCGCGGCGACCGCATCGCCATCATCGGCCCGAACGGCATCGGCAAGTCGACCCTGCTCAAGATCGCGGTCGGGGATACGGAGGCCGACGCCGGCAAGGTGGAGTGGGGCTACGAGACGCACCCCGGCTACTTCTCCCAGGACCATAATGAAGTTCCGAAGGGGAGCAAGCAGTCGGTGGAGGCCTGGCTCTGGGAGTTCGT
>DATANP010000560.1:0-2471 GCA_036266195.1 Thermoanaerobaculia bacterium | reverse complement strand
CGGGCAGATCGAGCCGTCCGGAAGGATTGGGAAGGGAAGAAGGCAGCACCATTTTCTCGTTCCGGTATAGGATACGCCGTTCGCAGGGGGGACATCGATGCCGGACCAGCAGATGAACCCTTCGGCCGTGGCGTGGGATTGGCGCCGGGCCGGGGGTAGCGAAGACCCAGACAGGAAGCTCGACGCGGCCACGCGCCGGCGCGGGCTGATCGGCGGCGCCGTCGGCCTGGCGGCCGCGGCGGCGATCTACCTGTGGTGGCGCCCGAACCTGGCCTATGTGGTCGCGGGAGTGTCCATCGTCCTCACCCTGCTCGCCCTGGCCGTGCCGCCGGCCTACCGCAAGGTGACCGGACTCCTCGACCTCTTCGCCCATGTCGTGGGCATGGCTGTGACCTGGGTCTTCATGACCCTGATCTACTACGTCCTGTTCTTCCCGGTCGGGCTCCTCCTGCGCGCGCAGAAGAAGCTCGCCGTCACCCAGCACCCCGACCGGCGCCTGCCCACCTACTGGTCCTCGACCGAGGGAAAGCCCTGGACCGCCGAGTCCTACCGCAAACAGTTCTGATGAAGCTCCTTGGAATCAGTTGCTACTACCACGACTCGGCGGCCTGTCTGGTCGACGAGGGCCGCATCGTCGCGGCCGCCCAGGAAGAGCGGTTCACCCGCAAGAAGCACGACGCCGATTTCCCGTACAACGCCGTGCGCTACTGCCTCGCTGAAGGTGGGGGCGTGGACGGCGTGGTCTTCTACGACAAGCCGCTCCTCAAGTTCCACCGCATCCTGGAGACCTACCTCGCGGTAGCCCCCCGCGGCCTGCGCTCGGCCGTCCAGGCCATCCCGCTCTGGCTCAAGGAGAAGCTCTGGATCCCGCCGCACATCCAGGATGCCCTGGAGCGCTGCGGCGTCTCGGAAAACAAGGACATCTACTTCTGCCAGCACCACGAGTCGCACGCCGCGAGCGCCTACTACCCGTCCCCGTTCGAGGAGGCCGCCGTGCTCACCCTGGACGGCGTCGGCGAGTGGGCCACGACCACGATCGGGGTGGGCGAGGGCAACCGGCTGCGGCTCATCCGCGAGATCGACTTCCCGCACTCGCTCGGCCTGCTCTACTCGGCTTTTACCTATTTCACCGGCTTCAAGGTCAACTCGGGCGAGTACAAGCTGATGGGGCTCGCGCCCTACGGCTCCGGCGTCTACAACGACATCATCAAGCGCGAGCTGGTGGACATCAGGGACGACGGCTCCTTCCGGCTCAACATGGACTACTTCGGGTACATGGACGGCCTGGAGATGACCAACGGCAAGTTCGCCGCCCTGTTCGGCGGACCGCCGCGCCAGCCCGAGTCGCCGCTGTCGAAGCGGGAGATGGACCTCGCGCGCTCCATCCAGGAGGTCACCGAGGAGATCGTCCTCAAGCTCGCCCGCCACGCCCGGGAGATCACGGGCAAGCGGAACCTCTGTATGGCCGGCGGCGTGGCTTTGAATTGTGTCGCCAACGGCATCCTCCTGCGCGAGGGGATTTTCGACGACATCTGGATCCAGCCCGCGGCGGGCGACGCCGGCGGTGCCCTGGGCGCGCCCCTCGCCGTCTGGCACAACGCCATGGACAAGCCGCGGACCGTGGGGATCTCGCAGCTCGAGCCCGGCAAGCGGCGGGACGCCATGCGCGGCGCCCTCCTCGGCCCCGAGTTCCCGGACGCCGAGATCCAGGCCTGGCTCGAAAGTAGGGGCTACCCCGCCGAGAAGCTCTCGCCCGAGGAGTGGCCGAAGCGCATCGCCCAGGTCATCGCCGGCGAGAACGTCATGGGCCTCTGCCACGGGCGGATGGAGTTCGGGCCCCGCGCCTTGGGCGGCCGCTCGATCATCGGCGACGCGCGCTCGCCCAAGATGCAGTCGATCATGAACCTCAAGATCAAATACCGGGAGAGCTTCCGCCCGTTCGCGCCGAGCGTGCTGGAGGAGCGGGTCTCGGACTACTTCGAGCTTGACCGGCCGTCGCCCTACATGCTGCTGGTGGCGGACGTGGTCGAGAGCCGGCGCATCCCGAAGCGCGGCGACGAGCAGGACCTGCCACTCGTCGAGTGGGTCAACCGGCCGCGCTCGGACGTCCCCGCCATCACCCACGTGGACTACTCGGCGCGCATCCAGAGCGTCAGCCGGGAGGACAGTCCGCGCTACCATGCGATCATCTCGGAGTTCGAGAAGCTGACCGGGTACGGAGTGATCGTGAACACCAGCTTCAACGTACGGGGCGAGCCGATCGTCTGCACCCCGGAGGACGCCTACCGCTGCTTCATGCGGACGGAGATGGACTACCTGGTGCTCGGCTCGTTCCTGCTCGACAAGAAGGCCCAGCCCAAGCTCGAAGAGAAAGGGGACTGGCGCAAGGACTATCAACTGGACTAGCCAGCTCGATGAGGAGAAGTTTATGCGCAGGTTCGGCTACATCGGCTCGCTGCTCGGCGAGATCT
>DATANP010000559.1:0-18427 GCA_036266195.1 Thermoanaerobaculia bacterium | reverse complement strand
GGGGGAGTGAGGGGGATTTGGGGGTATAGGGGGATTAGGGGGTCCGGGGGGAAAGGGGGAAGAGGGGGACAAGGGGGAGCGAGGGGGGCCGAAAACGCGCATTCCGCTTCGTCATGGCGGGTGGGAAACGCGCACTCGGCTTCGCCTCTTTGGGCGGGAAAGGCGCACTGTGCTTCGCCTTCTTGAACCGGTGCGGCACTCGGCTTCGCCTTTTCTCCTCCGACCAGCAGACGGTAGGAGGAGAGCTTTCCGCGGCCGTGGTGCGACACGACGGCGAGCTCGCCCGAGGCCACCAGCTCGCCGAGGACCTGCTGGACTCTGCGCCGACCGAGACGAGTCCGCTTCTGGAGCGTCGCCTGATCGGCGATCCATTGGCCGCTCTGGTCGGAGTGGCTGGCGACCGCGAGGAGGATGATGAGGCCGGCTCCGCGCTGGTGGGAGTGTTCCCAGACGCCGGGAAGGTGCTCGCTGCTCATGGGTGGTTGCCTCCCTTCGCTGGACAGGCTGGTGCTGCGAGCGCAAGCCCTGCAAATGTGCAGGGAGATGGCGCTTCTCGTAAGTGACTGAAATCACGAGAGATGGAAAGATTCGAGGACAACCGAAAATAGAGTGATGATCGTTCCATTTTCTCACTGGCCATGGGGGCACCGTCCGGCCGGTGCCGGTCCTCTTTGCTGCCGTTGTGTGCGGTTGGGCATCGCGCTATCTCCTTTCGTCGGAGAGCAGGTTGGCGCCCCACGCGCAAGACCTCCAAGTCGGCAGGAGGGCCGCGTTTGGCGTAAACGACAGAATCCACGGGAGATGGAGAGATTCTGGGGAAACCAAAGTGAGCGAATTAAATTCGCTTACTTTGGAGGCGCGGCGCTCCCCAGGGCTCAACGGCCGTGGGGCAGACTCGCTGCGCGGAGGCCCTGGGAAACAGCCAGGTTTGTTCGCGGGTGCTTGTTGGTTCCAGGGGGATCGGCTCGCCACTTGGCTCCTCCGCTTGTCCGGAGAGCAGCTTCCTTTCCGGAGCGCAAGCCCTGCAAATGGGCAAGGAGCAAGATCTGGCGGAAGCTACACACTGCAAAGGAGATCTGCCGTTCAGAGGCCGAGGAATCGCAGATTCCAGAATTACAGTCCTGCCCTGCGGGCATAGCTGAGCCTCTTTATGGCGGCCCTGGAGGTTGGCGGTGCAAAGCGAGCTTTTAGCGGGGCACCGATGGCTACAGATGCCCGCCTGCGCGGTAGGGGTGGCGGGGACCCGAAGGGGGCCCCGCGGGAGGGGTGTGCTCCACAAAAAGAGAGGCCCAGGAGGGCCTTGAAGCCGACGCTGGTGGGCTGTCGTTACGCGCTGGAGATCGACACTCTAGAAGCAAGGCGCGGCACCGAAGCCAGCGAAACACACTCCGCACATGATTTCCCGCGGTTGGTGGGGCAAAGCCTCAGGGTTGCGACTTCGTCACTATCCGGTCGAACGCCAGACCGCTCGACGTCTCTCCCCTCCCAGTCTTCTTCCGCACACCCAGCCATACCCAGACCCGCCCGTCGCGCCAGCGGGTGCGCTGGAAGCTCTTGGTGACGACCGTGCCGGCGCGGAGGACTTCTTCCTCGTGCAGGAAATACGCGAACGGCAGCGCAGGAGGCTCGATGTCGAGACCGTGCCGCAAGAGCGAGGTCCGCGGACGGATCTTGCGCGGAGGCGGAGGTGGGTTTCCGATGATGATGCGAGGCATGGCCGCGCGCTGGAGCTGGATCTCGCGGTTTCCGGCATCCATGTGCACCGGCACGAACGGGATCCAGTGCTCGGGGACGGAACTCATAACACGGTAGCGGATCAGCGCCTCGCCCGCGTAGGGGATCGGCTCCTGCGCGACGACGCCGCGCTCGAGGAAGGCGCGCAGTTCGAGCGACGCCTCCCGTCCGCGCTTCGGCTCGCCGCTCGGCAGAGGGATGGTCTGCTCGATGCCCCAGACCATGTTCGCCACTTCGTCGCGGGCGAGCATGACCTCTTCGAGCGGACGGCCTTCCTGCACCTTCGGCGCCGTGGGCAAGAGCAGCAGCGAAGTGTCGGCCTGCTCTCCGTGTTCGCCGCGCGTGTTGACGACGAACATCGCCCAGCGCTGCCAGTCGTCGTCGGGGCCGCGGCCGGCCGCCTCGATCCATGTGCGCTCGCCGAAGACGTTCGTCACCGCCATCCCCTGCACCTTCGCCACCGACCCGGCGGGGACCGTGAACGGGATGAGGAACCAGTCGTTGGCGAAGGTGAGGCCGAACTCGATGAGCAGCAGCTTGGCGAGATCGGTCGTCTCCGGCTTCACGTCGCCGAAGTTCGTGCGGCCGTCCTCGAACGCCCACCAGCGAGTGTTCGGCATGCCGTTGAAGCTCACCGGAACCGGAACCATGGCCAGCGTCTGCGGCTTGGGAAGCTCGGGGTCCGGCGCGACGGGTCCGAGGCTGGCGCGGTTGGGATCGACATCGACCGAGTACCAGTCGAGGTGGCCCTGGTAGTACTCGTCGGCGAGATAGACCTTCTCGCTGCCGTCTGCCTTGACAGGCGCGGAGGCCGAGAAGCGATACTCGAGGCGCTCCGGGACCCAAGCGTCGTTCTCTTCCGGCTGGAAGATGAGCTTCTCGAACCAGGCCTTGAACGACGCAGCGACACCGTCGACGATCGCCGCATTGGTCGCGATCGCGGGGACGTCGGCCCAGGCCGGACGCAGCGGATTGTCGACGATGTCTTCATAGACGGCGGCGCCGTCGACGGTGCGTCCGTTCGCCGCGGCGGCAAAGAGGCTCCAGACCTCGGGATGCGCGCAGTAGATCGCGTCCTGCTGTTGCGCCGGGTCGGGTGCGTGGATCGGATATTTCTCGGCGAACACGGTGCGCAGGTCGACCGCGAGCGCCGCGCGCAGGAGCTTGATCCAGTGGCGTCCCATCAGCAGGCGAAGGTCGAGCCCGATCGGAAGCTGGCCGCTCTTGAACGCGATCGCCCGCCGCTCGACGTCCGCCTCGAGCGGCGTGTCGTCGTCGAACGGCTCGACGGCGTGCGTGTCGGGCTGGTATTTCCGCAGGCTCGTCGACGTGAGGTGCACCTTGGTCTCGATCGGGGAGCCGGCGTCGTCGCCGCGGAACTCGCCGAGCTGCCACTGCTTGGTCAGCATCCAGAGCGCGTCGCGCACTTCCGCCTTCAAGGCGCGGTCGAACTTGTCGGCGCGCGGCCGTCCTTCGAGCCGGTTCCAGAGCGTCACGGTCGGGAAGAGCCGCGACGCCAGGGTAGTGGCCACGTCCTCGAGGACGAATTTCATGCGTCACCTTCCGGAAGGGCGAAGTTGTTGTTGAGCGCGAACAGGGCGGAGATGGTGATCTGCTGCTTGGTGACGGCGGAAACGGTGGCGGGGAGGAAGCGGGCGTAGGGCGTGGCGTCGATCTGATCCGGCTCGACGGCGCGGCGCTTCGCGAAGTCGAGCGTCTCGTTGAGAGCGTCGACGAGATCGTTCCACTGCCACTCGCCGCGGAAGTCGCTCGGCGTGACCAGGAGCAGGCTCTGCGGCGCCTCGCAGCTCGGCCGGTCGTAATGGAAGGCGATGCCGGTCTCCACCTCCGGCGTCGGAATGACCTCCGTCCATTCGTCGAGCAGCAGGCCGCAAACCGGCGCGGTCTTGTCGAACGGCGCGGCGCTGAATGCGGCCGTATACAGAAGCCGATCGCTGTTCAGAAGGCGTTCGGGATGGAGCTCCACGTCGGGTGGAAGCTCGAGCGCGTACCATCCTTCGTTCTCGACGAACGGCAGTTGCAGCGGCGTGAGCTCCGGCGGCGCGACTTCGAACGCTTCGGTGAGCATTACCACCTGCTCCAGAGACCGGACCTTCTCGCGCACGCGGGCCACGCCGTACAGCCACGTGTCGACGGGGAACGGATCGGATGCGACGAGGTGCTGCAGGAGCGTGCCGGATGTGCTGGCCGTGACAGCGTTCGCCAGCTCGTCGCCCTGCTTCGCCGAGAGGTTGAACTCGGGGACGAGAAAGACGTCGTCGCCGAGGAGCGTTTTGGCGGCGGCGTCGAGCGCCTCGACGCGCGCGGCCGGGTCGGATGTGTTGCCGTGCGCCTCGATGTGGTCGTCCGCCGCGGCGAGCCGCTTCTCGGCATCGTCCAGCACGACCTGCGCCACGCTCACGGCGTCGTCGGCAAAGAGGATGGCCATCTGCGTCTCATCGGCGAACGAAACCTCGGCCACATCGAAGGCGGAGAGCGGCAGGAAGTCCTCCGCATCAGTGAGGAGCTGCGGCACGGTGGTGCCGTTGGTGCCCAGGAACGTGATCAGCTCCGTCCGTTTGGTGAGGAATTCGTCGCGCGTGGTCGTCTCGAGCGTCACCTTGATGTCATCCGCCAGCCCGGTCTGTGGAAGCGGGGCGGTCGTGATCTGCAGCGCGGCCTGCGCGAGAAGATTGAGCTTCGTCTGCTCCTCGGCGGTGGGATCGTACGCGAGGAGGAGGTCGTCGAGCTTCGCCAGCCGCTCGTCCCAGCGCGCGACGATGGCCGCGACTTTGTCGAGCACGGAGCGGAAGAGGCGCCGCTTGGCGTCGTACGCGAAGCCCCAGCCGGTCTGTGGAATACCGAGCTCCGCGGCGCGCGCGAGCAGCTCCACGACGCCGGCGAGGTACGTTTCGAAGTCGGCGACGCGCGCGAGCGGATCGGGCGAGACGCCATCGATGAAATCCTGCAGGTCGTCCCTGAGCGTCCCCAGCGCGGCATGGACGCCGGTGACGCGCGCCGGATCGACGAATACGGCCGCGTCTTGCTCCTTCTTCGCCTCGTTCGTCCGCGAGGAGTCGCTCGAGCGCAGCGGGCGCGAGGTGGTGACGAGACGGCGCAACTGCCGGAGCAGCGGCAGGATCTCGAAGACGGAGATCTTTGCGGTCGTCTTCTCCATGTAGCGGATCTCGACCTGCGTCTCGGGCCGCGGCGTTTCCGTCGTGAAGACGTGGCGGACGATGCGGTCGTCGAGCTCGGCCATTTCCTGCCGCGAGTCGTCGCGGAAGAGGCGGAGAAAGTCGGCGGGCTGCACCTTGAGATCGAGCAGCGTGACCTGGAGCTCGACGTCCGCGTTCGTCACGGCGTCGCGGAACGACACCACGCAGCCGACGTCGCCGAGGGGCGGGAGCATGTCGAACAGCCAGCGATTGACGGCCGGCTCGGCCTGCGCGCGCGGCGTCATGGGGACGCCTGCGCCGAGCGGCGAATCGTTCGGGCTGAGCCCGGACCGGAGATGGAGCGCGATGCGGTGCGTGAGCCCCACGCCGTTCGACGGTGTGCGCACGACCTGCGGCTCGGGCGGGAACTCCCCTTTCGCGTAGGCGTCGTACGTCGACGCCACGCGGTCGTAGTTGCCGATCACGGCCTGGTACACGCCCTCGGCGAGCGCGAGATCGGCCACGGCATCGTGGCTCTCGACCAGCCGGTCCGCCTCGTCTTTGATCACCGAGAGGGCGTCCGGGTCGGAGATGGCCGGCAGACCTGGCTTTCCGAACGGATACGTCTTCGTCCCTGAGACCTTGATCTGGTTGACGAGCGCGAGGCCGTCGATCACGTTGCGAGCCTCGATCTTTTCGATGGACGTCCCTTCCGGGATGTCGTCCTGCGTCGACTTGATCCGCTTGCCGGCGAGCGGGAACGCGAGGCGGAGGTCGAAGATGTATTGATCGACGTTCACCGTCGCGTTGCGGTCGTGCATGCCGCGCTCGAACTGGTAGCCGAGGAGCGCGCCGAGGCCCTGGCCGGCGCGGATGCCTTCGATGAGCGCGACCGCGGTTCGCACGCGCTCGGAGCTGAGGTTCACGGCCAGCGACTTCCGGTTCGCCGGCGAGGCGTTCGACATGTAGCCGTTGCGCAGCACGGCCGCGGCCACGGCGTGATTGAGCGAGGGCGCGTGGATGTAGCCGAAATTCTTGGAGTCGCGCACCAGCGGCGGATCTGCGGGGTCGGCGAAGATCTTCGCCAGCTCCGGGTCCTCCGGCTTGTAAGGCGTGAGCACCTTGTTCTCGGGGCGGAGCTCCTCGAGCCACGCGTAGGCGCCGAGATAGATGCCCTTGCGCCGCGGCGGCGCCTGCGGCCCTTCGGTGAAGTTGTTCCGCATGAACGTGAGCTGCGCGTGCACGAGCCCGAGCAGCCAGGCATCGAGACGGTAGGTGCAGCAGTCGACGTGCTCGGCGAAGGCGCGCTCGAGCCGCGCCGTCGACGCGTCCTTCAAAAGCTCGAGGGCCTGGCGCTGGCGGAACAGCCCGCTCGCGGCGGGCAGCGTGGGCATCGACGCTGCGATGAACTGCCCGACCGGCTGCGTCGCGCTGATGACCGGCTCGGTCTTGTAGAGAATCTGGTAGCGGCTTTCGCTCTGCGGCGCCTGCTCGCGCACGTGGATGAACGGATCGTCGCGCTTCGCGCTCTTCGCGCTCACCGCATCGAGGAGGCCATGCTCGCGGTGCAGACGCACCGCGGCGTCGTGAAAACCGAGCTGCAGCGCGTGGCGCAGCAACAGGTAGAGCAGCGCTTTCGGCGGCTTGTCGTCCGTGAAGCCGTCCTGCGCGTAGAGCGCCTGCAGCGATGTCTTCGACGCGTCGATGAGCCACTGGATGTAGTTGCGATGGTCGTCCGTGTAGCCGCGGATGGGCGCCGTCTCGGAGAGCGGGACGTCGTCGACGATCGGGCCGCTGAGCGGATCGTGCTTGCCGAAGAAGAACTTCTCGAGGAGGTTCGGGTAAGGTTCCCGGGGCCAGCCGAAATCGTTCAGCAACTGGATAGCGGCCGCGTGCTGGATTGCGCCGATGAGGAGCTGCGCAAAGCCGCCGAGCTTGAGCTGGTTCCAGTACTGCTGCGCGCTTTCGGCCCAGCGGTACGACCAGTTCGCCGCGCCGGAGTGGAGGCCGATGACATCGAGCAGGTTCTGGTGCGGGTCGCCGTCCTCTTTGCCGGCGTACGCCACCTTGTCGACGAGCGTGCGCCACTGCTCGTCGACCTTCAGCAGGAATTCGTAGAGCCGCGCCGGGAACGAGGGACGGTCGGTGGCACCGGTGGCCTTCGGCCGCAGCCACGCCATGCGCGACAGGGCCGTCGCCGGCAGGATGCCGTACGGCTGGCGTCCGACCCGGATCGCTGGGACGGCGCCGCGGCCGCTGACGAACGTCGTGAAGAAGTCGCGCGTCTGGCTGATCTCCTCGGCATCGAAAACCGGATCCATCAGCGACTCCATCCAGTAGTCGATCGTCGCCGGCCACAGAGCCACGTTCATCGCGCGCGCGTCGCTCTGATCGCGGCCGCCCGCGCCGTGCACGCGCAGGAACGTCGCTTCTTCGAGTCCGAGCCATTCGGCGAGCCACTGGCCGTCCTGTTTGTCCAGCCACGACCCGGAGTGCTGGAAGAGATCGCCGGTCTTGCGGTCATCGAAGCTCGCATCGGCATCCGCGCCGCGCACGAACGGCGTGCTCGTCGATTCGGTGTTGTTCGTCGGCGTTCCCTGCGGCACGATCTCGAAGCCGGTGCGGCTGAAGCGGTGATGCTCGATGAGGGTCGCCAGCGCCTGCGCCGATTCGGTCGCGTCGTCGCCGGCGCGGATGCCGACGACGAGGACGCGATCGAAGCCGCCCGCCGCTTCAGCCGCGTCGAGATCGAGACGGAAGCCCATCCCCACCTGCACGGCGCGGTTGAAGTCGACCATCCACTTCATATCGTCCGGGATGATGAGATTGCCGTCGTCGTCGCGGCGCAGACGCTCGTCCTCGGGCGCGGAAGGATCGGGACCCACGACGAGCGACGACGGCACCGGCAATCCGACCGCGACCCGCGGCTGGGCGCCCTCGCGATAGCCGATGAAGACGAAGCGGTCCGGCAGCAGGACGGCGCGCGCGGCGCGCGCCCAGGAGCTCTCTTTCAGGTCGAGCGGTTCGCTCTTGGGAAAGACGACCCAGGAGAAGGTCGCGGTGACGCTCGCCTTCGTGTCCGGCGGCGCCGGCACGGTGTCGAAGTTCGACGGTCTCGGACCGTTTGCGATCTCCTCCGCGCGGGAAGCGTTGGTCGCGGCGGCGAGGGCCTCGAATGCGTCCTGCGACTTCTGCGCGTCGCCGTCCGCCTGCCAGAGCGCGACCCAGTAATCGCCGATGGCGTCGGTCTCGAGCGGGTTCGGCAGCTCCTCGGTCGGGAGGGTCAGCACGACGTCCGTGGCCTTGGCTTTCGGCTGGAGATCGGCCATGTTGATCGGCTTGTACTCCTTCACGTCGAGGATCCATGCCGCCCGTCCCGAGCCGTGGCTGGCGACGAGGCCGCGCCACGCGCCACGCACCTGGTCTTCGAAGGGATGTCCCTGCCAGACGCCGGTCCAGTACTCCTTCGCGCTCATCACTTCGCTCTGCGAGAGCAACGGCTCGAACGTGTCCACGGAAACGTCGTCGGGGTAGACGCGCACCCAGAGCTGCGTCCCCTTGAAGCGCGTCTCGAGGCGCACCGGCAGGAGGAGGATCGGGACGTTGTCGTCGAGCCGGCCGATGGCGTCGATCGGATTGCTGAGCTGCGCGAACTGGCCGAAGAGCCCGGCCTCGATGCCGGTCGCGATGTCGCGCTTGTCGCGCGCATCTTGGATCTCGCCCGTGGCTTTGGCATGCGCGGCCTCGAGCGCCGCGGCGTGCTGGACGTGCTCGCCGTTCTGCGGGTCGAAGATGCGGCGGAGCTCTTCCTGCTGCCGTTCGATGCGCCACAGCCGTTCGCCGGCGGCGAACGCGGCATCTCCTTTCGCGTCGAGGTCGACGCGCGCCTGGTGGAGTTGCTGGCGGATCTCATCGAATGTGGCCATGGCCCCTCAGCTCCGCGGCAGCATCTCGCTCGCGTGCACGGCGACGAGCACCGGCGCCTGGAAGAGCACGTACGCGAGATCGGCCGAGCTCATGTCCTTGTTGAAAGGGATATTCTTGTCGTCGTTGTGCTGCGGCAGCTTCTCCGAATCGGAACCGGTGGGGAGCGTCAGCGTGCGTGTGGGCGTCGCGTTCGTGATCTGGATGAACGATCCTTCGGCTCCGGGCTGCACGTCCGACCACGCCAAGTCGCCCCAGATGTGAAGCGGCCGGGCCGGGTTCGGTGGTGGATCGGTGAAGTCGAGGCCGAAGCGCGGCTCGCCGGGGCGCTCCTTGAGGACGAAGAACCAGCCGGGATCGTCGTTCGGGTTCGCGCCCGTGCCGCCGACCGCCGCCTCGACGGTGAGGTCGAAGCCGAAGAAGTAGATGTCGGGATCGACCTTCGCCTCGTAGAGCGGCGTCTGGAGCTTGTCCTTCGGCGGCTTCTCCTCCTCGGCCGCGGTGAGCGCAATGAACCGGCGCTCCTTCGTGTTGTCGATCGTCCCGTCCGGTTTGAGCTGCCACACCGCGCGCTGGGCGTAGATGACGGTGTTCGGATAGCGCTTCAGCAACTCGCCGCGAATGACGAGCACGATCTCCTGCTCGTTCGCGCCGCCCACTTCGCGATGGTCGTGCGCGCCGAGCTTCGAGTGTTTCGACCAGAGATGCAGCTTCGGGATGTCGCGCAGCTTCTCCTTCAGGTCCTCGTCGTTGAGATTCCCGGTGTCGAAAAAGCTGCTCACGTCCCAGAACTGGCGGAAGTAGCTGCCGCGCTGATCGGTCGGATACTCGCGCCACAGCAGCTCGCGCGCGAGCTCGTGATTGAGCCCGACCATGTACGACACGATGAACTTTTGGTTCGTCTCGAGGATGGTGATGCTGTTCTGCTCGATGAGGTTGATGTTGGGCAGGAAGAGCTCGGACGAGAGGTTCTTCAGCGGCTCGTACATCGGCGTGTCGAAGATCGGATAGGCCATGGGCTCGACGAACGTCTCCCCGATCTCGGCGCGGATGCGCGGCGGAAGGAAGATGCCGGCATAGACGCGCCGCGGTACGGTGACGGCGGGATTGACGGCCGTGACGATCGTGCCGGTGATCGCGCCGAGGTCGAGCGTCTTCTTCGGCGGGACCTGGCTCGCGGCCTTGCCCGCGGCGATGAGCGACCAGGCGTTCTTGAGCCCGGCCTTGAAGCGCTGCGCCTCGACGCTGTCGGCCGCACCGATCGTCACCGCCGGGCCGATGCCGAGCTCAGTGATCGTGAAGTTTGGACTGTTCGGCAGATCGTCGACCGCCTCCGGCGTCCGATTCTCCTCGCGCAGCGAGTCGGCGGCTGCGATCTGGCTGCTCCATCGCGTCAGAAGGAAGAAGAGGAAGAGCACGATCGCGCCGATCGCGGCGGCGGCGGCCGCCGCAACGCCGGCGGACGTGAGCGCGAAGAGCAGAACGATCAGGATGATGGCGAGAAGCAGGAGGAGCCAGCGCAGCCACGGTGCGCCGCGCAGGAGGTCGACGACGGCCGGCGGCACGTTCCCGGGCAGCATCTGGTCAGCGACGTCGCCGGGGGTGACGATGCCGGGTGGCCGCACTTTCGGCGGCGCGGCGCTGACGATGCCCTCATTGACGCGGTCGAGGAGGTTGTCCGGCCGGGCCTCGGGCGTGAACGGCGTCAGGGAGATGAGCCGTCCGCGCGGCCGCAGCATGCGGCGCAGCGGCGCGGACAGCATCGCCGGCTGGACGAAGCTCTCGCCGAAGTGGTGGTGGACCGTGAAGCCGCTGGCGATGACGCGCTTGTTCAATGGAGCGAGCAGCAGCAGCCCCTGCTGCCGGTTCGTCCCGACGAGCGGCACGAGATGGCGGTCGTACCAGATCGTCGAGACCTCTTTCGCGAACTGGCCGAAGCGGATGCGCCGGCGCGCCTCGAGCACGCGCCCCACCTGCTCCCACGCCGCGTCCATCAGCTTCTCCTGCTGGTCCTGCACCACTCGCGTGCCGAAGCCGGCGGCGACGCGGAAGCGCGGATCGAGGTTCAGCTCGTGGATCCAGTTGTCGTTCGGCGAGATCGCGGTGCCTCCGTTGCGCTCGCGGAGCAGGCGCCGGGTGAGCGCGTGCCACGTGCCGTACAGCGGGAGCGTGATGACCGGGTCCTGATCGTTATCGAGCGGATTCTCGGGATCCTTGATGCCGGCAGCGGCGTTCGCGGCATCGGCCGCGGCTCCGGCGTAGTCGTCGGTAAGATTGACCAGCGCCGCCAAGTCTTCCTGGATCGGGCGCGGATACGGATCCGTCGCCCAGTTCTCTAATTTGTTGACCTCGATGAGCTCGTCCGCCGTGTAGTTCTTGCGCGGAACGCGCAGTGCACCGCCGAGCTTGAGGATGCCGCCGAGCTTCGGCTCGGGATCGACGTTCAGTCCCGGATCGAGCACGTCCAGGTCGCGTGTGCCGACGCGCTTGTCGACCGGCTTCGGCACGAGCAGGCGCACCAGCGTCTCGAAATCGCCTGTCGCGCCGGTGCGGAAATACCAGCGGTAGTAATGCGGGAACTGAGCCGGCGCGTTCGCGGCTCTGCCCGGGTAGTTGTCCTTCCACGCGGAGATCGTGGGGCTCGGGACGGAATCGAACGGCATCCCGAGCCCGGCCAGGCGGCCGGTTTCGAAAACCGGGATGAGAAACGCGTGATAGGCCGTGTTCGGCGCGAGCTTGCGCGGGCAGAGGATGCGCGAGTAGGCATCGTCGCGGTTCGCGTCGAGCACGTTGCGCACGCGCGGCGCCACGGCCGCGGTGTCGGTGGACCGGAATTCCGCGTCGTTCGCGGCGACGCTCTTGTTGATGTGCACGTGCGCCCACGCCCAGAGCTGCTCGGGCGGCGGAAAGACCGTGGCCGCATTCGGTACCTCGATGTACGGCAGCGGCTTGTTGCGGATGTCTCTCCCTTCCTCGAACTCCTCCTTCTCCTCGAGGACCACCAGCATGATCCACGGCCGCAGCCGCGCGCCCGCGGGGGCGGCGGGCGTGTAGCGCCACGGGAAGTCCTCGTCGTAGAACTCGATCTGCGGCAGATAGTTCGGCTCGAAGTTCGTGATCCAGTGGCGCGGATCGGTGCGGAACACCGCGCGCTGCTCGATGCCCTGGATGTCGCCCGGGCCGAAGAGGGCGACGTTGCGGCTGACGATCTCGGGAGGCTGCGTGCCGCCGCCGACCTTGTCCGCGCGCAATTCGAGCTGCACCTGTACCTCGGCGCGCAGCGCGGCGGCCGGATTCGGATCGGGCGACGTGATCTGGTTCGCCAGTCCCTGCCGCAGCCACGGGAGGAAAGAGTACGTGCCGATCGTGCTCATGCCGCACGCTCCCAACTCGGAATGACATGCAGCGTTTCGGTGAGGTTGCCGTCCTTGGCGGCCTCGCCGCGCAGGAACTCCTGCGCGCTGGCCTCGCTCGTGAACGTGGCCGCCGCCGGCGAGTAGGCCTGGTTGTTCGACTGGAAGGCGACGGTGTACGTCGCGTCCTTCACCTCGATCTTGTCCGCGAACGGCTGGTACTTCTTCTTCGTCGCGAGCGACAGCTCCGAGCGCGCCACGGCCGCGCTGCCGAGGAAGAAGTTGAACAGGAGCGAGCCGAGGAGACGGAAGCGGAAGATGAAACGCTTGAAGTTCGAGTCGAGGATGATCTCCTCGTAGCGGACGACGCGGCGCGTCATCCCGCCCGTGCGGAGGTCCTCGCCGGCCGCGGAGAGCTCGAGTCCCGAGCGCTCCTTCGAAAATGCAGGACGGGAGAGCTTCTCGGCATCGCTCATCTCCTGAAACTGCGCCGGCGCGAACTGCTCGAACGCTTCGGCCTTCTGCGCCAGACCGCCGCCGGCCACGGCGATCGTGAGGCGGTTCACGTCGCTCGGCTTCTGATTGCCGACCTTGCCGAGCGTGAGCGCCAACGGGACCGCGCGTTGGGACACGCGCAGCACGCCGACGGGATGCAGCACCAGCGCGGCCTCTTCGGCCGGCATCTTGCGCAGCGAGACGAGGAGGTTGTTTCCCACCGGCGGCAGAGCGCGCCAACTCTCCGGCTTGTTGAGCTCCGCGCGGATCAGCGGCAGCACTTCGATCGGCGGCAGCGTGGCCTTGTTGGTCTCGCCCCACGTCACCTCGAAATCGACGCTGATGTCGAAGAAGAGGATCGAGATCGAGCCCTCGCCGGCGACGCGCCACGGCGTCGGCCCTTCGAGCGAGCCGCTGAAACGGACGCTGAAGAGGCCCGCACCGAACACCTTCACGGAGAACGACGCGGAGATCGTGATGATGAAATAGAAGGGGGAGAACTGGAACAGCGCGTCGAACGCTAGATGGCCGCTCACGTTGAAGGCGCTGACGCCGATGAAGACCTGGACGGCCGCGCCGAACTGCACGCTGTTCGAGGTGACGGCGAAATAGCCTTCTACGCGCACGCGCGCCCACGATTCGTTGATGAGGTTGAGCGCGACCCGGATCGGCGACGGGAACGGCAGCGGCGGCGGGCTGAACCGCGGATGGAAGCCCCCGACGCTGACGACGAAATTCGCATCGTCTCCGAACGCCACCAGCAGGCCCATCTCGCCTTCGATGGTGATGAAGAGGACGCGCGACTCGAAGAGCGCGGCGAAGAAGTAGAGACGCTTCCTGTCGAACTCGATCGCGCCGGCGAAGTTGACCTGGATGATCAGCACCGGCGCCTTCTCGGTCGGCAGCGCGACCTTCAGCACGCCGAGGATGGCGATGTTGCCGGGGATCTCGATGATGATGCCGAGCGCAACGCTGATAAGCGGCGGCGTCCCCCATCCCAGCTTCGCCATCGGGCCGATGAGGAACGTCCCCTGCTGCGGCGGGAAGACGGTCCGGAGATCGCTGATGATCTTCGGCGCGTTGGCGATCACGTTCTGCGGGAACATGATGCTGTTCAACGCGCCGCTGCGCACGCCTTCCATCAGCGCCTGCAGCTTCATCGTGCGGTTCAGGCCGAGCAGGCCGCCGACGGCGAAGAGCGCGAAGCCGAAGCCGAGCTGGATGCCGGTCTCGAACTCCGCGGTGATGAGGATGAGCAGCGAGAAGCCCGGCGAGCCGTCCGGGTTCTTGGTCGTGATGATGCCGATGGCCTTGAGCGAGAGGAAGCCGCTGAAGGTGAGCTCGAGCGCGCCGGCGTACTCGCCGCGCTCGGTGTCGATGTAGAGATAACCGCCGCCCTTGACCACGCCGGCATCGACGGCGAGGCCGATGCCGTTCGGCGGCTTGAACTCGATCGAGAGGTTCGCCGGTCCGAGGTTGCCGCCGTTGTCGGGGAACGTGAGATTGCCCTTCGCACCGATCCGTTCGACGGCCGCCTCGAGCGGTCCGAGCTTCGCGCCGAGGCCGACGGAGAGCTCGAGCGGGATGGCCACGCCGGAGTCGCTGCCGGCGAGGCCGGCGACGAGATAGAGCGAGGAGATGTCGATCGGTCCGAGGGAGACGTGCAGCGGGATCTGGATCTCGATCGTCGCGCTGCCTTCGAAGCGGATGCCGGTCGACGGCGCCCATCCGAGGCGCGCGTCGAAGCCCCCTTCGACCTTGAGCCCGCTCGTCAGCGTGCCGATGAAGCCGTCGGCTTGCGACGTGTCGATGACGACTTTTGCGCCGCGGATCGTCCCCTGCACGTCCGGCTCGACGGTCGCGGTGCCGCTGCTGGAATTCCAGCGGAAGCGCACGCCGGCATCGGCGCGCACGCCGGCGACTTCGATGCGGCTGCCGCCGGTCTGGCCGATCAGGATGATCGCGGTCGCGGGCGCGACTGCATTGAGGGAGAGGCCGACGAGCGCGCGGCCGGAGATATCCGCGGCCGCCGTCGCCTCGATGACGGCCGGATGGCGCACGCTGCCGTCGATGGTCGTGTCGGCCGAGGCCTCGGTGAGGAGATGGAACGCGAAGCCGGAGCACCAGGGAACGGTCAGCTCGATGCCGGCGGTGATGGGTACGTGGATCTCGAACGCGACGCCGGGAGGCGATCCGGCCGCGGCGGCGAGGTCGAACGCGTACGATTCGAAGCGCGGGGGCGCGTTGGTGAGCGTGCTCGGGATGGCGAACGAGTCGTGGAAATCCTGGACGCGCTGGAGCAGCGCGAGCGGTGTGAACGCCGGCCCCCATCCCACGAGGTCGCCGGCGTAGCCGAGCGGGTTGCTGAAGAACTTGCCGAGGCGGTCGAGGCGGAGGCGGCGCTTCGTGTAGTCGGGCTTCGTCGGATTGCCGGGATCGCCGGCGACCGGCACGCGGTCGATGAGGCCGACCAGCGCGAGGATGCCCGTGACCTCCGGCAGCAGCACCTCGCCCGTCCGGACGATCGCGTAATCGAGAATCGCGCGCGGCAGGTCGTTGGCGAAGTCATGCTTCTGCTGCGCCGTGACGCCCGCCGGCGGCGGCGCGGCGACGACCCTGTCCTTCACCGCGACGAGGGAAGCGGAAAAAGCGACGATGCGGCCGACGACGTCGACGGTCGCGGCGAGGATCTGATTCGTGTCGCCGTCCGCGATGGCGTCGTCGAGCTGGTCGACGGCCGCCGGAAAGCCGCGCGCTGATTCGCTGGCCGTGTTGAGCGCCGAAACGAGCTGCGGATTGCCGGTCAGCAGCGTCTCTGGAAACTGCACGCCGAGGCGGCCGAAGAAAGCGAGCACCCGCGACGGGTCGAGCTCCTCGCTGAGCGGCTCGAGGATGCGGGCGATGCCGCGGGAGAGGACTTCGAGCGTTCCGGCTTGTGCAGGCACGGCGTCTTCAGCTCATCACGGCTCGCCCGCGCGCAGCCGGGCCAGTAATTGGTTGTATGTGCAGCCGCAAAGCCCCACGATGGTGTGCTCGTAGGCATCGACGTCGCGCGCGAGCGCGGCGCTGCCGTAGCGCTTGAGCATCGCGGCGATGCGGGCGGTGGACTGGTCGACCGGACGCGCGCCGATCATCGATGGGATCGGCTCATCCGGACGGGCGATGGCGTTGATCAAAGCCTGGAGGAGAGTCTGTCCGCCATAGCGTTTCCAGATCGCGCCGACTCTCCGGTTCTCCCGCACGAGACGCCACACCTCGGAGTGATGGCGGCGAACGAGCTCTGCATACGAGCGGCCGTGAACGGTACGCTCGAGGTCGAGCCGAGCCTGATCGAGCATGTTGCGCGCGATGGGCTGGGGTAAAGGCGCGGGCGTGAAGGTGTCCGAGGGAGCAGGGGCGGGGTTGGTGAATACCGTGCCGAGAGCGGGGGATGGGAGGACGCTGATGTTCAGCGCGGCTGTGACTTCGTGGATGTTCGAGGCCACGCCTTTGACGATGACGAGATTGTCGCTCCCGGGAACCGGCCGGAAGACGAACACCGACCAGAGCAGCCCGACGACTTCGCCTCCGGTTTGCGTCATGACCACGGACCCGGAATCGCCGCCGGCACCGAAGCGGAACAGGCCGCTGGCCGAGGTCTGGTCCCACGGATCAATGACGAGTTGACGTCGGAAAGCCAGGTCTTTGTCTTTGGGGGTATTGGCCGAGCTGTGCGAGGCGCCGTTGCGCGACTCGATCCTGCCGGTGGTCGGACCGGTGCGGCTGCCGCGTTTCTTGACGAGCAGGTGGGGGGTTCCGTTCGATCCATCCGTGATCTGCGCATCGGCGCGGACGCCGGTGATGAGTTCCGTCGGATCGCCGCTGCCGGTGCCGGTCTGTATCTCGCCGAGGCACTCGATACCGGGATTGACCAGAGCGATGGCGGCGTCGATGGTCGCAGGATGCGACGGCAGTTTGAAGAACGCGCCCGTGGTGGTCTGGTGCGAGCGAAGAACGCCGCCGACCTTCCGTCCGCAGCAACAGCAACAGCTGCGCGCCTGATACACCGTCGTCCCCACTCCCGCGCCCTTGTTCACCAGCACGTGGTAGTTGGAGAGAAGGACGATCTTGTTCAGGTTCTGGGGATCGGTAGCTCGCGCAAAGCAGCCGAGCGTTCCATGGCCGCCGCCGCCCTCGCAGGCGATGCCGCCGCGGAGACGCGGGTACTCCTCGTCGTCCGTGGTCGGAAGGACGCTTTCGCTCGGTTGCGTGTACTCGGAATTATCCTTCACGCCCTGGAGTCTGCGCGGGGGATCGGCCTCCATGACGTCGGTTGGAATGCCGGCCACTTCAGACGGGACGCGCTCGCTCGGCGCAACCTCCTCAAGCGGCTTTTTCCGCCGCACGAGCACGCAGAGCGCCGATTCCTCGGTCGGCAGCGCGTTGCGATAGCGACGCCCCACGTAAACCGAATGGACGCCAGGGATCTTGAACAGAGCGTCCATGGCCGCGTCGATCCGGGCCTGATCGCGCTCCCAATCCGCCATGACCTTTCCTCCACGTCCGCACTGCTGGTCAATGCTGCCGGGGGAAATCGTGACGACTGCTGATATCTCTAGAACCGCCGCGCCATCGCGACGGTAATAGCCAGTATTAGGCAGGAAGCCGAATGGCCCGAGCGAGTCGTGCGACCTCGCGCCGGATTCGTTGAAAGACTACACTACGCCTCTTTCGGGAAAACGTCAAGAGCGAAAATGTGGCGACGACGGCCTTCAGAATAAGGAGGCCTTCCGCGCGATCCAGGCATAACCTTTCGCCTTGGCCTCCTGCTCCAGCGCCGAGCGGCGGGTCCGGTCGGTGCGCGCCAGGGCGAGACCGGCTTCCAGGCGGATCTCGGTGAATCCGGCGCGGGTTGCCTGATCGAGCACTTCCCCCAGGACTTTGGCAGAGTTGGAAGTCCGGAGCTGGACGGCCAGGCGGACGCGGAGATCCTGGCTGCCTTCGAGCAAGGCGAGGGCTTCCCGGCCCTGGCCAGCGACCGCCAAGGCGAGAGCCTGACCGTCGGCAGCACCTTGACGCTCGTGCTCCGCGCCGGCTTGCCCGGCCAACTCAACGGCCTTCGTCCTGTCTTCCTGTTCCAGGGCGAGGATGGCGAGGGCGAGACGGCTCTCGGCCGCGGTGCCCTTCTCTCCACGCTTCTCGCGCAGGGCAAGCGCCTCCTCGTGACGCTTGCGGTCCTCTTCGAGCTTGCCCTCCCGGGCCAGGACCTCTCCCAGGCCGAACAGGGCGTACGCCATCGGATCGGAGGCCACGGCGGCTGGGTGCGCTTGTGGAGGCAGGGCGGGATATCACGTCACCCTGAGCGAAAGGACGACAAGGACAGCAAGAGGTGGCAAGGACTCGCTGAGTGACCAAAAGCGTGATTCTGGTGACTCGCTTTCCCGGCTGGATGCCGGCCCGGAAGTACTTCTCCTCCAGGGGTTTGTGCTCGGGGAACCGTCGTTTTTTCGCTCTCTCTATCGTCAACTACGTCGAAAACGAAACTGGTTTCGTTTTTTTGAGGCGACCAGAAGCCCGCCGGACTTGCGTTTACTCGATTTCGGCCGGGTCCGTTTACCGGTCTAAACCCCCGTGGAAAAGCAATCACGGGAAGGAGGTTTGGACGGGGCCGGGCGGGAGGGAGGCGCCGCGGCTGGCGCGGACGAGCACGAGACGCTGTCAGGCGGCTCGCGCGCAGCGCGACAAGACGCGGCGCCGAGGGGTGGGTGGTGGCGGTGGGCGGGG
>DATANP010000558.1:0-2830 GCA_036266195.1 Thermoanaerobaculia bacterium | reverse complement strand
CCCGGGGGGATGTGAATTACATCCGCATCGGCCCGCGGACGAACATCCAGGATGGCACGATCCTGCACGTGGGCCACGAGCGGTTCCCCCTGGTGATCGGCGCGGGGGTGGTGGTCGGACACAGCGCGGTGGTCCACGGCTGCACGGTGGAGGATGGCGCGCTGATCGGCATCGGCTCGCGGGTGCTGGACGGGGCGGTGGTGGAGCGGGGCGCGATGATCGGCGCCGGCGCGGTGGTGGCTCCGGGGCACCGGATCCCTGCCGGGCATCTCGCGCTCGGCATCCCGGCGCGACCGGTCCGGCCGCTGACCGAGGAGGAGACCCGGCGTATCGCCGAGACGGTCGACCGGTATGTCGAGCTGAAGAATACGTATCGCGGAATGTTTCCGGCAGATTGATCGAGGGACGAGAGGGTTATGGCTGGAGAGGAGATTTTGAAGAGGCGGGGCGCGGGCACGATCACGGCAGCCGACGTGGGCGGCCGGGTGCTGCTCAAGGCCTGGGTGCAGCGGCGGCGCGATCACGGCGCGGTCATTTTCCTGAACCTGCGCGACAGGAGCGGTGTGGTGCAGGTGGTGGTGACGCCCGAGTTCCAGCCCGAGGCGGCGGAGGTGCTCGGCCCGGTGCGCAACGAGTGGGTGGTGGAGGTCGAGGGCGAGGTGGTCCGCCGCTCGCCGGAGAACGTGAACAAGGACATGCCGACCGGCGAGGTCGAGGTCCTGGCGCGCCGCGCCGCGGTCTTGGCCCGCTCCGAGCCGCTCCCGTTCACGCTCGACGGCAAGGCCGAGACATCGGAGGAGACCCGCCTGCGCTACCGCTATCTGGACCTCCGCCGGCCCGAGCTGCAGCGCAATTTCCTGCTGCGCGATCAGGTGACGATGGAGATCCGCAGGTATTTCCACGAGCAGGGGTTCGTGGACGTGGAGACGCCGATCCTCACCAAGTCGACGCCCGAGGGCGCGCGCGACTTCCTGGTGCCGTCGCGGGTCCATCACGGCAATTTTTATGCGCTGCCGCAGTCGCCGCAGCTCTTCAAGCAGATTCTCATGGTGGCCGGCCTGGAGCGCTACATCCAGATCGCGCGCTGTTTCCGCGACGAGGCCTTGCGCGCCGACCGCCAGCTCGAGTTCACGCAGATCGACCTGGAGATGTCGTTCCCCACGGAGGAGGACGTCTTCGAGCTGATCGAGGGGTTGTTCCTGCGCATCTTCCCGCTCGGCGGCATTCAGCCGCCGGCGCGCTTCCCGCGGATGAAGTATGCGGAGGCCGTGGCGCGCTTCGGCAGCGACCGGCCGGACCTGCGGTTCGGGCTGGAGATCGCGGACCTCACGGAGCGTCTGCGCGGGAGCGGTTTCCGCGGCTTCCAGGAGACGGCGGCGCAGGGCGGAGTCATCCGCGGGTTTGCCGTGCCTGGCGCGGCCGAGGCCAGCCGCAAGGAGGTGGACGCCTGGGTGGAGATCGCGCGACGCAGCGGCGCGGCCGGAGTGCTGACGCTCCGGCGCAAGGGCGGCGAGCTGGTCTTCCAGGTGAAGAACGTCCTGACGCAGGCCGAGTTGGAGGGCGCGGCCGAGGCGCTCGGGCTGGAAGAGGGCGATCTCGCGCTCATCGTGGCCGGTCCGGAATCGGTCGCGGCGAACGCGCTCGGCACGCTCCGCCTGGAGCTGGCGAAGCAGTACAGGCTGATCCCGGAAGGCCGCCACGAGTTCCTCTGGGTCACCGAGTTTCCGGAATTCGAGTGGAACGAGGAGGAGAAGCGCTGGTACGCGATGCACCACCCGTTCACGAGCCCGGACCCGCGCGACCTGGAGCGGCTGGAGAGCGATCCGGGCTCGGTCCGCGCGCGGGCCTATGACGTGGTGCTGAACGGCATCGAGCTGGGCGGCGGCTCCATTCGCAACCACGATCCGGAGCTGCAGAGCCGGGTGTTCAACGTTCTGGGGATCGGTCCCGAGGAGGCGAAGGCGCGCTTCGGCTTCTTCCTGGAGGCGCTGCGCTACGGCGCTCCGCCCCACGGCGGCATCGCGCTCGGCCTGGATCGCATGGTCATGCTGCTCGCCGGCATGGGGAGCATCCGCGACGTCATCGCCTTCCCGAAGACCGCTTCGGCCACCGACCTGATGACCGACGCGCCCTCGGAGGTCGATTCCAGGCAGCTCGACGAGCTGGGGATCGCAGTGGTAAAGGCCAAGGAGTAAACTCCTGCCGGAGGATCTCTATGCATAACGAGTTCACGGCTGTAATCGAACGGGACGGCGACTGGTTCGTCGGTTATTGTCCCGAGATTCCCGGCGCCAATGGTCAGGGCCGTTCGGTGGAGGATTGCCGCAGGAGTCTTGTCTCCGCCGTCTCGCTGATCCTGGAGGATCGCCGGGAGGATGCGCTCCGGGGTGTTCCCGAGGACGCGATCCGCGAAGTCCTCAAGGTCGGATGAAGCGCAGCGATCTGCTCCGGCACCTCCGGAAGCACGGGTGCTACCTCAAGCGCGAAGGCGGCGAGCACTCCCTCTGGTGCAATCCTGAGACGGGCGAGCTCCAAGCTGTTCCCCGGCACACGGAGGTCCCAAATCTCCTCGCCCGCCGAATCTGTCGGGGACTTTCAGTCCCGGACCTTCTTTGACTGGGCTGACGTGCCTCTCCAGACCCTGACCCTCCGCCACCCGTCCGGCTCGACTCCCGTGCTGGTGGGGGAGGATGCCCTGGCTTCCGCTCACGGCCTTCTGGAGTGGGTCGCGAGGCGGACGGTCTTCTTGGTCTCCACGCCCCGGGTGCTCGGTCTGCACGGGCACCGCCTGGAAGCGTTGCGGAACGCGGCGGCCCGGTGGACGGTGCTG
>DATANP010000557.1:0-21908 GCA_036266195.1 Thermoanaerobaculia bacterium | reverse complement strand
GTCCAGGGGATGGTCGCGGCGGTGAGAGGCATGGCGGCCATCGCGCTGAGAACAACCAACAACAGGAACAGGCTCCTGCGGATCATGGGAACTCTCCTTTCTTGACTGCTTCCGAAGAAGTTGGGCGAGGCGGAAGGAGAGGTGTTACGCGCTCCTCGGCAGCCGGGTGATCACCCTGTAGGCCTGCAGGAGGGCGTCGAGGAACTCCACGAGCTTGTCCCGGCCTTCCTGTGGGAGGTCCTGGAGAAAGATGAGCCGCAGCTTCAGTCGCGCGTCGTCCCCGCCGTAGACCAGGTAGTCCAGGGTGACCTCCAGCGTGTTGGCGATCACCAGCAGGTGATCGATGGTCACGGTCTTCTCGCCCCGTTCCACCCTGCCGATGAAGGCCGGCTTGAACCCGAGCCTGGCCGCCAGGTCCCTCTGGCTCATCTTCTTCTTCCGGCGCAGGCGGGCGATCCTCCGGCCCATGGTTTCGGCGATTTCCTGTCGTTCTTCCATGATCGTCCCTCCTCGGCGCGCACCGTAACCCGCGAGACCCGGGAGCGGAACGCCCCCGGCGCGAAACTCCAACCTCCTGAAGCTTTCGCTTCCTTGAGGAACCAACTTTGGGAATCCGCATCTTTTTGTCCCTTCGGACCCGGCCAGCGGCAACTTATAAATATGGAGAGAGGAGAGCGCATGCCGAAGCCCCCGAAATCGAGCGTGGCGCTGGCTGCCCTGAAAAAGGCGGCCGGCCTGAGCGACGAAGAGCTTGCCAAGGCCGTGGGACGCTCCAAGAGGATGGTCTCCCACTACCTGACCGGGAGCCGGGAGCCCGGGCCCGCGACGCTCGACCGCTACGCCCGGGCCATGGGTTACGACCCCGGGGCGGCCGAGCCCGTGATCCAGGGCCTGGAGAGGGCCTGTCGCACCGCGGATCCGCCGCTCTCGCCCGTGGACCCCACCCAGGCCGAGCGCCGCGGCATGGCGCGCACCGCGTTCCAGGCCGGCCTCGCCGTGGCCGACCTGGCCGAGGAGCAGATGGTCCGCATCGTCCGGGGGCGCCGGGCGCGGCAGGCCCGGCGGCGGGCCGACCGTCTCTGGAAGGTCCTCAAGAGATCCTCGCCCCGGCAGCGGGCGCTGCTGGTCGAGAAGGCCGAGGAGTACCAGCGGTGGTACGTGGCCGAGCGGCTCTGCCATGAGAGCGAGAAGGCGGCTTCGCACCGGCCGTCCATTGCCCTGGATCTGGCCCGGCTGGCGGTCCGCGCCGCCGAGCTTTCTCCGGGAGAGGCGGGCTGGAAGGCCCGGCTCCTCGGCTACTGCCAAGCCTTCCTCGCGAACGCACTCCGAGTCCAGGGCGAGCTTCAGCAGGCGGAAGAGGTCTTCGCCCAGGCCGAAGCGCTATGGAAGTCAGGCGCCCAGGCTGATCCGGGGTTGCTCGCCGAGTGGCGGCTGCCGGACCTCAAGGCATCCCTGCGCCGAGCACAGCGACAATTCGACGATGCTCTGATCCTGCACGACAAAGCTCTCATGCTTGGACCTGAAGCGGCTGGGAGGATTCTTCTCAAGAAGGCCACGACCCTGGAGCAGATGGAGGATGCCAACCGCGCAGTCGAGGCCTTGCGGGAAGCGGCTCCTTTCGTGGTCAAGCAGGGAGACTCGAACCTGCTATTCGCGCTTCGATTCAACTGGACGGCCATCCTTTGTGATCTAGGTAGGGTACAGGAGGCGGAGGCGCTGCTCCCCGAGGTGAGGAGGCAGGCGGTGGAGCTCCGGCATGACGGCCACCTCGTGCGCGTACAGTGGTTGCAGGGGAGGATCGATGCGGGACTCGGTCGAATCGACGAGGCCATCGCCGGCCTGGAACAGGTCGGAAACGACTTCGCAACTCTCGGAATGGCTTACGACTGCGCCCTGGCTTCGGTCAAGCTGGCTTCTCTCTATCTTGCTTCAGGGAAAGCCTCGGAGGCCAAGGAGCTGGCGACCTGGATGGAGCGGGTCTTCCGGGATTTGAAGATCCAGCGGGAGGCCCATGTCGCGCTCGCGCTGTTCTGGGAAGCCTTGAGGATGGAGACCGCCACGGCAGAGCTGGCGGAGCGCCTATTCCAGTACCTCATTCGGGCTCGCTATGATCCGGGGCTCCGCTTTGAGGCATGAAAAACTGCCGGGCCGGCCAACACCAGCCCGGCATTGCTCTACTGCCGGCCGGCGCAGGGACCGCCACTCGGGTCGATGATGCAGCCTTCATCCGTCGATGGGCTACCATCCGGGTCGATGATGCAGCCGGCATTGGCGCAGGCGCCGTCCGGATCGATGATGCAGCCTTCATCCGCCGAGGGTCTACCACCTGGATCAAGGATGCAGCCAGCATCGGCCCAAACACCACCGAGCAAAGCCAGAACCATGGCGAGCACAGGGAACATGGGAAGCTCCTTCCTCGGGAGACAGCCCGGAGCCTCCATGGCCCCGGCCTCCTCCTCCGGGGGATAGCCTGCCCTAGCGCGTACGGAAACAGAACTGCAAGATTGCTTGCAGAGGAGAGGCCCCGATGAGCGAACGCATCGATCCGGAAGACATGAAGGACCTCATCCGCCTCCTGGCCCGCGGCGAGCCCGAGACGCTGGCCGCCGCCGCGGGTCTCGATCCCAGCTCGATCTACCGCTATCAGTCCGGACCGACCCTGCCCCGGCCCCGGACCCTGGCGAGGATCATTGCGGCCGCCGGCCTGTCGCCGCGGTTCGTCCATGCGATCCTTCTGCCCGCCATCGCCGCCGCCCGCCTGGCGAGGACCCCGCTCTCCGACACCTTCCTCGAAGACCTCGAGGCCGCCTTGGAGGACACGGGCGGCGACCTCAGCGGCGCCGCCCTCGCCCGCATCGCCATCTTCCTCGCGGAGCTCGAAGATCCGGCCGAGCCCTGGGAGCGCCCCGCCGCCCGGCACGACAGGCAGAGGGCCGACGACCTCCGCGTCCGCCTGGAGGACTGCTCCGCCGAGGACCGCCTGTTCCTGATCCGGACCTGCCCGGAATACCAGACCCCGGCCCTGGCCCAGAGACTCCGGGAGACCGGCTCAGCCGAGCTGGCCCGGGAGGTGGAGGCTACGCTTCAGAAAGCCGCGGGGTGACACCGCGGCCTGCGGACCTCACCCCGTGACAGGCAGGGTGGCGGCGCAATACACTTTCCCCGTGAAGACCGAAGACCCGGCCGTCGAGCCGCTGCGCAAGGCACTGAGAGACCACAAGGAGGTCCGTCTGGCTCTCCTCTTCGGCTCCCGGGCACGCGGTCAGGCCCGGCCCGACTCGGATGCGGACGTCGCCGTCCTGGGAGAGGATCTGGACCTCCTGGAGTTGGCGGCGGATCTCAGCGATGCCGCGCAGATCGAGGTCGATGTCATCGATATCGATGATCCCGGCTATCCCCTCCTCAACGCCCTGCTGCGGGACGGCCTGGTGCTGAGCGAAGGAGAACGCGGCGCGGCAGCCGCCTGGTGGTCGCGTGCCCTCCTTCAGGCGGAGACCGACCGGCCCGGGTACGAGAGGATGAGGGATTCCTATCTCCGGCGGCTTGCCGAAGGCCGGCATGATTGACGCCAACATCCTGGCCGAGAAGCTCAAGCAGCTCGCCGAGCGGAAACCTGGCGACCCACTTGATCGCCGGCGAGAGGATCGAGGAGGGGTCTTCTCGATGGCCGAGCAGCCTTTCCCGCCGTCCGGCAGCGGTTTGCCGACCGTCCGCAATCCTTGGCGGATCGTCCGCAACCCTCTGCCGGCCATCGGCTACAACCTGCCGACGATCGGCTGACGTCTGCGGATCGTCGGCAACGCTCTGCCAGTCATCCGCGACCGTCTGCGGACCGTTGGCCAACGTCTGCCGACGATCGGCAACTCTCTGCCGGCCATCGGCTACGACCTGCCGACGATCGGCCAACGTCTGCGGATCGCCGGCAACGCTCTGCCAGTCATCCGCGATCCTCGGCGGACCGTTGGCCAGCGTCTGCCGAGGATCGGCAACTCTCTGCCGGTCCTCGGCAACGACCTGCGGACCGGCTGCGCGCGCCGCTCAGGACGGCCCGACCGGCTTGATCTCCCCCACCTCGGGCACGATAGGGGCCTCTCTCTGCATGCGCAGGGTGAGGAAGCTCACGCTGAGCATCAGGGCGGCGGCGATCCAGAAGGGGTACTGGATGCCGATCCTCTCGAAGACGAAGCCGGCCCAGAGGGGGCCGAGCATCCGGGAGACGCCTCCGAAGAGCTGCTGCACTCCCATCACCTGGCCGGTCTCGGAGCGGCGCGCCCGGCGCGAGACGAGCGAGGTGGTGGCCGGGAAGAGGAGCGCCGTGCCGATCGGTACGAAGAGGACGCAGACGGCAAGGCCCCAGAGGCTCGTGGACAGCGGAATGAAGATGAGGCCAATCACAAGGCTGAGGGCGCCAATCCGCGTCACCCCCACCTCTCCGAAGCGGCGAACGGCCGGACCCAGGAGCACGCCGCGCATGACCAGCGAGATGGTTCCGACGTAGGTATAGAAATAGCCAATGTTCCGCTCGGTCACACCGAAGATCTCTTTGAGAAACAGGGCGAGCACGCCGTTCATCGCCATGAAGCCCATCATGCCGATCGTGTAGACCCAGATCAGCGAGCTGATCGGACCCGTCGGGTGGACCAGCACATCGAGCACGGTGCTCCGCAGCGACGTACGGGGCGCCGAGGTGGTCTGCATCTCCGCGGTCGCGCCCTCCTTCTGCGGCTCCGGGAGCCACTTCCAGGCGAACGCCGCGTTCAGCAGGCAGAGGCCGGCCGCGAGATACCCGGGCGCCGCCGGGCCCAGGTAGGTCGACACCGAGCCGATCAGGGGGCCGATCATCACGCCCGCGCTCGTGGCCGCCGTGATCCAGCCGAGCGCCTTGGTGCGCTCCTCGGGCACCACCGCGTCGGCCACGTAGGCCTGCACCACCCCGGTCGTGGCCCCGCCGGCGCCCTGCACGAAGCGCGAGGCGAACAGCAGCCAGAGGGTGTTGGCAAGGCCGAACAGCACGTAGGCCGCAGCCGAGGAGAGCAGCCCGGCGAGGATCATCGGCCGGCGGCCATAGCGGTCCGAGAGCCGGCCCCAGAACGGCGACACCACGAGCTGGGCGGCAGGGAAGGCGGCGATCAGGATGCCGACCATCGAGGCGTCCGCCCCCAGCCGCGTGGCGTAGAACGGCAGCAGGGGCAGGACGATCGTGAAGCCGATCATGTCCACGAAGACCGTGGCCATCAGGACGCTGATCTGCTTGAGGCTGCGCGACTCCATCCGGAAACCTCAGCGGGCCTCGCTCCGCCCCCACAGCAGGAACGCCGTGGCGCTCGCGACCATCAGCAGCACGCCATAGACCGCCGCCATCCCCAGATCCTGCAGCCGCAGGCTGGACAGGATCTCGATCGAGATGGGACGGGTGTCGAAGGTGTAGAGGACGATCGAGACCACGAAGTCGCCGAGCGCCGTAATGAAAGCGAGACCCGCCCCGGCCGCCAGCGCCGGACGGAGCAGGGGAAAGACCACCTTGCCGAGCCGCCGCCAGCGCCCTGCCCCCAGGGAGGACGCCGCCTCCTCCAGGGCCGGGTCCAGGCTGCGCAGGCCCGCGATCGAGCCGCGGCCGGTGAGCGGCAGGCTCCGCACCAGGTAGGCCAGGGGGAGGATCCACGGGGTGCCGATCAGCACGAAGCGGCCGAGCCAGGGCTGGCTCACGCCGAAGGTGGTGGCGAGCGCGATCGCGAAGACCGTACCGGGCACGGCCCAGGGCACCGCCACCAGCCACTCCAGCACGCCGGAGAGCCACGGCCAGCGCGGGCTCCGGCCGTCCACCGGCCGGGCCACCGCCATCCGCGCCGCGGCCAGGCCCAGGGCCACGGCCGCGATCGTGGAGACCGCGGCCATCCAGAGGGAGTTGAGCACGGGCCGGAGCTTTTCGGTCTGAGACACCAGGCCGAGCCAGTTGCGCAGCTCCAGGACCGGCGGCAGGAACTCGGTCGTCCAGGTGAAGGGCGGCACGAAGGAGACCAGGAGCAGGACGGCGTGCGGCAGGAGGAGGAACGCGGCCAGGATCCAGCCCAGGACGCCCGCTCCGATCCGCGCCAGGGGACTCTCCAGCTTCCGCCGGGCCGGGGCGACGCCGCGCACCCCGGTCGCGGCGAGCCCCTTGCGGTCGATCCAGCGCATCCCGGCCAGCCCGAGCAGGGCGAGCCCGGCGAGCATGACGGTTTCGACCTGGGAGAGCGCGGTCTCCCCGTTGAGCTTGGTCGCGACGATCTGCGTGGTCATGACCCGGAAGCTGCCCCCGAAGAGATACGGTGCCGAGAACGAGGCGAGCGAGGTCATGAAGGTCAGGAGGGCGGCGCCGGCGAGCGCCGGGCGCAGCAGGGGCAGGGTCACCCGGAACAGGGTCCGCACCCGGCCCGCGCCGAGCGCGGCCGCGGCCTCCAGGAGCGCCGCGTCCAGCCGCGCCAGCCCGGCCCGGGTGAAGAGATAGAAGTAGACGTACATGGAGTAGGCGTGGACCAGGAGGATCGCTCCCGGTCCGGCCAGGCGCCAGGGCGGACCTTCGAGGCCGAGCAGCGTCTGGACCGCCCGCGACACGAAGCCGCTCTCTCCATACAGGAAAAGGAAGGCGATGACGCCGACCAGCGGCGGCAGGGCGACCGGCAGCGCGGTCACGGCCGCCAGGAAGCGCCGGCCCGGGAACTCCGTGCGCTCGAAGAGGAAGGCCAGGGGCACGCCGACCAGCGCGGCCAGGACGACCGAGGCGAGCGAGATCCACAGGCTCCGCCAGAGCGCGATCCACTCGTCCGGCCGCGAGGCGAACTGCTGGAGATGGGCGGCCGTCCAGCCCTCCGGCCCGCGCAGGGCATCCACCAGGGTCATGAGCAGCGGGTAGCCCACCAGCCAAGCCAGGAGGAGCGCGAGGACGATGGAGAGGATGGGAAGGCGCCGCATCTTAAGCCCTGCGGAAGATACGCGGCGCGGGTCCGGAAGTTCCCGGCGCGACGGCGACCTGATCGCCCTCGGTGACACCCGATGGAGCCATGACCTCGATCTCGGAGCCGGAGTCGAGCGCCACCACGAAGTAGGAGACCGGCCCGGCGTAGCGCCGCTCGGTCACCTTGCCCGGGAGCGACCCGGAGCTGCCGGGCGGTACGAAGGCGAGCGACTCGGGCCGCGCCACCAGCTCGGCCGGGTCGCCGGGCTCGAGATCCTCCACCGGCAGGCCCGGCCAGGAGAGGTTCCCCAGACGGACTCTCGCGCCTCCGCCGTCCCTCTCGAAGACGCCCGGGAAGCCGCTGGCGCGACCGACGAAGCCGGCCACGAAGCGGGTCGCGGGCCTTTCATAGAGATCTTCCGGCGAGCCCACCTGCTGGAGGATGCCGCCGTGGAGCACGGCCACGCGGTCTCCCAGGTGGAAGGCCTCCTCCTGTTCGTGGGTGACCAGGACGGTGGTGATGCCGACCTTTCGGATGGCGCGCCGCAGCTCGCGCCGGGTGCGCTCGCGCAGGGTGGGGTCGAGGTTCGAGAGCGGCTCGTCGAGGAGCAGGACGCGCGGCTCGGGGGCAAGCGCCCGGGCCAGGGCCACGCGCTGCTGCTGGCCGCCGGAGATCTCGCCCACCCGCCGGTCCTCGAAGCCGGGCAGGTCCACCTGGGCCAGGGCTTCGGAGATCCGGCGGCGCATCTCCTCCCTGGTCATACCGCGGGTTTCCAGGCCGAAGGCCACGTTCTCGCCGACCGTCAGGTGGGGGAACAGGGCGTAGTGCTGGAAGACCATGCCGAAGCGGCGCCGGGAGGGCGGCAGGCCGGTCACGTCCTCGCCGTCCACCCGGATGCGGCCCGAGTCCGGCTCCTCGAAGCCGGCGATCAGACGGAGAGCCGTGGTCTTGCCGCTGCCGCTCGGCCCGAGCAGGGCGAGCACCTCCCCCTTGCCGATCTCCAGGGAGAGGTCGCGGAGGACAGGGTTGCCTCCGAAGCTCTTGTGGAGCCGGTCCAGGATGAGGAAGGCCATCTCCGGCTCAGCCCTTGCCGCGGATGGTCCGGTCCCAGGTGGCCATCCACTCCTGACCGTTCTTCTCGATGAGGTCCCAGTCCACCGGCGCCGGCTTCCAGTCGTGGAGCACGTCGCGGGCCCAGTCCGGGAGCTGGTCGGCGGGCATGTCGGTGCGGGCCGGCAGACGGAAGGCCTCGCGGGCTGCCAGGGCCTGGCCCTCGGGGCTGCCGACGAACTCGATGAACTCCTTCGCCTCCAGGGGGTGGCGCGCGCCCTTGACCAGGCCGAGCGAGTCGTCGATCACCGGCGTGCCGCTCGCCGGGAAGTGGAAGGCGAGCGGCGAGCCGCGCTTGCGCTGCCACAGCAGGTCGGTCAGCTCCCAGATGGTGACGAGCCCCTCCTGGCGGTTGAGCTTCTCGATCATGAGCGCCGGCTGCTGAAGGTACTCCTTGGTCTGGCCGTCGAGCCGCCGCAGCCAGTCGAAGCCACGGTCCGGGCTGCCGGTCTCCTTCACGGAGCGGGCGAGGACCATGCCGAACACGGTCCGCATGGTGCCGCTCGCGAGCGGGTCGCGCATCAGGATCTTGTCCTTCCACTTCGGGTCGAGGAGGTCGTCCCAGTCGCGCGGCGCGTCCGCCTCGGACACGGCCCTGGAGTTGTAGACCAGGACCGCCGCCGTCCGGTAGGAGGCGAAGAAGAGGTCCTGCGGCCCCTGGCTTTCGGGCGGGATGGAGCCGGCCCATTGCGGCCGGAACGGCTCGAGGAGCCCCTCGCGCCCGGCGCGGCCGAGGATCGCCTGCGGCCCGCCGAACCAGACGTCGGCCTGCGGGTTGGCGGCCTCGGACTTGATCCGGTCGTAGACGTCCTGCGATCCCATGTCGAGCCAGCGGACGTCCACCTTCGGGTGGCTGGCCTCGAAGCTCTTCTCCATCAGGGAGAGGAGGTCGCCGCCGTGCGGCGAGTAGACGACGAGAGGGGTGCGGCCGTCGCCGCAGCCCAGGAGGGAGAGCGCCACCAGGGCGCAGAGGGTTCGGGTGATCGTTTTCATGGCGCAGGGCATGGCCCCGGCGGATCTTATCCCGGGAAAGGACCCAGGGGACTGCACGGACCGCAGGGACTTTGGTCCTTGGAGCCCCTGCAGTCCTTTATGTCCTTCTCCCCGCTTCATGGGGTAGTGGAATGGACTTCTATGTTATGACATCATATTAGGGTCGTTCATGCATCTGGAGAGGAGGGACCTTGTGCGAAGTGTCATCCGCCTCACCCTGCTGGTCGTGCTCGTGCTGGCCGTGCCGCCGGCCCGCGCCGCGGTGCTCACCGTCACCAAGACGGCGGACACCCTGGACGGGGCCTGCGACTCCGACTGCTCCCTGCGGGAGGCGGTGACCGCCGCGAACTCGGATCCGGGAGCGGACACCATCGTGCTCAGCCCGGGGGTCTACGCGCTCACCCGGACCGGGCGCATGGAGGACCAGTCGATCACCGGCGACCTCGACGTCTCCAGTGCCCTGGCCATCCAGGGTGCCGGCGCGGACCGGACCGTCATTGACGCCGGCGGGAACGAGCGCATCCTGGACGTCCAGGATACGAGCCTGGAGCTGCGCGGCGTCACGGTCCGCAACGGCGAAGTCGGGGGCCCGAACTGGACCGGCGAGCATCTCGGCGGCGCGATCCGTTCGCGCGGCCGGTTGACGGTGACGGACTGCGTGGTCTCGGACAGCCGCGCCCAGTACGGCGGCGGGATCTACGCCTTCGACCTGATCCTGCGGAATTCGACGGTGACCGGCAACGTCGCGTTCTACGGCGGCGGCCTCTACACCATCGGGAGCCTGGAGATGGAGAACGCCACCCTGGCCGGCAACAAGGCGGACGAGGGCGGCGGCGCGAAGCTGGTCGCGTCCGACGCGGGCCTCCGCATCCTCCACACCACGATCGCCGGCAACCAGGCCACCGCGTACGCCGGCGGGATCTTCTACGACGAGTACTGCATCCCCGAGGTCCCGTGTCCGCCGGAGCCGCGCCTCCGGATCGACCTCTCCATCGTGGCCGGCAACACGGCTCCCCAGTTCTCCGACTGCCTCTACCTCGACCATGCCGGCTCTCACAACGTGTTCGGCGTCGGCGACGACTGCAACCCGGTCGAGGGCGACCGCGCCGGCACCCCGCAGGCGCCGCTCGACCCGAAGCTCGCCGCCGCGGCCGGCCAGGGCGGCACCACGCCGACCCGGCTGCCGCTGGCCGGCAGCCCCGCCATCGACCTGGCCCCGGCCGGCCTCTGCTCCGGCCTGGACCAGCGCGGCGCGGCCCGGCCGGTGGACGGCGACGGCGACGGGGTCTCCGGCTGCGACGCGGGCGCGGTCGAGGCCGGCTCCGCGTGCCAGGCCGGCGGCGAGGAGCTCTGCCTGGGAGACGGCGACCGCTTCCGGGTCACCGCCCGGTGGACCACCAAAGACGGTTCCGGGGCGGCCCGCTCCCTGCCCCTGACCCGCGACACCGGCGCCTTCTGGTTCTTCAACTCCGCCAATCTGGAGATCGTGCTCAAGGTCCTCGACGGCTGCGCGGTCAACGACCGCTTCTGGGTCTTCCTGACCGGCCTGACCAACGTCGGGGTCGAGGTCACCGTGCGCGACACCGTGACCGGCAGGATCTGGACTGACGTTCACCCGGCCGGCACGGCCCTGCCGCCCCGGCTCGACACCGATGCGTTCGACGTCTGCGGGGAGGGTTCATGAGATCCACTGCTGTTGCCATCACCCTGCTGATTCTCGCCGCGCCGGCGGCGGCCCGGGTCTTCACCGTCACCAAGACCGCCGACACCCTGGACGGCTTCTGTGAGCCCTACGACTGTTCCCTGCGGGAGGCGGTGGTCGCGGCCAACCAGGCGACCGGGACCGACGTGGTCGAGCTGCCTCCCGGGACCTACGTCCTCACCCGGACCGGCGCCGGCGAGGACGCCGGCGCCACCGGCGACCTGGACGTCGACGACCCGCTGATCCTGGTCGGCCGGGGGCTGGACGCAGGCGCCACCGTTCTCGACGGCAACGGCGCCGACCGGGTGCTCGACGTCCGCGCCGCGGCCGAGATCTTCAACGTGACGGTGCGCAACGGCCTGGTGAGCGGGCCCGGCGGCGGAGCCCTGGCGCGCCGGGCGGCGCTACCCTACGACTTCGTGGTCCGGCGCAGCGTGATCTCGGGCAACCGGGCCCTGGGCTCCGGCGGGGACGGCGGCGGGGTGATGAGCGAGACCTCGGGCGTGCTCGCGGTGATTGAGAGCACGGTCGCGGACAACCGGGCGGACGTCAAGGGCGGCGGCCTCGCCGCCGACCGGCAGATGCGGGTCCTGGACTCCACGATCTCGGGAAACAGCGCGGGCCGGTTCGGCGGCGGCCTCTCCTATCCCTTGGAATGGTACGCGTCGGTCTCGGGCTCCACCATTACGCTCAACCGGGCTGGCGAGCGCGGCGGCGGGCTCTATGCCGCGCCGCTGGAGTCTCCGATCCTCCTGGACGTCCAGATCCAGGGCTCCATCCTGGCCGCCAACACGGCTCCCTTCCAGCCCGACTGCTCCGGCGCGATCTCCGGCGGCTACAACGTGATCGGGGTGGGCGAGGACTGCATCCTCACCTCGTCCGACCGCCGGGGCACCTCGGCCGCGCCGCTCGATCCGAAGCTCGAAACGCTGTCCGACCTCGGCGGGCCGACCCCGGTCCACGGCCTCGAACCCGGCAGCCCTGCGTTCGACTTCGTGCCGGCCGAGGCCTGCCTGCCGTACGACCAGCTCGGCGTGCCGCGGCGGGAGCCCTGCTCGGCCGGCGCGCTGGAGCGGTCGTTCCGGGACATCTGCCTGCCGGGCGGCTCCATCGCCTGCCTCCAGAACGGCCGGTTCAAGGTGAGCGCCCTCTGGTACACCAGCAACACCGGCGGGCCGAACGGGATCGCGCACCCGGTGCCGCTCACCGGCGACACCACCGATTTCTGGTTCTTCTCGCCGGAGAACCTGGAGCTGGCCGTCAAGGTGATCGACGGCTGCGACCTCAACGACCGCTTCTGGGTGTTCGCCAGCGGCCTGACCGACCGCGGGGTCCAGCTCACCGTGCAGGACATGCTCACCGGTCAGATCTGGACCTACGTGAACCCGCCCGGAACGATCTACGAGACGCGGCTCGACACCTCGGCGCTGGACGTCTGCCACCCGCCGGAGGCGCCGGCCGACCCGGGCGCCCCGGGCGAGCTCGACATACCGCCGGTCTCGGCGGTCTTCGTGGTCACCGAGGGCTCCGACTCGGTCGGCCGCTGCGATCACGACTGCTCCCTGCGCGAAGCCGTGGCCGCGTCCAATGCCCGCCAGGGCCTGGAGGTGATCCTCCTCGGCCAGCGCACCCATACCCTGACCCGCGCCGGCCGCGACGAGGACGGGAACCTCACCGGCGACCTCGACGCCACCGGCCCGCTGGTGATCCTGGGCTCCGGCGCGCGGCAGACCGTGATCGACGGCGGCGGCTTGGACCGCATCCTGGAGTCCAAGGTGTTCTATGAACAGTTGGAGATCCATGGGGTGACGCTCCGCAACGGCGACGCCCGGATCAGCAGATTTGGCGACCACGGAGACGGTGGCGCCGTCCACGCCCAGCTCCTGACACTGGTGGCCAGCCACGTCACCGGCAACCGGGCGGAGGGCTCCGGCGGCGGTTTCTACGCCACCCTTCCCACCCTCCGCGACAGCACGGTCTCGAACAACCAGGCGGCATCCAGCGGCGGCGGCGGTATCGCTACAGTGTACCTGGACCTCTTGAACGCCACCGTGTCCGGCAACCGGGCCGGGCAACACGGCGGCGGCCTGTTCGTCACCGACGGTCAGATCGACCGGCTGACGGCCACCGGCAACAGCGCCGGGATGCGCGGCGGCGGCCTCTGGGTCTCGGGCCAGGAGGACTGCCCCTCCGACGGCTTTCCCTGCGCGGCCGGCGGCTCGATCGGGGGCTCCATCGTCGCCGGCAACCAGGCTCCCCGGAACCGCGACTGTGTCGGCCTCGAACCGCTCTATGGGGGCTACAACGTCTTCGGAGTCGACGAGGAATCCGGCTGCGCCGCCAAGGCGACGGACCGCGCGGGCACGCCGGCCAGCCCGCTCGATCCGCGGCTTTCCCCGCTCGGCGACCACGGCGGCCCCACGCCCACCCACACCCTGCTCGCGGACAGCCCGGCAATCGACCTCGGCCCTCCGTCTGGATGCGTGCCGCTGGACCAGCGCGGCCGAATGCGCCCCGCGGGCCCTTACTGCGACGCGGGCGCCGTCGAGCGCCTTCCCACCTGCCAGCCCGACGCGACCACCCTCTGCCTCGGCGCGGGCGACCGCTTCCGCGTCACCGCCCGCTGGGCCGCGCGGGGTGACGAGGGAGATGGATTCTCCATCCCGCTCGCGGCGGACACCGGCTCGTTCTGGTTCTTCAGTCCGGCCAACGTCGAGCTGACCGTGAAGATCCTCGACGCCTGCTCCTCCTACGACCGCTTCTGGGTCTTCGCCAGCGGCCTGACCAACGTCCGGGTCGACATCAAGGTCGAAGACACCCTCTCCGGCCAGACCTGGACCTACCGCAACCCGGCCGGCACACCGTTCCGGCCGCGCCTCGACGCCAATGCCTTCCATACCTGTTCGGAGGGATCATGAGAACGGCTGCCGCAGGCTTTCTCCTTCTCGCGCTCGCCGCACCGGCCCTGCCGGTGGACGCCGCCGTCTTCACCGTCACCAAGACCGCCGACACCCTGGACGGCGCCTGCGATCCCTACGACTGCTCCCTGCGGGAGGCGGTCGTGGCGGCCAACCAGGCGCCCGGCACCGACGTGATCGAGCTGCCTCCGGGCAACTACGTCCTCACCCGGACCGGCGCCGGCGAGGACAGCGCCACGATCGGTGACCTGGACGTTAAGGACCCGCTCATCCTGGTCGGCCGGGGGCTGGACGCGGGCGCCACCGTTCTCGACGGCAACGGCGCCGACCGGGTGCTCGACGTCCGCGCCGCGGCCGAGATCTTCAACGTGACGGTGCGCAACGGCCAGGTGAGCGGGCCCGGCGGCGGCATCCTGGTCCACAGGACGCAGCTCGACTACTTCGTCGTCATCCGGCGCAGCGTCCTCTCGGACAACCATGCCGCCGGGTCCGGCGGCGACGGCGGCGGCGTGCAGAGCGACACCTACAGCCCCGTGGTGGTGCTCGAAAGCACGCTGTCCCGCAACCGGGCCGACGCCAAGGGCGGCGCCATCGCCGCCCAGCGGTTCTGGCTGATCGACTCCACGGTCTCGGGCAACTCCGCGGGCCAGTTCGGCGGCGGCCTCTACTCCACTGAGGACGCGTCGCCGCCGATCCAGGGCTCCACCATCACGGCCAACGCGGCCGAGCGGGAGGGCGGCGGGATCTATGTCGCGTCGGTCCCGTGGCCCGTCGTCGTCGACGACAGCATCACGGGCTCCATCCTGGCCGGCAACACGGCGCCCGCCAACCCCGACTGCGCCGGAGCGTACTCCGGGGGCTACAACGTGATCGGCATCGCCGACGACTGCGGCAACAGCAACCTCGACCGCAGGGGCACCCAGGCCGCGCCGCTCGATCCGAGACTCGGGCCGCTGGGTGGCCAGGGGGGGCAGGGCGGACCGACGCCGGTCCACACCCTCCTGCCCGGCAGCCCGGCGCTCGACCTCGTGCCGGCCGAGTCCTGCACGCCGTACGACCAGCTCGGCCAGGCCCGGCGCGTGTCCTGCGAGGCGGGCGCCGTGGAGCAGCCCCTCCAGCCCGTATGCCTGCCGGGCGGCCCGGTCCTCTGCCTGCAGGACGGCCGCTTCCGGGTGACCGCCGTCTGGTCCTCGCCGCTCGGCGCCAGCGGCCCGGCGACGGCTGCGCCGCTCACCGGCGACACCGGCAACTTCTGGTTCTTCTCGCCGCAGAACCTCGAGCTGACGGTCAAGATCATCGACGGCTGCACGGTCAACGACCGCTTCTGGGTGTTCACCAGCGGCCTGACCGACCGCGGAGTCGACCTGGGGGTGGAAGACCTCTGGACCGGCCAGGCCTGGACCCACCGGCACCCGTCCGGCACCACGTACGAGACGAAGCTCGACACCTCGGCGCTCGACGTCTGCCACCCGCCCGGCGTGCCCGCCGGATCGGGCGACCCTGGCACCCTGGCGATCGATCCGGTCTCCTCGGTCCTGGTCGTCACCAAGGGGTTCGACACGCTCGACGGCGCCTGCGGCCACGACTGCTCCCTGCGCGAAGCCGTCGCCGCGTCGAACGTCCGCCCGGGCGTCGAGGTGATCCTCCTCGGGGACCGCACCCATACCCTGACCCGCGCCGGCCGCGGCGAGAATGCGAACGCGACCGGCGACCTCGACGTCCTGGGCGCGCTCGTGATCCTGGGCGCCGGAGCCGCGCACAGCGTCGTCGACGGCGGCGCCGTGGACCGGATCTTCGAGGCCAGCGCGGGCCAAAGCCTGCTGGAGATCCACGGCGCCACGCTGCGCAACGGCCGGGCCGAGACCGCCTGGGGCGGTGCCGTGTTCGGCGACCTGACCCTGGTGGGCAGCCTGGTCACCGGCAACAGCGCGGCCGCGGGCGGCGGCCTCACCAGCTTCAACCTCTTCGTCCGCGATTCCACCATCTCGGACAACGAGGCAGCCGTCGGCGGCGGCATCGAATCGTTCGGGGTCCTGCGCCTCTCGAACGTCACCGTGTCGGGCAACCGGGCCGCGGAGACCGGCGGCGGCATCGACCTCTTCGCCTTCGACCAGGAGCTGGACGGGGCGACGGTCACCGGCAACAGCGCCGGGCTCTACGGCGGTGGCGTCTCTGCCATCTTCGAGACCTGCCCGTCCTCCGACCCCTACTGCCGGACCGACTTCACCGCGCGGCACTCGATCATCGCCGGCAACCAGGCTCCGAGGAACCCCGACTGCTTCAACTTCAACTCCACCGCGAACAGCTACAACGTCTTCGGGATCGACGACGAGCTCGGCTGCGCCCATGGCTCGACCGACCTCGCCGGCAGGGCCGCGAAGCCGCTCGACCCGAGGCTGACCCCGCTCGGCGACCACGGCGGACCGACCCCGACCCATGCCCTGCTCGCCGACAGCCCGGCCATCGACCTCGGCCCCGCGGCCGGATGCCTGGCCCGCGACCAGCGCGGCCGGACGAGGCCTGCGGGCGCAGGCTGTGATGCCGGAGCCGTCGAGCGCCTCCCCGCCTGCCAGCCGGACGAGACCACGCTCTGCCTCGGCGAGGGCGACCGGTTCCGGGTGACCGCCCGCTGGGCCGCCCACGGAGGCGAGGGCGAGGCCCGCGCCATCCCCCTGACCCTGGACACGGGGTCCTTCTGGTTCTTCAACCCGGCCAACGTCGAGCTGACCTTGAAGGTGCTCGACGGCTGCGCCGTCAACGACCGCTTCTGGGTCTTCGTCAGCGGCCTGACCGACGTCGCCGTCGACCTCCTCGTCGAGGATTTCGCGACCGGCAAGTCCTGGGCCTATCACCACGCGGCGGGCACGCCGTTCCAGCCCCGCCTCGACACCGATGCTCTCGACATCTGTGAGGAGGGATCATGAGATCGAAAACCATTCTGGCTGTACTGTTGGCGCTGCTGGCCGTCCCCGCCGGAGCCGCCGTGCTCACCGTCACCAAGACCGCCGATACGCTCGACGGCGCCTGCGATCCCTACGACTGCTCGCTCCGCGAGGCCATCGCCGAGGCCAACCGACTAGGGGACACGGACGTGATCGAGCTGCCGGCCGGCGTCTATATCCTGACCCGCGCCAGTACCGGCGGCGGTGGCGAGGACCAGAACGTCAGCGGCGACCTCGACATCAACCGGCCGGTGATCGTGGTCGGCGCGGGCGCCGGCAGCACGGTCATCGACGGCAACGCCACCGACCGGGTGCTCGACATCCGTGCCGAGACCGAGATCTTCGGCGTGACCGTGAGGAACGGCCTGGTGGACGGGCCCGGCGCCGGCGCCTACGCTCACAAGGAGATCCTCGACTACCGGTTCGTCGTGCGGCGCAGCGTGATCACGGGCAACCACGCCCGGGGGTTGAACGGCGACGGCGGCGGCGTGGTGACCCAGACGGGCGGCGGCCTCATGGTCATCGAGAGCACGGTCTCGGGCAACCGCGCGGACGCGAACGGCGGCGGCCTCTTCGCCGAACGGTGGATGGCGGTCCTGAGCTCCACGGTGTCGGGCAACTCGGCGGGCCAGTACGGCGGCGGCCTCTACTATCCCCAGTTCTACTACGCGTGGATCGCGGGCTCCACCATCGCCGACAACCAGGCCGGGCAGGTCGGCGGCGGGATCTACGCCGTTCCGCTCGAGTTCCCGGCCGGCGTCGAAGCCCAGCTCGAAGGCTCGATCGTGGCCGGCAACACGGCCCCTGCCTTTCCCGACTGCTCCGGCGCGGACTCCAACGGCTACAACGTGATCGGGATCGTCGAGACCGGGACCGCCGGCGGCTGCGACAACCACGCCACGGACCGCAAGGGTACCGCGGCCGCGCCCCTCGACGCGAAGCTCGGCCCACTGGCCGGCCAGGGCGGCCCGACCCCGGTCCATGCCCTCCTGCCCGGCAGCCCGGCCCTCGATCTCGTGCCGGCCGAGCACTGCATGCCCTCCGACCAGCTCGGCCAGCGGCGGGCGGTGTTCTGCGAGGCCGGCGCCGTGGAACAGCCCTCCCATCCGACGTGCCTGCCCGGTGGCCCCGTCCTCTGCCTGGCGGGCGGGCGCTTCCGGGTGACCGCCCTGTGGTCCGGCACGGGCAATCAGGGCGGGACGGCCACGGCCGCGCCGCTCACCGACGACACCGGCAACTTCTGGTTCTTCGCGCCCCAGAACCTGGAAGTGACCGTCAAGGTCATCGACGGCTGCGGCCTCAACGACCGCTGGTGGGTGTTCACCAGCGGCCTGACCGACCGCGGGGTCGACCTGCGGGTGGAGGACCTCTTCACCGGCGAGGTCTGGACCCATCACCAGAGCCCGGGCACCACATACGCGCCGCGCCTCGACACCTCGGCGATCGACGGCTGCGAGGGACCCGAGGGCCCCTTCCAGCCGGGACCTGCCGGAACCCTGCCGGTCGATCCGGTCTCGTCGGTCCTCGTCGTCACCAAGGGCGAGGACACGCTCGACGGCGCCTGCGACTCCGACTGCTCGCTGCGCGAGGCCGTGACCGCGTCCAACAAGCTGGAGGGCATCCAGGTCATCCTGCTCGGTCCCAAGGTCCATGCCCTCAGCATCGCCGGCCGCAACGAGAACGGCAACGCCACCGGCGACCTCGACGTCACCGGCCACCTGGTGATCCTGGGGCAGGGCGCCGACCACACGGCGATCGACGGCGGCGGCCTCGACCGGGTCCTGGAAGCGGCGGTCGTGAACAGCAGCCTGGAGATCCACGGCGTCACGGTCCGCAACGGCCGCGCCGAGGCCGGCGGCTCCGGCCATCCCGGCGATGGCGGAGGCCTCCGGGGCGGTACCCTGACCCTGGTCGGCTGCCACGTCACCGGGAGCTCGGCGGCCACCTGGGGCGGCGGGTTCGCGGGCGACACCGTCATCGCCCGCGACACCACGGTCTCGAACAACCAGGCCAACGTCGGCGGCGGCGTCGGCTTCGCGTCCGTGCTGCGGCTCACCAACGTCACCGTGTCCGGAAACCATGCGACGATCGCCGGCGGCGGCGTGATCATCGACGCCTACGACCAGGTCCTCGAAAGTGTCACCATCACCGGCAACAGCTCGGCCCAGGGCGGCGGCCTCTACGTCGGCTCCGCGACCTGCCCGTCGGGGATCTGCAAGACCGACTTCTCCATGTTCCGTTCGATCGTGGCCGGCAACACCGCGGAGGAGGGCCCCGACTGCTTCGGCGGGGGCAGCAACGGCGGCAGCCTCTTCGGCATCGACGACGGCTGCGACGTCGGCCCCACCGACCGCGCCGGAACGATCGTGACCCCCCTCGATCCGCGGCTCACCCCGCTCGGCAACCATGGCGACTCCACGCCCACCCACGCCCTGCTGCCGGGCAGCCCGGCGATCGACCTCGGCTCCGTGGATGGCTGCCCGGCGCGCGACCAGCGCGGCAAGCCCCGGCCGGTGGACGGCGACGCGAACGGCTTCGCCCTGTGCGACGCGGGCGCCGTCGAGTACCGCCCCGGCTGCCAGCCCGACGAGACCACCCTCTGCCTGGGCGAAGGCGACCGCTTCCGGGTCACCGCCCGCTGGGCCGCCCGTGGCGAAGAGGGCGCCGCCCAGGCCATCCCCCTGGTCACCGACACCGGCTCGTTCTGGTTCTTCAACCCGGCCAACGTGGAGCTGACCCTGAAGGTCCTCGACGGCTGCGCCGTCAACAACCGCTTCTGGGTCTTCGTCAGCGGCCTCACCGATGTCCGCGTGGACGTCACGGTCGAGGACACCGTGACCGGCAGGACCTGGACCTATCGCAACAATGCGGGCACGGCATTCCAGCCCCGGCTCGACACCGGCGCGCTCGACGTCTGCCCGGTCACGGAATGAGGACCCAAGGGGACGCCATGCCATCTTGGCGTCCCCTCAGCCTTTTTGACGCCATCCCTTGGACGCAAAGCCCCGCACAGCCGTACAACCTTGCAGACGAACGCTGCAGCGTCTAACCCCCAAGGAGATTGACCCATGTTCCGTATGAAACTGAGTACCGTCCTCTGCCTGCTCGTGCTCGCGGCGCCTGCCGTGCACGCCGCGGCCTTCATCCCGACCACGCTGGCCGACAGCGCGGACGGCGAGTGCGACAATCACTGCTCCCTCCGCGAGGCCATCCAGGCCGCCAACGCCAGCGAGGGCCCCGACTTCATCCTCCTCAGCACCGGCACCTACACCCTGAGCGTGGAGGGGGCCGGCGAAGACCAGGCCGCCACCGGCGACCTCGACATCCGCGGCGACGTGATCATCGTCGGCCGGGATGCCATCAACACCGTGATTGACGGCCTCAACCTCGACCGCGTCTTCGACGTCCAGGCCGGCAGCAAGCTGGAGCTGGTGGGCGTGACCGTCCGCAACGGCAAGACCCTGTCCGGCCCGGGCGGCGGCATCCAGGTGCTCGGCGAGCTGGCCCTGACCCGCGGCGTCGTCACCGGCAGCTTCGCGCAGTCCGATGCCGGCGGCGGCATCTACGGCGGCCCCAACTCGCAGGTGACCCTGATCCAGAGCACCGTCTGGGGCAACCGGGCCACCAACGGCGCCGGCCTGTACATCGCCGGCACCGTCGAGATGGTCAACTCGACCCTCTCGGGCAACATCGCCTCCGGCCAGGGCGGCGGCCTCTACGCCACCAGCCATTCCGAGGGCGAGATCTCCAACTCCACGATCACCGGCAACTCCGCGGTCCAGGGCGGCGGCGTCTACGTGGTGAGCGATCCGTTCATCAGCGTCACCCACCCGGACATCTCGAACACGATCATCGCCGGCAACGGCTCCGGCGTCGAAGCCGACTGCTCGGGCTACGCGCACTCGGCCGGCCACAACCTCCTGGGCATCGGCAGCGCCGGGCCCGGGACCGGCTGTCCCGACTTCGCCGTGAGCAAGGGCGACATCATCGGCACCGCCGCAGCCCCCATCAACCCGGCCCTGGGCGCGCTGGCCGCGGTCGGCGGCACCACCCCGGTCCACGTGCCGGCGGGGACCAGCCCGGCGCTCAACCACGGCGCCGCCTGCGAGTCGGTCGACCAGCGCGGCGCCGCGCGCTCGGCCACCTGCGACATCGGCTCGGTCGAGCTGAGCAACCTGTGCCTCAACGGCGGCACCACCCTCTGCCTGCAGGACGGCCGCTTCAAGGTGGAGGTCGACTGGACCACCAAGACCGGCAGCGGCCACGGCAACGCCGTGCCCCTGACCGATCAGAGCGGCTACTTCTGGTTCTTCGACGCCTCGAACGTCGAGATCACCATCAAGGTCATCAACGCCTGCACGCTCAACAACCGCTACTGGATCTTCTTCAGCGGCCTGACCAACGTCGGCGTCAAGCTGACGGTGACCGATCTGAAGACCGGCCAGGTGAAGGTCTACAACAATCCGATCAACAAGACCATCGCGACCGTGCTCGACACCGACGCGCTGGCGACCTGCCCGTAAGCGGTGAAGACCGTAGGGGCGCAGTCCGCTGCGCCCCTACGCATCCCCGAACCACCCCAGCCGCTTCACCTCTTCGAGCTTCTCCTCCAGATACGCCCACAGCGCGGGACACCCGGCCTGGATCGGAGGACCGACCCGGCGGATCACCCGCTCATGGCTGATCCCGTTCTCCCGCCAGCTCTGCCCGTTGTTGGCGAGGTTGAGCAGCACCGGCATGGCCCGGTCCATGGCATGCGCGAACCGGGCCTCGGGCGTCGCGGCATCCTCGAACTCCTGCCACAGGGCCATGAACTTCGAGCGAGGGCCCTCCGGCAGCCGCCCGAAGATCCGCGTCACACAGGCCAACTCGGCCGCCTTGCGCTCCGCCAACCCCTCCTCGATGTAGACCATGGTGTCGCCGGTGTCGATCTCGCCGATGTCGTGGACCAGCAGCATGCCGACCACGCGATCGATATCCACCGGCGTCTCGGCCAGATGAGCCAACGAAGCCGCCAGCAGGGCGATCTGCCAACTGTGCTCCGCGGAGTTCTCGTACCGGTCGAGACCGAGAGGCCGGGTCTTGCGGGTGACGCCCTTGAGCTTGTCGAGCTCGAGGATGAAGTCGACGATCTGTTGGATAGCCATGATGATATCGGCGAGCATACTCGCGGCTGGCGCTTCGCTCCAACTCCGAAGCGCCCCTTGGGGGCGCTGGCATGTAGCCCCGGGTTTCAACCCGGGGCATGGGGATCGATCCCGCTCCCTGAGCCCCTTCAGGGGCGACGGCACGCGGGCGCCAAACCCTT
>DATANP010000556.1:0-4388 GCA_036266195.1 Thermoanaerobaculia bacterium | reverse complement strand
CGAATGCCCTGGCGCGCCGCGGTCCCGACGGCGAGATGCTCCGCCGCCGGCCCGGACTGGCACTGGTGCAGCGCGCCCTGGATCTCGACGGCGGCCGCTTCGGACCCCCGCTGCTCGAACGCGACGGCCTCCTGCTCGCCTGGGACGGCCGTCTGGACAACCGCGCCGAGCTGGCGCGAAGTCTTGGCGCCCGTGCGGAAGAGACGGGCGATCTCGGTCTGATCGGTCGCGCCTGGGAGACCTGGGGAGAGGCGTTTCCGGACCGCGTGATCGGAGACTACGCGCTGGCCCTCTGGGACTCCCGCCGCCGCTGCCTGCTGCTCGCCCGCGATCCCTTCGGCACCCGGCCCCTCTTCTATGCTCAGCGCGGAGGAGAGCTGCTGTTCGCCTCCACCCTCACAGCCCTGCGCGCGGCCTGGCCCCTGCCCGCGGAGGTGGACGACGAATGGATGGCGAGCTACCTGATCGGCGTCCGCGACGTCGAGCGCAGCCCGTTGCGCAACCTACGGACGGTCCCTCCGGGCCACACCCTGCTCGCGGACGGTATTGGAGGGAATGGCGTGACCCTGCGCCGCTTCTGGCAGCTCGATCCGGAACGCGAGGAACGCTGCCGGGACGACGGCGAATACGAAGAGCGCTTCCGAAACCTTTTTGTCGAAGCCGTGCGCTGCCGCCTGCCCGCGGCCGAGCCCGCCTTCGCTGAGCTGAGCGGCGGCCTGGACTCGTCGTCGATCGTCTGCGCCGCTGACCGCCTGCTGCGCGACGGCGACGTGACCACGCCCGGCCTGGTCCCGATCTCGGAGGTCTACAGCCGCTCCCGCACCGCGGACGAGAGCGCGTACATTCAAATCGTCGAACAGCACACCGGCCGGCCGAGCCACCGCCTCACCGAAGAGGACTGCCCGATCCTGGCCGGAGTGGAGGAGCACTGGTTCGAGGTCCCGATCGTTCTGCAATGTTTTCTGGCGCGCCACCGCCGGACGCTCGGGCTCATGCGCGAGCACGGCGCCCGGGTGCTGATGAGCGGCGTCGGCGGCGACCAGATCCTGCGCAGCCAGGTCGGCATGCCCGTGGACCTCGCCAACCTCGCGCGCACCGGGCGTTTTCGCGACATCCCGGCGGCGCTCGGGCACTGGCACCGCGAGCAGCGCCGGCCCTACGCCGAGCTTCTCTGGCAGGGATTGATCACACCGCTCCTGCCACGTTCTCTGCGGACCCGCCTGGCGCCGCCGCCGGTCACGCTCCCGGACTGGTACAACCGCGAATTCGCCCGCCGCATGGACCTGCGCGGCCGGCTCGCGGCCGTAGGAGACGAGCGCATCAGCCTGCCCACGCGGCGCCTCCAGAGCGCCCTGGTCGAGCTGGCGGTCCGCAACACGGCCTGGCGTTACGACGCCGGGCCCGAGCGGCCGCTGCTGCTCGTCTTTCCCTTCCTCCACCGGCCGCTGGTCGAATTCTGCCTGGCGGTGCCGCCCGGCCAGCTCGTCCGGCCGGGCCAGACGCGGTCGATCCATCGCCGCGCGCTTCGCAACCTTTTACCGCCGGAGATCGTCCAACGTCCGGACAAGCGCGGTCCCATGGAACCCATGCTCCGCGCGGTGGCCGCGCAATGGCCGGCCGTGAGCCGGTTGCTGCCGGATGCCCGCGTCTGCCAGCGCGGCTACCTGGAGCCCGCCGCCTTCCGGCGCGCCCTGGAAGAAGCCCGCTTCGGCAAGCCGGAGCGCAAGCTCTTCCTGCTCCAGGTGATCGCCCTGGAGGTCTGGCTCCGCCAGGTGGAATAGGAGCTTCGGTCCGACGGGATATTTTTCTTGGATAGCGAAAGTGCGGCGCATCCGGGCCGGCTCGAGTTGCAACACGGAGTTGTAACCTTCTCCGTTGCAATGTCAACTCCCCTGTTGCAATGTGAGGTGCCCTGTTGCAATGTCAACTGCTCCAGGCCATTGCCAACTGCCCTGGGCCATTGTCACCTTCTCCAGGCCGGTGCCAACTGCCCTGGGCCGTTGTCAACTGCCCTGGCGCATTGTCGCCCGCCCTGAGCCGTTGCAAAGTGCCCTGGCGCGTTGCAATGTGCCCCGCCGCAATGCAAGGTGACATTGCAACAGGGGAGGTGACATCGCGACAGGGAAGGTGACATTGCGACGGAGCAGCTTATCCGGGCGTTGCCGGCCCGGCAGGCTCTTCGCGAACCGACGGTTCCTCTTCAGGCGGTGGGAGCCTCAGCAGGAGCTCGTAGGTGTCGGCGAGAAGCGTGCCGAGCCTCTGCCGGTCTCGGCGAGGACGTCGCCCGCTCCGCTGCCAGCCCGCTTCCTGCGCTGCTGGAGAAATTCGCAACGTCGCAGCAGATCCTCGCCATCCGCGACCGACAGACCTGCCTGCCTCGCCATCGGCGGCAGCACCTCGGCGGGCGCCTCCGTCTCGTCGGTCTCGTACTTGGCGAGCATGGACGGGTGGATGTTCGCGGCCCTGGCGAACGGCCGCTGCCGTTTGCCCGAGATCGCCCGGAACAGTCTAACCAATTGATTTGTCGAGCTCATCGAGACCCCTGCAACCGGAAACCTGAATTTTTTATCGGTCCTCTGGCACCATTGCGCCAGGGCGCGGTGCGGGCGGACCACGACGGCCCGCCGCCGCCACCGCGCGGGAGATGAATCGATGCGGCGTTCTCTCTTGGTACTTCGGTCGGCTCCTGGAGATGGAGCCGGAGAGGGGGGCCGATGAGCGAGCAACCGGATGTGCAGCTCCTGAAGTTGGCCGAAAGGCTGATCGGGTACCGGTTCGACATGGCTGGACTGATCTTCGAGCTGGAGAGCGCTGAAGAGGGTAGTCCCGGGGGCCGGCCTTCGTGCGGACCTGGAATGCGCCCTGGTCGACCACTTCGATCCTCTTCTGAGGACCATCCTGAAAGCCGCGGGAGGACCGCGGGGGGTGCTCCTGGAGGCCGCGCTCGACCTCGCGGGGCTCAGGCACCGGCTGCAATGCCTGCGTGCGACCCTCCCAAGCTCCCCGGACGAGGACGCCATGCTGGACGGCGACATCCCCGCGGACGTCCCGGCGGAGATGAAGGTCACGATCATGGCCGTCGTCGAGGATCAACTGAACCTCGCCTATGACAACCTGCTGCATGCCGTGAGGTACCGAAAGGCGGCGTGACGCCAAAGGTGCTCCTGGGACCCTGGTTCCTTGAGGCATTCTCGTTGCCTATCTATCCTGCGCAGCGGAAGAGGAGTAGCATTCAGGAAGGGAATCAAAATCTGGGGTGGTCTTCAGTATGGATACGAACGACCTATTTACCTTAGCAATCGCGACTGGTGGTCTAGTGCTGTCCCTTGTGAGCCTTTGGCTCCAGTATCGTGTGTCGCCGCCGCTCGTTGCCCTTCAAAATACAGTGAATGCGGAGCGCTGTGTGCTTCTCACGCGAGAGAAGCTTCCCGAGGGATTAAGTCGCTTTCCGAAGTACCAGTTCAGTTTCCCGGGCTGTGTCATCCTAAGCTTGATCTGGGGAAATGCCGGCGACAAGGTAGGACTGGTTGACGTGCGAGGTATTATCGCATGCAGCACAGAAGAAGATCCAGAACCACTCGCACCGGAGGCGTCCTATTACAACTTCGTAATCGTGCCTGGCAGGAGCGCTGTCGCTCAAGAAGTGGTACTATGGAATCTACCTTCCGAGGAAGGATTCCTGATAAACCTTGATATTGATTATGTGTGGGGCTCCCCGGACCGAAAGACCGGTCGGTTCAAGGAGCAAAGTAAGGAAGTAGCAAAGGTAAGTATACGTGTTATCACTGGCAGAACCTGAGTAAGGATGAGCCGGCTGGGCGCAATTCCATTCGCCGGAGAGGCAATTCATAATGACCTATTCGGAGCCAGGTTTAGTAAGTCAATTGCGCGAGCTTGAGGAGAGTCACCTCCGCTCTGACATCCGCTCGTCTCCGGAAGCGATGCAAGCGCTCCTGGCAGACGATTTCGTCGAGTTTGGAAGCTCGGGACGAATCTACGACCGAGCTGCCGTGATCGCCGCCCTCGTCGGCGAGCCCCCCTTCAATTCGCGCATAGACGACTTCGCCGTCCGTTTCCTTTCTTCCGACGCTGCCTTGACTACCTACCGGCTGTCGGCATGGTCCACATCCGGAAGTCAGGTCAGGGTGTCGCTGCGAAGCTCCCTCTGGGAGCATCGGGCAGGCCGTTGGGTGCTGGCCTTTCACCAGGGAACATTCGCTGTTTGACGATGAGGATGAGATGACCGCGCGCAGGGTTCGGGATCGCGCCGCACGGTAGCTGCTCACGCACCCGAGTCATGAACAACGTTTACTTCGGCTGTCTTGACTGCAAGCAGTACGTAGACGCTGGCTACCGTTGGGCCTACTCTATTGATCCGGCCACGAGAT
>DATANP010000555.1:0-21933 GCA_036266195.1 Thermoanaerobaculia bacterium | reverse complement strand
CCGCGCTCTGGCTGCTCGCCGGCTTCGCCATGACCCTCGTCGGCCGCTGGGTCTATGCCCGCGTCGCCCGGCTCTTCCCCCACGCCCTCACCCGGGGCGACCTGCGGGAGCGGATCTACGGGCTGGCGCGGCGCGCCGGGGTGCGGCTCCAGGAGGTCTACATCGTCCCCGCTTCGCAGCGCCGGATGGCGAACGCCTTCGCCACCTCGGGCAACCACGTCCTGCTCACGGACTATCTGGTGGCCCGCCTGAGCCGCCGGGAGCTGGAGGCCGTGGTGGCCCACGAGATCGGGCACCTCCGGCGGCGCCACACGCTCGCGATCCCCGTGGCCTTCTTCTTCCTCTACCTCGGGTGGTCGTTCGTTTCGACGCTCTTCGGGGATCTCCTGCGAGGGCCGATCGATCCCCTCCCGCTGCTCCTGCTGAGCGGTCTGCTGCCGCTGCGCTTCCTCCTGCGCCGGTTCGAGCGCTCGGCGGATGCCCAGGCCGCGCAGCTCACGAACGATCCCGAAGCCATGATCAGCGCCCTCGGGAAGCTCGCGCGCCTCAGCCTCCTGCCCCTGCGCTGGACCTGGTGGGGGGATACGACCTCCACCCACCCGTCCATGATCCGGCGCGGCGAGGCGATCGCCCGACGGTTCGGCCTGCCGCGCGAGCGCATGGAGAGGCTCCTGCGCGGCGAGGAAACTGCCGGCTCGCCAGAGGAGACCGGCTACGAGCTGCCCGCGGCCACGCTCAGCACGGACCGGGTGTTCACGACGTACTTCAAGGTCCGGGTCAACCAGACCACGGCCTGGGCCATGGTCGGCGTGTGCGTGCTCGCGGGGGTGCTCTCGTCCTGGATGGTCCACCAGGGCGGATGGGGAGCCGGGGTCTACCTGGTGGCGATCGCGGCCGGCTTTCTCGCGGTGCAGCTCGTCCTGAACCTGCTGTCGGGCCGCGGTGTCCAGGAGCTCGGCGGGCAGCTCGCAAAGCGCCTCCGGCAGGAGGGGCTCTCCGTGGAGGGCGGCGTGCTCGTGGGTTTCGGGCCGGACGACTCGCCCCGGCTCTACGAGGGCATGACGATCTGGGACCTGGGATTCCTGGTCCCGGGCCGCGACGGCTTCGTGTTCCTCGGCGACCAGGCGCGCTTCCGCCTGCGGCGGGACCAGGTGGAGGCGGTGCGCCTCGGCCCGGGCGTGCCGAGCTGGTGGCGGGCCAGGAACGTGTACGTGGACTGGCGCGGAGACGACGGCTCGACACGGACCTTCCATCTGCGCGGCACCGGACGGACGCTCTGGGGAATCCGCCGGAGCACGAACGCCCTGGCCGGGCGGATCGAGTCCTGGCTCCGGTCGCCAGAAGGCGGCGAGCTGCCCGAGCTGCCGCCTCCGCCGGCGGTGGAGGACGCCGGCCTCCGCCCCCGCGAGGCCTTGCGCCTGCGCGCGGTTCTCGGCACCTGCTACATCATCTTCGTGCTCTGCGCGGTGTCGGTGATGGCCCTGCGCGACTGGCCGGGGTTCCTTACCGCGCCGCTGGTGGCGAACGCGGTCTACCTGGTTCAGGTGGCGCCGGTGTTGTTCTCCAGGAGAAAGGACCAAAAGGACCTCAAGGACAGCAAGGACCTCAGGAAGGCGGCCTGACGTCCACCACCCGCTCGGCCCGGAGGAACCACAGCTCGAAGCGGGGGTCTTCCGGGAGATCCAGGGCCTCGCGCAGCGCCCTCACGTAGACCCCGCCCTGCGGCGCGTACACCGCCACCCGGGCTTCCACGGCGGAGAGGTCGTCGGTCTTGTAGTCGGCCACGACCAGGCGGCCGGTGGCGGGATCTCTGTAGAGAAGGTCGATTGTTCCCGAAACCACCCCGACCGCACCTCCGGACGGCGGCAGCAGCACCGGCAGCTCCCGGGCCAGGACGTGCTCCCGGAGACCGCGCAGCCGGGCCAGGAGCGGACCCTTTGCAAAGCCGTCCAGCAGCTCGGCCGCGAGCGGCAGGGCGCGGGCCGCGACGTCCACCTCGGCCAGGGTGCCCAGGTAGGACGGCAGGAGCCCGCGCTGGCGCTCGGTCTCGCTTCCGGGATCGGCGGCGAGGTCCCAGGTCTCCAGGGCCCGGTGGATCGCTCCCCCCGCGGCCATGGCCACGTCGCGGTCCACTCCTCTCGAACGCTCCTCTCCGGTCCGGCGGCCGGCCTGCTGCTCGCGGAGGAGGTCGTGCGAGTCCTCCGAGGCCGCTCCGCTGAACCGCCGGCTCATGCGGTCCTCGGCCTCGGCTCGGCGCGCGGCCAGGATCTCCGACTCCCGGGCCACCTCGGCGGCCGAGGGCAGCGCCACGGACTCCTCCGCGCCGGCATCGCGGGACCCGGCCTCGGGCCTCAGGGCCAGGAGCTTCCAGAGCGCGCCCGCGCGGTCCGGGGACGACCAGGCCTCCTGCTCCCAGAGCGCCGCCAGCTCGGGCCGGCCCGGACGCCAGAGCAGCAGGTCCAGGTGGGAACGCGCCTGCTCCGGCGGGCGCGGGTCCGCGTCCCCCGGCCAGACCCCGGCGAGCACCAGGCGGTCCTTGGCCCGGGTCATGGCCACATAGAGCGTCCGCACCCGCTCGGCTGCCTCGACCTCGCGGTTCTCGGCGTCCACCCGGTCGAAGGCCAGGGTCGGCGCGCCCAGCAATCGATACTCCCAGCCCTCCTCCACCCGGCCGGCCTCGGTGCGCGGACCGCTCTCGCCACCGGACTGCTTGTGGAGCTGAACCAGGTAGACGTGCTTGAAGTCCAGGCCCTTGGCGCCGTGGATGGTCATCACCTGGACCGCGTCCTCGGCGCCGTCCTGGGGGCGGCCCTCCTCGGCCTCGCGCGCCTCGGCCACGCTCCTCCGCAGGCTGCGCAGGACCGCGACCGCGTCGCCTCCGCCGTCCTCCATGGCCTTGAGGAGCTGGCGGAAGAAGCGGTCGAGGTTCGCCAGGCGGTAGGGACCCAGGTAGCGCGCCGCTTCGGTGACGTCCACCAGGAGCAGGCCCCGGAGCTTCTCCAGGAACAGATCGGCGGGATCGGTCGAGAACGAATGCCGGAGCTCGGCCAGCGCCTCGACCGCGGCCTTCAGGCTCGCCTCCCAGCCGGCCACCATCCCAGGGATACCGGCCGGGACCTCGGCGGCCGACTCGTCGATCAGCTCGGCCAGGCCCGCAAGGCCCGCGGGAGACAGCAGCTCGGTCATCCGTTTGGGGAACTTGCGCGACCAGAGGGGGATCAGCGCCGCGTCGGGCACGCCGACCGAGGGCGAGCGCAGCACGGTGAGGAGCGCCAGGTGGTCGCCCGGGTCGAGGACCGAGCGGACCAGGGCCGCGGCGTCGATCACCTCGCGGCGGCGGTAGTAGTGCTTGTCCCGGCCGACCGCGAACGGCACGCCGGCCCGGCGCAGGGCCTCCAGATACAGATCGAGCTGGCTCATGCCGCGCAGCAGGATCGCCATGTCCCCCCACGCCTCGCCCCGGGCGTGGAGCGCCACCAGGTCGGCGGCCACGGCCGCGGCCTCCAGCTCCGTGGCTTCGACGGCCAGCGTCTGCCAGCGGTCGTCCCGGCTCCAGGAGACCCAGTGCTCGACCGGCGCCCAGGTCTCACCAACAAAACCAGTCTCGGCCTTGCGGCGGTCGCAGGGGAGGAGCGGCTCGAACTTCGGCTGGAGCCCGTGGCGCTCGCGCATGACGGGCTCGATCGTGCGCGCCACCTCTTCGAGGATGGCCGGCACCGAGCGGAAGTTCTCGACCAGCGGCCGGACCTCGCCCCAGCCCTGGCGCACGCGCTCCAGGAAGCCGTCGTAGGCCCGCAGGTCGGCGCTGCGCCAGCCGTAGATCGACTGCTTGGGGTCGCCCACCAGGAAGAGGCCGGGGCGCGCCTCGGGCGGACCGTCGAGCGCCAGCCAGCGCAGGATCTCGCACTGCACCCGGTCGGTGTCCTGGAACTCGTCCACCAGGAGCTGGTCGATCCCGCGCCGCACCCGGGCGCGGACCTCGGAGTGCCGCGCCAGCAGCCGCTCGGCGCCGGTGAGCAGCGAGTCGAAGGTCGCAATGCCGCGGGCCCGGAGCGTGCGCTCGATCTCCGCCAGGCGCGGAGCGAGCGCGAGGCGGGCGTGCTCCAGCAGCACGGGATCGAGGTCCGCGATGTGGTCCAGCAGGCGGCCGAGATGGGAGGCCAGGGGCATGAGGACCTCCCGCGATTCGCCCAGGATGCGCGACTCCGTGGCGTTGTTGAACGTCCCCCGGCCCCACTTCTTGAGATGCTCGACCAGGTTCGAGGGCAGCAGCTCCGCGGCGGTCTTCTGGAGGGACTCCAGGGATACCGGGGCTTCCAGGAGCCGGCCGGCGAGCTTCGCGAGCTGCTCCTCGATCTTCTTCGCGTTCGGCAGCTTGACGCTGATGAGGAGCGGGGCGATGAGGTCGTGCGCCGCCTCGGCCGCGAGGATCAGCCGGCGCCGCAGCTCCTCGATCCATTCCGGCGCCAGGGGGTCGTCTTGGAGGGCCTCGGACGGCATCCCCTTTTGGACCAGCGCGATCAGCGCCTCCGCCACCTCCCGCGGTCCGAAGCCGCGCGCGGCCAGGGCCAGGAGGTGCGGATCGCCCGGGTCGCCGTAGCCTTCGCGCAGCGAGGACTCCACGGACTCCTGCACCACCCCTTCCAGGAGCAGGCCGTCGGCGTCCACCTGGAGGTCCGGGTGGAGCCGCGCTTCGAGCGGATGATCGGCGAGCAGCCCGCGGCAGAACGCGTGGATGGTGCGGATCGCCAGGTGGTCGAGCGTCGCGGCCAGGGCGCGGGCGCGGCGGGCGCGCTCCTCGGCCGGGGGCAGGACCGCGGGATCGAGCCACGCCGGCGGCTCGTCGCCGCGCGCCAGGGCTCCCAGCTCGCGGGCGGCGCGCGAGGCCATCTCCGCGGCCGCGGCCTCGGTGAAGGTGATGGCCACGACCCCGCCCAGGACGGCGGCGGCCACACGGTCCGGACCGGGAGCGGGCCGGCCCATCTCCGCGGCCCGCTTCGCCAGGATCTCTTCCTTCCTCTCCCAGCCCACGCCGAGCGTCCAGGCGAGGAGCCGGCCGATGAGCGTGGTCGTCTTGCCAGTGCCCGCGCCGGCCTCCAGGACGAGCGGCCGGTCGAAGCGCCGCTGCGCCTCGCGCCGCGCCTCGCGGTCGGCCTCGCGCAGGAAATCCTCGTCCCGCCGCGAGCCGAACGCGCCGACCAGGACCCGCCCGCTCATTCCGAGGGCTCCTCGCGGTTCTTGTCCGGGAGACGCCAGACCTCCAGGAGGGCGGTTTCGGCGGGGGTGGCGGCCGGAAGATCGCGGGCGCCGCGCATCCGATTCGCCCACTCGAACAGTCGAGTCCGGGCGCCCGAGTCGCCCCGGATGCAGGCCTCGGCCACCTCGCAGACCTTGCAGCGCCCGGGCTCGATGTTGACGGCCGGGTCCACGACCCGTGGGAAGAACGAGCCTGCGTCCCAGGCCGCGAGCACAGCGCGGACCGCGGCGGCGAACGCCTCGATCAGATCCCGGTCGGCTGGCCCAACGGAGAATTCCCGTAGGTCATCCTCTAGCTCAGGGCGCAGGAAAAGATACCGTCCCTTACCGTGGCCATCGCCCGCGATGTAATACGCCACTCCCTGAAGGTGGCTGCCGGCCCTGACCTTGGCGAGGAAGTGGCGGCGGCGAACCTCTTCCTTCTTCTTGTCCGAGATCGGTTTCCCGGTCTTGTAGTCGGTCCGCCGTAGGGTCCCGTCCTCCAGAAGATCGACCCGATCGGCACGGAAGCACACGGATCGCGACCGGCCTTCGGCGTCGAGGACCTGGAGCGCGCCCTCGTCCTCGGCGCGCAGCACTCGGACCGGACCCTCGGCCCAGTCCGAGTCGCGGGCCGCGTCGAGCCGCGGTGCGACCTGCTCGGCCAATGACCACGCCAAGCCATTGAGGAAGATCCCTTCCTTCTCCAGTAGTTTGATCGCCGCCATCTCGACGAGCCGCCGAAGCTCCTCTTCCGCCGGCCAGGGGACGAGCACCGGCTTGCCGTTCTCCGGAGTCCCGGCCTCCTTCACGATCCTCTCCAGCACCGCGTGGACCAGGTTGCCCAGCAGCAGCGGATCGGACCCGGGAGCCATCTGGAGCGGGTCGGGCGTGGGCTCCAGCCGCAGGAGGCGCTGCAGGAAGAGCTGCCACGGGCAGGAGGCCAGCGATTCGAGGTGAGTGACGAAGAGATCGCGGCGGCGCGGGTCCAGGGGGTGGACACCGGCCCTGCCGACGAAACCGAAGTACGGACCGAGCCGGGCGCGGGCCGCGCGGCCTTCGGGCGTCCGGAGGTCCGGATCGATCTCGTCGAGCACGGCCAGCCGGGCGGCGGCGAGGGCCCGGTTTCCGACCGCGAGCGGCAGGACGAGCGAGAGATCCGACCGCGAGCCGTGCAGCCCGGCCAGGACCGCGCGCTCGGCGGCCGTCCGCGGACCCTGGCGCACCGCTTCGCGCGACCAGAGCGGCGGCACGCGGGGGGCCTCGGCCACGTCGCGGAGGAGCGGCGAGGCCGACACCGCCTTGCCGTCCTCGTCCATGCTCTGCCAGGAGAGGGTGACCTCCGGGCTGGACGACAGGAGGTGGGAGAACAGCCAGCGCTCCTCGTCGAAGCCGCCGAGCTTGACCGGCACGTCCGGGATCACCCGCTGGATCACGCGCCGGAGGTCGTCCGGCAGGAGCGGGTCCTCGCGCACGCCGCGCGGGAAGACGTCGCGGTTCAGGCCGGCCAGGAAGAGGTGGTCGAACGTGCGGCCGCGGGCCTCCATGGCGGTGAGCACCTGCACCCCGCCGCCCGCGCCGCCCAGCTCGGCGGTGCCGGCGTCCTCGAGCTCGCCGGCCAGCATCCGCCGTAGCTCGTCGCGGTCGAGCACGAACCGGGAGGGCACCTCGCGGCCGATCGCCTCCAGGGCCTCCGGTATCTCCAGTAAAGCGGGGTCCGTCCCCTTCCACCCGAGGATCTCCAGAAGCTCCTTCAGGCGCGAGAGGTGGTCCTTGGCGGGGGCCTCCTCGGGCCACGCGCCGAGCCGCTCGCGCACCCGGCCCGCCAGCCGGACCGCCGCCCGGATACGCTCGCCATGCACGTGCCGCCGGATGGCCCGGACCTCGGCCTCCCCCTCCTCGACCTCCACCTCCTCGCCCTCGCGTCCGCTCTGCTCGCGCAGCCCGTGGCGGATGGGCAGAGGATACGAGTCCGTCTCCTGGCGGAGGAACAGCTCGGGCCGCAGCATGGACACATCCCGCAGGCGGCCGGCGCCGAGCGAGGCGAACGCGAGCCGCAGGTCCACCGCGCCCGGCAGGTTCGCCACCGCGTCGAGCCAGCGGTCGGCCGGCACCTCCTCGCCGCGCCGGAGCAGCTCCAGGAACGCCCGCGCGCGCCGACCCGCGGGCCCGATCGCACCGCGGGTTCCCAGCGCCGAGAACGGCACGCCCAGCCTTCTCAGATGACGGGCGAGCGGCAGCCGGTATCCGGAGAGATCGCGGGCCACGATGCCGATCGCCTCCGGACGGACGCCGCTATCTATAAGGACACGCGCACGCCGGGCGATCTCGCGCGCCTCGGCCTCTACCCCCGGAGCCTGGAAGCGCTCGATCCGGGGCGGAGCGATGTCGGCCAGGGGCGGAGGCGGGGGCTCGTCGATGGACGCCACCGAAGACAGCCGCAAAGCGAGCCGCTCGGTGAACGCGCTCTCGACCCCCTCCCCCTGCCAGGACGGTGGCCGGTCCAACACCAGCCAGGCCCCGTGGCGACGCAGGAGGGATTGAAGAAGATCGGAGGCCACCCCGGTGGCATCCGCAAACCCATGAACGAGCAGGGCCCGCGACGGCAACACCGCCTCGGGATCGGCCTCCAGGAGATCGGTCGCCCGGCGCAACAGAGTGGACAAGGTCCCGAGCCCACGGCGCCGGAGATCGGCCTCGGTCCGCGCCGCGACCCGCACGAGAGCCCGGGCCCGCTCGACCGCCGCGCGGAACGTGCCGTCCAGCGCGAGCGCCTCCTCGGCCGCCTCGGCATGGACCGGCTCCAGCCCGGCATCGAGAAGATCGCGGACCGTCCCGGCCACCGCGCCATAGCCATCCACCAGATCCCCGAGCCCATCCCGCAGCTTCGGCTCGGCCGCGGCATACCGCTGGGCCAGCACCTCGGCGAGCAGCCGCCCGCGGGGAGGCGTCTCCCCCGCGCGCTCCAGAATCTCGAACGCCAGCCCATGAAGCGTCTGCACCCGCACCCCGGCCAGGGATCGGGACCGGACGAGCGCCGCCGCCACATGAGCCCGCAGGCTGCGCGAAGGCACCACGACCCGGACCGGCCTGGCCAGAAGGGCCGGATCGCGCCGGGCTTCCTCAGCCAGCTCGGCAATCCGGCCGGTCACGAGAGATTCGGCAGCCAGGGCCCCGCGCGTGATGAGAACCCGGCCAGGAGGAGACGGCGGCCCCGCAACGGCGCCACTGTCGAAAAGACTGAGCTGCACTGCCACAGGGAAAGGATATCGCGGGAAAAGGACCCAAAGGACGGCAAGGACGGCAAGGACTTGAGGATCTTTGGTCCCTGCAGTCCCTTGGGCCCTTCCCGAATCCTACGCCTCGGCCGCCACGCGCTCGCGCCGCTCCAGCTCCTGGTCCTTGTACTGGAGGAGGTAGAGCCGGTAGTAGATGCCGCGCTGGGCGAGCAGCTCCTGGTGGGTGCCGATCTCCCGGATCTCGCCCTTGTGCATGACCACGATGCGGTCCGCCTTCTGGATCGTGGACAGGCGGTGGGCGATCACGATGCTCGTGCGGCCGACCAGCAGGCGGTCGAGCGCCTTCTGGATGAGCTGCTCGGTCTCGGTGTCGATCGACGAGGTGGCCTCGTCGAGGATCAGGATGCTCGGGTCGAAGGCCAGGGCTCGCGCGAAGGCGATGAGCTGCTTCTGGCCGACCGAGAGGCCGGCGCCGCGCTCGCGCACCGGGGTGTCGAAGCCGCCCGGCAGGCGCTCGATGAAGGGCAGGGCGTGGACCTCCGAGGCGGCCCAGCGCAGGCGCTCGTCGTCGATCTTCTCCTCGCCCAGCCGGATGTTCGCTCCGATCGTGCCGGAGAAGAGGAACACGTCCTGGAGCACCATGGCCACGCTGCGGCGCAGGCGCGGCAGGTCCCACTGCCGGACGTCCACGCCGTCCACCTTCACCGCGCCGTCGTCCACGTCGTAGAAGCGCAGGAGGAGGTTGGCGAGCGTGCTCTTGCCGGCGCCGGTGTGGCCGACCACGGCCAGGGTCTCGCCGGGCCGCACGTGGAAGGAGATGCCCTTGAGCACCGGCTCGCCTTCCTTGTAGGAGAAGCGGACGCGGTCGAACTCGATCTCTCCCCCCACCCGGTCCGGCGCGTAGGCGCCCGGCGGCGAGACGATGGTCTCCGGCGTGTCGATCAGCTTGAAGATGCGCTCCGAGGCCGCCATGGCGCCCTGGAGGATGTTGTACTTCTCCGACAGGTCGGCGAGCGGCTGGTAGAAGCGCTGGGCATACTGGAGGAAGGCGATCAGGGCGCCGATCGAGGTGATGCCGGCGATCACCCGGCCGCCGCCGTACCAGAGGATGAGGCCGACGCCGAGCGCCGTGATCAGCTCCACCCCGGGGTAGAACACCGCGTAGTAGAAGATGCCGCGGATGTTCGCCGCGCGATGGGCATCGTTGATCTCCTCGAACTCGCTGTAGGCCCGCGCCTCGCGGTTGAAGAGCTGCACCACGGGCATGCCGGTGATGTGCTCCTGGAGGAAGGCGTTGATGCGCGCGATCTTGATCCGCACCTCGCGGAAGCTGTCGCGCACCCGCGCCTTGAACCACGAGGTCAGCCCGAGCAGGAGGGGCACGATCGAGAACGCCACCAGCGCCAGCCGCCAGTCGAGCCAGAAGAGCACGCCGACGATGCCGGCGAGCAGCAGGATGTCGCCCAGGATCGCCACGATGCCGGCGGAGAACAGCTCGTTCAGGGCGTCGACGTCGGTCGTCACCCGGGTGACCAGCCGGCCGATCGGGTTGCGGTCGAAGTAGGAGATCGGCAGCCGCTGGAGCTGGCCGAAGACCTGCCGCCGCAGGTCGTTCATGATGTACTGCCCCATGAGCTGCATCACGTAGCCTTCGGCGTACAGGGTGATGAAGGTGAGCACCAGGGCCGCCAGGTAGATGACGGCGACCACGGTGAGTCCCTGGACCGCGACGGAAGCCGGCTCGATGCCGCGCGCCAGGAGCGCGTCCCGCACCCAGACGCTCGCGCCGGAGAGCCGGGCCGGCTCCGCTCCCTGCGGCCGGATGAAGAGGTCCATGGCCACGGCGAAGGCCAGCGGACCGATGAGCTGCAGGGCCGAGGAGACCAGGATGAGCCCCACCGCCGCGGCGGTCATGCCGCGGTAGGGCCGCAGGTAGGTCATCAGACGCCGCATGAGACGGGCGTCATAGGCCTTGCCTAGGGCTTCCTCCTCCTGGTGTGCGTCGCTCATGGGGAGAAGATACCAGAGGCAAGCACCCTATACCCTTTCGTCTATTCAGTGGTACACTGCCTCCCAGTCTCAACGAGCAGTCGTACCAGGTTTTCGGAATCCGGGGGGTTTTCGCCGTGCCGCCGACGTTGAATCAGCTTCTCAAGGAGATGGTGGGCCAGGGAGGGTCCGACCTCCACATCACCACGAACTCGCCGCCGCAGATCCGGGTCGACGGGCACCTTCGCCCGCTCCAGTACCCGGCGATGACGCCGGCCGAGACCAAGCAGCTCGCCTACTCCATCCTCACCGACAACCAGAAACACCGTCTGGAAGAGGACCTGGAGATCGACCTCTCCTTCGGCATCAAGGGGCTGGCCCGGTTCCGCGCCAACATCTTCCACCAGCGCGGCGCCATCGCCGCGGTGTTCCGGCAGATCCCGTTCGAGATCAAGGGCTTCAAGGAGCTCGGCCTGCCCGGCATCATCGAGAAGCTGTGCGAGAAGCCGCGCGGCCTGATCCTGGTCACCGGCCCGACCGGCTCCGGCAAGTCCACCACGCTCGCCGCCATGCTCGACAAAATCAACCGCGAGCGCGCCGAGCACATGATCACGATCGAGGACCCGGTCGAGTTCCTGCACTCGCACAAGAAGTGCCTGGTCAACCAGCGCGAGGTGCACGCCGACACCCACGGCTTCGGTAACGCGCTGCGCTCGGCCCTGCGGCAGGACCCCGACGTGGTGCTGATCGGCGAGATGCGCGACCTGGAGACCATCGAGTCGGCGCTGCGCATCGCCGAGACCGGCCACTTGACGTTCGCCACCCTGCACACGAACTCGGCCGCGCAGTCGATCAACCGCATCATCGACGTGTTCCCCGCCCACCAGCAGGGGCAGATCCGCGCCCAGCTCTCGCTGGTGCTGGAGGGGATCATCTGCCAGGCCCTGCTGCCGCGCGCCGGCGGCAAGGGGCGCGCCATGGCCATGGAGATCCTCATCCCCAGCGCGGCCATCCGCAACCTGATCCGCGAGGACAAGATCCACCAGATCTACGGCATGATGCAGGCCGGCCAGGCCAAGTACGGGATGCAGACGTTCAACCAGTCGCTGGCCTCGCTCTACTTCAAGCGCCTGATCACGCTGGAGACCGCGCTCTCCCGTTCCTCGCTGCCCGACGAGCTTCAGGAGATGATCAACCGCGGCCCCGCGGCCCTGAATCCCACCCTCGGTGTGCAAGAGACCGGAGGAAGGAGTTAACCCATGCCCAGCTTCGAATGGAAAGGCCGCACGCGCGCGGGCCAGGCCCAGGAGGGCGTCCTGCTCGCCGACTCCCGCGACGCCGCCGTCGCCGTGCTGCGGCGCCAGAACATCCAGGTCACGAACATCCGCGAGCGCGGGCGCGAGATCAAGCTGATCCCGCGCATGCCGATGAGCGTCAGCCGCAAGCGCATCTCGATCTTCACCCGGCAGTTCTCGGTGATGCTCGACGCCGGCCTTCCCCTCGTGCAGTGCCTGGAGATCCTCGGCGGCCAGGAGGAGAACAAGGCCTTCGCGGCCATGATCAACGACGTCCGCGCCGACGTCGAGTCCGGCTCCTCCGTGGCCGAGGCCATGCGCAAGCACCCGAAGGCGTTCGACAACCTGTTCGTCAACATGGTCGCCGCGGGCGAGGCGGGCGGTATCCTCGACGTCATCCTCCAGCGCCTCTCGACCTACATCGAGAAGGCGGTCAAGCTCAACAGCCAGGTCAAGTCGGCGCTGATCTACCCGATCGCGGTCCTGGTGATCGCGGCCCTGGTGGTGTTCATCATCCTGTGGAAGGTCATCCCGGTGTTCGCCCAGCTCTTCTCGGGCCTCGGCGGCGAGATGCCCTTCCTCACCCGCATGGTGATCGGGGCGTCGAACTTCGTCGGCCGCTACTTCATCTTCATCGCGCTGGTGATCGGCGCCGGCATCGTGGCGCTCCAGCGCTACCACAAGACCTACCGCGGACGCCGGGTGCTCGACGGCCTGCTGCTCAAGTTCCCGATCATCGGCATGCTGCTGCGCAAGATCGCCGTGGCCCGGTTCTGCCGCACCCTGGCGACCCTGACGGCCTCCGGCGTGCCCATCCTCGACGGCCTCGAGATCACGGCGAAGACCGCCGGCAACGCGATCATCGAGGACGCGGTCATGGCCGTGCGCAAGAGCGTCGAGGAAGGCAAGACGATCAGCGAGCCGCTGGCCGAGACCAAGGTGTTCCCGGCCATGGTGGTGCAGATGATCAACGTCGGCGAGCAGACCGGCGCCCTCGACCAGATGCTGTCGAAGATCGCCGACTTCTACGAGGACGAGGTGGACACCGCCGTGGCCGGCATGATGAAGCTCATCGAGCCGCTCATGATCTCCATTCTGGGCGTGGTCATCGGCACGATCGTGGCCGCCATGTACCTGCCCCTCTACTCGATCCTGACCAAGATCGGATAGCGTATGCCGAGGCGGCGGGGGGTTTCCTCCCGCCGCGGTATCCTCCGGCTCCTGACGTCCGATGTCGAACCTCGCCAATCAGCTCAAGTGGTACATCGCGATCCGTGTGGTCGCGGTGGCGAGCGTCCTGATCCCCTATTCGCTGCTGCAGATCGGGCCCACGGCCTCGGCCCCGGCGGTCGAGGGCAGCACGCCGCCGGCGCCCCCGGCGGTCTCCACGCCCGCACCGACCCCACAGTCGCCGATCCTGGTCAGCCCGCCCCCGTCGCCGGCGCCGGAGCCCGAGCTGCTGCGGCCCGACGTGGTCTACAAGATCGGCGGCCTGACGTTCGGCGCCACCCTGGTCTACATCGCCCTGCTGCGCATCCTGCGCCGCCGGCCCACGGCCCAGGCCTACGCCCAGTTCTTCGGCGACCTGCTGCTGATCACGCTCATGGTGTACTACCTGGGCGGCATCGAGAGCCCGTTCTCGATGCTCTACCTGATCGTCATCGCCGTGGCCTCGACGCTTCTGCGGCGCCGCGCCGGCATCTCGGTGGCGAGCGGCGCCAACCTCTGCTACGCAGTGCTGGTGCTCGGGCTCTATTTCCACAAGATCCCGGCGCCGGTCGGCGCGCCGGACACCGTAACCGTGTTCCGCCTCGCCTACGGCCTGGCCGTGCACTGCTTCGGCTTCTACGCCGTGGCCCTGCTCACCTCCTACCTGGCCCACAACATGGCCCGCGCCGAGCGCGAGCTGGAGGAGAAGCGCGAGCACCTGGCCGACCTGGAGGTGGTCCACCGCGACGTGATCCAGTCGATCAGCAGCGGCCTGGTCACGACCGACCTCAACGGCACGGTGACGAGCATCAACCAGGCGGGCGTGGGCATCCTCGGCCGGCCGGAAGCGGAGCTGATCGGCCGCACGATCCTGGAGTCCGGACTGTTCTCGGCCGAGCGCTGGGCCGAGCTGACCGCGGCCAGCGAAGGGCAGCGGACGCTGCGCGCCGAGGCCGAGCTGGAGCACGACGGCGACACGCAGTACGTGGGCTTCTCGATCTCGCAGCTCACGGACGCGGACGGCCGCCACCGCGGCTACATCGTGATCTTCCAGGACTTCACCCGCTGGCGGAAGCTCGAAGGCGAGCTGCGCATCAAGGACCGTATGGCCGCCGTGGGCGAGCTCGCGGCCGGCCTCGCGCACGAGATCGGCAACCCGCTCGCCGCCATCTCCGGCTCGGTCCAGATGCTGTCGAGCTCGGCGACCTCGGCCAGCGCCACGCCGTCGCAGCGCAGGCTGATCGACATCCTGCTCAAGGAGAGCCAGCGCCTGGACCGCACGATCAAGGGCTTCCTGCGCTTCGCCCGGCCGCGCGAGCGCTCCAGCGTGCCGTTCGACATCGCCCGGTTGCTGGCCGAGAACTGCGAGCTGCTGCGCAACAGCGCCGAGGTCTCGGAGAAGCACCGCATCGAGGTCCGCCTGGAGCCGCCGTCGGCGCCGGTGATCGCGGACCCGGACCAGGTGAGCCAGATCTTCTGGAACCTGGCGCGCAACTCCCTGCGCGCCATGCCCGACGGCGGCACCCTCACGGTGGTCGGCCGGCTCGATAAGGACAGCTACCGCATGCAGGTGATCGACACGGGCCGCGGCATGACCGAGGAGCAGCGCGCCAACCTGTTCCACCCCTTCCAGTCCTTCTTCGACGGCGGCACCGGCATCGGCATGGCCATCGTCTACCGCATCGTGCAGGAGCACGGCGGCGAGCTCCGGGTCGACAGCCGGCCGGGCGGCGGCACGACGATCACGGTCGAGCTGCCGGCGAACCGGCCCTCGTCCCAGACGGCGCAGGCGGCCCCCGCCATGACCGAATCCATCGCCGCAGCCGGGGAGGCGCCCTGATGGCCGAGCGGGCGCGCCTCCTGGTGGTGGACGACGAGCCGAGCATCGTCGAGTTCCTCTCCCTGCTCCTGGAGGAGGAGGGCTACGCCGTCGAGACGGCGAGCTCCATGACCGGGGCCCGGCAGGCGCTCTCCCGCCGGAGCTACGACCTCATCCTCTGCGACGTCATGATGCCGGATGGCAACGGCCTCGACCTGCTCCGAGAAGTCAAGCCGAATGGCGCCGACGCGGGCCCGGCGGTGATCATGATGACCGCCTACACCTCGACCAAGACCGCGATCGAGGCCATGAAGTCGGGCGCCGCCGACTACGTCTCGAAGCCGTTCGACGTCGAGGAGCTGAAGATCGTCGTCCAGAAGGCGCTGGAGCGCGAGCAGCTCGCGGACGAGAACGTCTACCTGCGCCGCGAGCTGGAGCAGAAGTACACGTTCAACAACATCATCGGCAAGAGCCCGCGGATGCAGGCCATCTTCTCGCTCATCGAGAAGATCTCCCGCACCAGCTCGACCGTGCTGGTCCACGGCGAGAGCGGCACCGGCAAGGAGCTGATCGCGCGCGCCATCCACTTCGCGAGCCCGCGCTCGAACCGCCGCTTCCTGTCGCTCAACTGCGGCGCGCTGCCCGAGAACCTGCTCGAGAGCGAGCTGTTCGGCCACGAGCGCGGCGCCTTCACCGGCGCGGTGCGCGAGAAGAAGGGCCTGTTCCAGGAGGCGGACCGCGGCACCCTGTTCCTCGACGAGATCGGCGAGATGACGCCGACCATGCAGGTGAAGCTCCTGCGCGCCATCCAGGAGAAGGTGGTGCGCAAGGTGGGCGGCACCGAGGAGGAGTCGGTCGACGTCCGCATCATCGCGGCCACCAACCAGGATCTGGAGACCCGGCTCACCACCGGCGAGTTCCGCGAGGACCTCTACTACCGGATCAACGTGCTGCCGATCCACCTGCCGCCGCTGCGCCAGCGGCGCGAGGACATCCCGCTCCTGGTGGACTTCTTCCTCCAGAAATACTGCCGGCAGATGGAGTTGCCGCCGCGCCAGATCTCGGTCGAGGCCATGCACCTGCTGGAGGGCTACGACTGGCCGGGCAACGTGCGCGAGCTGGAGAACCTGATCGAGCGCGTGCTCGCGCTTTCGCACGCCGAGACGATCACCACCCGCGACCTGCCGGTCCACCTGCTCACGCAGCGCCGGATGCAGTCGGACCTGATCCAGCTCCCGGAGGAGGGGATCGATCTGGAGGCCTACCTGGAGGACATCCGCGCCCAGCTCATGCAGCAGGCCCTGGAGCGCACGGCCGGGGTCCAGACCCAGGCCGCCGAGCTGCTCGGCATGAGCTTCCGCAGCTTCCGGTATTACGCCAAGAAGGCCGGCCTCAAGGGCGGCGACTAGCCGCCCGTTCCGATCAACCAGGGCGTCGACTAGCCGCCCGACCCTGCCGCGACGGTGGCAGTATCCGTCTGCAGGGCCGGGAACAGGTCGTCGTCCAGCTCGCGGACCAGCACGCCATAGCCCGAGGTGCCGAGCATCAGCTTGCCGTCCACCACCACGGCGGCCGAGATGTCGCGGGCCGGGACGGGCACCTCGAAGATACGGAACTTGCGCGCGTCGCGGTCGTAGAGCCGCACGCTGTCGCCGCTCACCAGGAGGGACGCCCAGCGGTCGTTGCCGGTGGCGAGCAGGCGCGACGCCTTGTCGGTCAGCGACAGCCATTCACCGTCCGGAGCCGGCCGGGTCCAGGCGCCGCCCGGACCCCAGAGCAGGAGCTGGTCCTGGAGCCGTTGCAGGCGGCCGCCGGAGACCGGAGCCGCAATCGTGTCGTTGGAGTTGGCGCCGAGCTTGTAGACCCCCTCGCTGCCGGTCACCCACAGGGCGCCGCCGAAGAAGGCCGCCGAGCGCGGCGCGCCGTGCTCGAAGGGACGCTGGACGAACGTTCCCTTGCGCAGCTCCCAGAGGCCGGAGGCCGTGCGCGCCACGAGCTGCGGGCCGTCGCCCACGAGCTGCTCGACCCGGCTCTCCCCCAGCTCGTTGAGCCGGAACCAGGCTTCGCCGCGGCGCTCGTAGAGCCCGCGCTCGGTGGCGGCGTAGATCCGCCCTTCGTGCCAGGCGAGGTCGAGCACGGTCGGGAGCGGCGAGAAGTCGGCGCCGCTCGCGCCGAAGGTCCGGCCGCGGTCGTGCGAGACGTGGATGCCCGAGACCGGCCCGGCATGGCTCAGGGCCACCAGCAGGTCGCTCCCGAACGCCGCCAGCGCCGAGACACGGGTGTTGGTCATGCCGGTGCTCGACGGGTGGAAGTTGGCCGCATTGTCGCTCGACACCCACACGCCCGAGCCCTCGGTGCCCAGGAAGATCCGGTCCGGCCGCTTCGGATGCCAGGCGATGGCCTGGATGGAGAGCGCCGGGTCGCCGGTCCGTTTCCAGGTCTGGCCGCCGTCGGTCGAGACGTGGAGCCCGGCCACGGTGCCGGCCAGGAGCTTGCCGTCCGGCAGCGCGGCGAAGCTGGGGGTGCGGCGCTCCTCGAACCCCTCCTTGAAGCGCTCCCACTGGCCGCCGCGGTCGAGCGTGCGATAGACCCAGCCGCAGGTGGTGGCCCAGATCTCGCCCGGCTGCTCGGGGATCGGCGTCAGGCTGAAGACCTCGGAGTCGAGGACCATGCCGTTGAACACGCCGGACCAGGTCCTGCCGCCGTCGTCGCTGCGGTAGGCCTGGCGCCAGGTGCCGGCGATGACCGTATCCGTCTGGATCGGATCGACGAGCAGGCTGGTGACCTTCTGGGCCTGCGGGAACTCGCCGGTCAGCCGCTTCCAACTGGCGCCGCCGTCCTCGGTGCCCCAGACGCCGGAGAGGGTGCCGGCGTAGAGCCGCCCTTCGCGGCCCGGCACGAGCGCGAGCGTGTAGACCGGCTCCTCCGGCAGCCCGCCCGCGCGCGACACCCAGGTCTTGCCGAGGTCGTCCGAGAAGGCCACGTGGCCGCCGCCCCAGACGCCCTGGAGAGAGACCCACAACCGTTCTTTTTTATTGGGATCGAAGCGCAGGGAGCTCACCAGCCAGCCGGGAAACGGCAGCGGCGATCCGGCGTCGGACCAGGACCGGCCGCCGTCGCGCGATTCATAGAGCTGGCCGGCCGAGGTGCCGGCGAAGACCCGGTCCGGGTCGTCGGGATGGATGGCGAGGCTCCGCACGTCGCCGCCCCACAGGGGCAGCGTGCGCCAGGTGCCCGCCGTGGCAGGGGCAGCCATCAAGGCCAAGGCCAGCAGGAGGACAGCTTTCCTAATCATCTCCGTCTTTCTGTACAGGACGCCCATAGCGCGTCCGGATCGCTTCGGCCAGGATCGAGATCGCGATCTCCCCTGGCGTGTCGCCGCCGATCGGAAGGCCGATCGGCGCTTTCAGGTCCCGTGCCGAGAGGTCGAACCCGAGCGCCTCGACCTCCTCGCGCACCCGCGCCACCTTGCGGCGGCTGCCCATCAGTCCCAGGTAGCGCAGCGACGGCGGATCCTGGCGCAGGATGCCGGCCAGGGCCGCGGTGTCCGTCTCCCAGCAGCGCGTGACGACCGCGACGTAGAGGTCGCGGCGCTGCACCGGCTCCAGGAACGGCTCGTTGTAGTCGCGTCCGACCTCGGCTACCAGGGCTCCTTCCGGGAACAGCCCCGGCTGGCGGAACTCCGGCCGGTCGTCCGTCACCAGGCACTCGAAGCCGGCGAGGGAACCGGCCCGGGCCAGCGCTTGGCCGACCGGACCGCCGCCGCAGACCACGAGGACCGGCGGCGCTTCCAGGATCTCCAGGAAGACCTCCGCCATACCGCCGCAGACCATGCCCGTGGGCTCCCCTTTCACGGCATCCTCGGTGAAGTAATACCTCTTGATCTCCGAAGCCTTCCCAGCACCGTTCGCCAGCCGGGCCCGCGCATCGGCGCAGACCATGGCTTCGAACGCTCCCCCACCCAGGTTGCCGTATGTCGTCCCGTCCGGCCGGGCCAACAGCTTCCACCCCGGTTTTCCCGGCGTGGAGCCCTCCGTCCGAACGATTTGACAGAGTGCCACACGGCCGTGCGAATGCAAGGAGCATTCCGCCTCCGCCAGAACCTCCGCCGGGCCGGGGATCTCGCTCATGAGGTGAGGATAGCAAAGGGGTGAGAACCTAAAGGACTGCAGGGGCTGCAAAGACAAAAGTCTTTGGTCCCTGATGTCCTTGCGGTCCCTTTGGTCCTTCACTCCTCGTCCGTCAGCCCCAGCGCCCGCTTCAGGCGGAACCAGGCCATGCGGCCCTTCCAGAAGCCGCTCTTCTCCATGGCGGCGATCTTGTCGCGCAGGCCGCCGACCGTGGCGCGGGTGTAGCCGCGGAGGTCTTCCAGCTCCCAGCCGGTCTCCACCAGTTTCTTCTCGACCGCCCGCAGGTCGTTGCGGGTCGCCTCCAGGATCAGCGAGTCGATCGAGCCGGCACGCACCGGGTGGAGGACGCCCCGCGAGTCGCGCATGCGGACCAGGAGCACCGCGGAGAAGCGCGACAGGCTGGGCGGCAGCGGGCACATCCCGCCCCAGCCCGACCTCAGGTAGCGGTCGCCGCCGAGCAGCGCGGCCACCTCGGGCCGGTCCTGGTCGATCGGAAATGTGGCGAGCACCTGGCCGTCCAGGAGCACCTCGACCGCCTCGACCGTGCCGGTCCGGACCGCGGCCCAGCCTTTCAGGTGGAGGTTGTCCAAGCCGGCATGCGAGCAGTGCTCCAGGAACAGGTGCGGCTCGCCGGTGTAGTCCAGGGTTGAGAAATCCACGTCCGGTTCCAGCACGGCAATGTAGAGATCCTGGTAGTTGCAGAGCCCTCGCGCCAGCCGCAGCACCGAGCTGCCCGGCGCCACCCGGGCGAGCGCGTTGCGCACGAACGACTCGGTCACCCAGGTCGAGCCGTAGTCGTTCGGGTCGAGCGAAGTGCTCTCGCTGTTGTCCCGGAACAGCAGGCCGCTCTCCGGCAGGTCCGGGCAGGGCTCCAGCAGGCTCGGGTGGTGGGTGCTGAACGCGAGCACGCCGCCCGGGTTCAGGCGGCCGCAGAGCACGCGCAGCCAGTCGACGAACCGCGCCTCCGGCAGGTGGGTGAAGAGCGAGGTGACCAGGATCGCGTCGAACGTCTCGTCCAGCTCGAAGTCCTCGGGCCGCACGGTCGAGGGCACGGCGTGGACGCCGAACCGCTCCTTCTGGAAGCGGATGCCGTCCTCGTAGACGTCCGAGACCCAGAGGCTCTCCGGCGGCAGCTCGCGCACCAGGAAGCGGGTCACCCGGCCGTAGCCGCTCGCGAAGTCGAGGACCTGGATCGGCCGGTCGTCGTAGCGCCAGCGCAGGACCTGGAGCATGGAGTCGGCGATGCTCAATCCCGACCGGAAGTAGGTGAACAGGGCCCGGTCGCGGTCGCCCTCCATGCCCTCGATCAGGAAGGCGAGCATCTCGTCCCGCTCGTCGATGGCCACGTCCAGGCTTCCCGGACCGATGTCGAGATCGGCCAGGAGGGCGGCCACCGAGGGGCTCATCTGGTCGGGACGGTGCGCGAGACTCATACGGGGCCGGGAGTCTAGCAGGGTGATAAGGTCGCGCGGTGCCCTGGATACCACGGCGCCTGATCCTGGCCCTCTTCCTGGCGTGGAGCGCCCTCGCCTTCCTGGTGGAGCTGTCGGACACGTTCACCGCCTTCGACCGGCGGGAGACCGAGCGCGCCGATCCCATCCGCTGGCGCTTCGGGGTGAAGCAGGTCGAAGTCCTGGAGCAGTGCCTGGCCGAAGCCCGCCAGGAGATCCCGCCGGGGAGCGTGGTCGCCTTCGCGTCGCCGCCATCGGCGGACACCGCCGCGGCGGCCGAGTTCTACCGCTGGCGCTGGGCCGCCTATCTCCTCCCCGAGGACGACGTGCTCGCGATCTCCGACCCGAAGGCCGGCGAGCTCGCCCGGTACCTGATCGCCCATCGCCAGCCGATCGACCTCCCCCGCGCCGAGAAGGTCCGGCAGCTCACCGGCTGTGTCCTGTACCGGATAAGGCGATGAGCTGGCTCGCCGTCCTGTTCTTCGCCGCGCTCCTGGCCCTGGCCGGCCGAATGCTGCCTCTCCGCACCTGGACCCTCCGCTGGATGGCCGGAGCCCTGCTCCTCCATCTCCTCCTCACGGCGTACGACGTCGTCGGGTTGCGCTGGAACCGGTGGACGCTCCTCGTCCCGCTCCTCCTGCTGGCGGCCCTGGGCCTGCGCAGGAAGATGGAGACGGAGCGATTGCCGTCGGATCTCGGTCTTGGCGACGGCGCGGCGCTCTTTGCCCTCGCGGCCTTTACGCTGTTCGCACCCACGCTCTGGACCATGACGCCGGACTTCGTCTACCACTGGGGGATCAAGGGGGAGCACTTCTTCCTGGCCGGCCGGGTGGACTACGAGTGGCTGGCGAAGCCCTGGAACTGGGTGATCCATCCGGACTACCCGAACCTGCTGCCGGAGCTGTTCGCGGGCTCGGCGATGTTCGCCGGCCGGTTCGCGGCGCCGGCCCAGATGCTCTGGTCGGCGCTGGTCCTGGCGCTGATCCTGGTTGCGGCGCGGCGGGCCCTGGGCGGCACTCCGCGGCCGATGACGCAGATGGGAATCGCGGCCGTGGCCTTCACCCTGGCCGGCTTCGGGCTCGGCCATCGCGCGGCCGGCGGCGCCGATGGCATGCCGGCCCTGGCGTTCCTGGCCGCCCTGCCCGCGCTCCTCCGCCCCGCGGACCGCGAGGGAGACGTCGAGGTCGGGATCGCCGCCGCCTTCGCCGCGGCCTCGAAGATGGAGGGCATGCCGCTGGCCGCCTTCCTGGCCGGTATCCAGCTCCTCCGCCGGCGGGATCTCCGGTCAGCGCTCTGGCTCGGACTGCCGACCGCGCTCGTTTCAATACCCTGGGCGATCCGGACCTTCGGTGTCTTCGGACCGGGTCTCTACCAGAAGTACAACACCGGCGCGGTCGAGCCGGGCCGGGCGGCCGTGATCTTCCGGTCTCTTCGCGATGCCACGTTCGGAGAGAACTGGCACGGCCTGCCCGTGGTGCTGCTCGCCGTGCCCCTCCTCCTGCTGGTCCGCCGCACCCGCGCCGTCGCGGCCGTCGCCCTGCTGCAGCTTCTCTTCTACTTGTGGAT
>DATANP010000554.1:0-3781 GCA_036266195.1 Thermoanaerobaculia bacterium | reverse complement strand
GTCGCCGTCCTGGAGCAGCTCGCGCACGATCCAGGGCGCGGTGATGTCCAGGAAGGGCCTGCCCTTGGCATCCGGCTTCTCATCCTTGTTCTTGTAGAACGAGCCCGGCTCGGCGGCCGCCTTGAACCAGTCGTTGTCCTTCTTCACCTTCAACCCCATGATCAGGCGGTAGACGATGTCGCGCGGCACGCTTCCGCCGCTCGCGGGGTGTTCCTCGTCGAAGACGGTGCGGCCGCCCGGCGCCACGATGCACCCCGCGAGCTTGCCGGAAGGGACGGACATCAGCGCGAGAAGGGCGATCTCCTGCCGCCACCAGGTGCCGGTCAGTTGGAGAACCCTCGGATCTCCGTTCCTGCGCGCGAACAGGCGGAGAGCCGCGAACGCCACTCCCCACCAGTTGTAGTGGCTGGCGGTCAGGCACTCGTTCGTCTCGGCCCAGGTGTAGTGGCCCCGGTCGTTCTGGAAGCCGAAAAGCGTCTCGACCCTCTCCCGCGCCTTCTTCTTCTGCGCCTCGTCGCCGAACTTCAGCGACCAGCCGTAGCCGCAGGCCACGGCGAGCGCACGGTGGTTCGGCGTGCCCTGGTCGAAATCCAGGCCGTTGCCCATCTCCTTGTTGGCGACATCCAGGATCAGGGCCATGATCGAGCGCGTGAAGGACTTTTCGGTGCCCATCGTTCACTCCTCCAGGAAGAAGACGGACCGCGGCAGCCTTTTTCCTCAGGGGTGCCGGTTCTTCTCGTAGATCAGCTTGAGCCCGACCAGGGTCAGCATGGGATCGACCTCGCGGATGAAGCGTGAGCCCGAGGCGATCAGGTCGGCCTGGCCGCCGGTGGCCACGACGGTCTTCACGCCCGGGATCTCCGACAGCAGCCGCTCCAGGATGCCGTCCACCAGCCCGATGTAGCCGTAGTAGATGCCCGCCTGCATGGCCGCCGCCGTGTTCTTGCCGATCAGCTCCGTGGGCTTGCGCACGTCCACCCGGTAGAGCCGCGAGGCGTGCGCGAAGAGCGCCTCGGCCGAGATCATGATGCCCGGCGTGATGATGCCGCCCACGTACTCCCCGGCCGCGCTCACCACGTCGAAGGTGGTGGCCGTGCCGAAGTCCACCACGATCACCGGCGCGCCGTAGCGCTCCCGGGCCGCCACCGCGTTCACGATGCGGTCCGCCCCGACCTCGGCCGGGTTGTCGTAGCGGATCGGCATGCCCGTGCGCACCCCGGGCTCGATGAACAGCGGCTTCTTGCCGAAGTACTTCCGGGCCATCTGGTCCAGGGTGAAGTGCAGCGGCGGCACCACCGAGGAGATCACCACCGCCTCGGCCGCCGTGGGATCGACGCTGCGCCGGCCGAAGAGCGGCAGCAGGAGCGAGCCGTACTCGTCCGCCGTGCGCTCGGTGTCGGTCGAGAGGCGGAAGCTCTCGACCAGCTCGTCGCCGTCGTAGACCCCGAAAACCGTGTTCGTGTTACCCACGTCCACGAGAACCAACAGACCGCCCGGACCCGGCCGGGACCTCTTCCTGCCGTTCATGGCTCCTCCCTGAGCTTCAGATGACTTCGCCGGACGACAGCCGCAGCGGGCCGCCGCCGTTCCGGAGCACCAGCCGGCCCTGGTCGTCAAGCCCTTCGAACGTGCCCTCGACCTCGCCCTCCGCGGTCCGGCAGGTCATCGGGTCGCCCGGCCGGTGGATCGCCAGCTCGCGCCAGGCCGCCGCCGCATAGGGCATGTCTCCGAGGTGCGCCAGCTCGCGCTCGACCCCCTGGACCAGCGCCCAGGTCAGCTCCTCCAGGTTCACGCCTCCGCCGAGGAGGTGGACCGAGGTCCCGGTCTCCGGCAGGTCGCCGGCCTCATGGCCATGGTTCACGCCGAAGCCGATGACCGCCACCGACGGACCGCCGGCCTGGGCCATGGCCTCGATCAGGATGCCGCCGATCTTCTTCCTCTGGCCAGCCTCCTCGATCACCAGGTCGTTCGGCCACTTGAGACGGCACGGCGAGGGCAGGTACGGCGCGAGCGCGCGGCCCAGGCCCACGCCCACCAGGAGGGGCAGGCTCTGGAGGAGCGAGGCATCCTCGACCGCGATCACCCGCGAGGCATAGACCCCCTTGCCCGGCGGGCTCGTCCACACCCGGCCCTGCCGGCCGCGACCGCCGGTCTGCTCCAGGGCGAGGACCAGGAGAGGACGGACGGCCTGCTCCTCGTTCTGGTATTCGTCGACGATGAGCCGGGCGATCCGGTTCGTCGAGTCCACCCGCGGAAGGACGACGAGGTTCTCCGGAGTGCCCGCCGGCCGCAGCCGGGCGATCTCGTCCAGGTAGTGCCGGAAGCCCATGTCAGGCCGGAGGGCCTACTCGAGGCTCTCGGCCTGGCTCTCGAGCTCGCGCAGGCGGTCGCGGATGACGACCTCGGCGAGGTCCGGAATGACTTCCCAGGCCACGTCCCGGATCGCGCGGTCGCCGAGCAGCTCGACCACCCGGCGCGCGATGCGGTCCACGTCCGCGTCGCTCAGACGGCCGTCGGCGGTATTGGCGACCTCGACCCGCCCCGTGGCGAGCGGAGCGGAGACCGGAATGGCCTCGGGCATCGGCGGCACGGCCATGCGGGGCGCGGACGGCGGCTCGTGGGACTGCTCCAGACCCAGGGGAGCCGGGGACTCGATCCGGCGCTCCGTCTCCTCCAGGCTGCCGACGAGCGGCGCCGCGGCCTCGGGCACGCCGAGGCGCTCGGTGTCGGAGAAATCCTCGACTGGCGAGAGCGCGTCATAGGACGGGGCCGCGGCGATGGGCTGCGGCTCGTAGCCGAACACGTCGCCGCCCGGGGAGTAGGCCGGGGCGGAGGCGGGCTCCTCCTCCATCTCGAACATCGGCTCGGCGGCCGGCTCCTCCAGGGAGAAGGACGAGTCCGTCGCTCCCAGATTGAATGGGCTCGACAGCTCGGGCTCGGGGGACAGCTCGAAGCCCTTCCACTCCTCGACGGGCTGGGCGGCCGGCTCGGGCTCGAAGCTCATGGCGGGCATGGAGGACAGGGCCGAGAGCCGCACCGTCTCCGCGCCCACGGAGGGGGCGGCGGGAGCGGCCGGCGCGGCGGCCATCAGGTCGCCCACGCGCTGCAGCAGCTCCTGGGAGTCGAACGGTTTCTTGAGGAACGAGTTGGCGCCCGCGGCGCGGGCCTGGGACTCGTCGAACGGCTCGAAGGTGCCGACCAGCAGCAGCACCGGGATCTCGGGCTTCATAGCCTTGGCGCGCCGGCAGACCTCGTAGCCGTTGGCGCCCGGCATGTGGACGTCCGCGATGACCACGTCCGGATCGACCTCGGGCAAAACCTGGATGGCCTCGTCGCCGTTGCTGACCGCGCGGACCTCGTAATCCTCGTCCATGAAGGTCAGCTCGATGACCTTCTGGATGGTGACGCTGTCGTCGGCCAACAGAATCCGTCTTCTCATGCTTCCTCCGATGCTGTCGCCGGGTAACCTAACACCCCGGAAGGCGGGCCGTCAAACCGTTCTCGCGGCAGAGTTTAGGTTGTGGGGTGCGCGGCGGCGAAACGATCCTGCAGATACTGGACGATCGAGCGGGTCGAGGTCCCGGGCAGGAAGATCTCGTCGATGCCCGCGGCCTTGAGCCCCTTCATGTCCTGCTCCGGGATGATCCCGCCGGCGAAAACCAGGATGTCCGACGCGCCCTGCTCCTTGAGCAGCCGGGTGATCTCGGGCAGCAGGCTGTTGTGGGCGCCGGAGAGGATCGAGAGCCCTACCGCGTCCACGTCCTCCTGCACCGCCGCGGCG
>DATANP010000553.1:0-17509 GCA_036266195.1 Thermoanaerobaculia bacterium | reverse complement strand
AGACCGGCGGCCGTGGTCAGGGCCGAGGAGACGATGCCCGGCCCGGGGTCCTGGAAGGTCTCGCGCAGGGCGTCTCCCAGGTCGAGCCCCTCGTGCCGGAGCTGCCGGAAGCGGGCGCCGCCATGGATGCCGTACTCGACCCCCATGCCGATCAGGGCTGCGGCGAAGCCCACCCCGACCACCGTGATGTGGCCGAGCCAGAGCGCGGTGATCGCGATCGACCAGATCAGGCCGGTGAGCACCGAGCCCAGGATGACCAGCGGAATGAACCCGCCGCCGAACCCCACCAGGAGCAGGATCGCCACGCCCGCGGCCGATCCGGCGGCCGTGCGGGTGAGGTCGGCGCGCAGCAGCGCCTCGTCCTGGGCCGCGTAGATCGGGCCGCCGACCGCGACCATCTCCAGAGGGACGTCGACCGCCTCCCGGGCCTTGGCATAGGCCCGGTCCAGGTCGGCGAGCAGCGCCCGGCCGCTCTCCGGATCGATCTCGGCGTGGGCCGGGGTGAGGATGACCATGGCCGCGTCGCCCTTCCGGGACACGAACGCGCCGGTCAGGGGGTCCACCGGCAGGGTCGCGGATGCGGAGCCGATCAGGCCCTCGGAGAGCCCCAGAGGATCGGCAGCGAAGAGCGGGGCGAGCGCCGAGCCGGCCGGGCTGCGCAGGGTGTCGCGCATGATCGCCACCCGGTCGTGGATCGCCTCGGGAGTCAGCCGCGGCGCCAGCTCCTTGCGGATGTCGCCCTCGTAGAGCAGGGGCATGCGCGGCGCCAGGTAGCGGAAGAAGAACCGCTCGTCCTCCTCGGTGATGCCCGAGCGCGCCTCCGCCACCTGCGGGCTGCGGCTCATCTCCCCGGCCAGCACCTCGGCCGCGTCGATCAGGGAGGTGGCGTCCTCAAGCGGCCCGCGGGCCGAGCGCACCACCACGAAGACCTTTTCGAAGCCGCCGAAGGTGCGGAGGAACAGGCGGTAGTCGTCCGCGCCCGGCGCGCCGTCCGGCAGCAGGGCCGAGAGGTCGGTGTCCACCCGGAACTTCAGGGCGGGCACGACCGAGAGGAGGGTCAGCGCCACGGTCACCAGGAGGACGAGCGCGGGGTGCCGGATCACAGGCTCGGCGAGCCGGGAGGCGAAGCGGCCGGGCATGGCGGTCAGGCCGAGGCGCCGGCGTCGACCACCAGGGTCTGGCCCGTGATGGCCGCGGCGCGGTCCGAGAGCAGGAAGAGGACGGCGTCCGCCACGTTGCCCGCGCCGACCCCGCCCGGCAGGCACTCGCCGGCCCGGAGCACCTGGACGGCCGCGTCCGGCAGCCCGGCCGTGAGGTCGGTGGGCACGAACCCGGGCACCACCGCGTTCACGCGCACCCCGCGCTTGCCGACCTCCCGGGCGAGCGCGCGGGTCATCCCGAGAAGCCCGGCCTTGGAGGCGGCATAGGCGGCCTGGCCGGCCACGCCGTGCAGGGCCGAGAGGGACGAGACGTTCACGATCGAGCCCCGGCGCCGCACCATCATTCCCCGCAGGACCGCCCGGCAGCAGCGGAACGCGCCCCCGAGATTGACCTCCAGCACCGCGTCCCAGTCCTCGTCCGGCATCATGGCGAGCAGCGACTCCCGGCGGACGCCCGCGTTGTTGACCAGCCCCTCGACCGGCCCGAGCGCCTCCTCGATCTCGGCGATCAGATCGTCCGGCCGGCCGCGGTCCGACAGGTCCAGGCGGAAGGCCCGCGCCCGGCCTGCGGACGCCTCCTCCACGGCCCGCGCCGTGTCCTCGGACGAGCTGTACGTAAAGGCCACGGGATCGACGGCTGCCTGGACCAGCGCCTCGACGATCGCCCGGCCGATGCCCCGGTTGCCGCCGGTGATCAGGACCGTGCCCACTTGAGCATCTCCAGCCGGGCGCGCGTGACCGCGCCGGCGATCCGGAAGCTGTCCATGAGCGGCCGGTAGTGGCTGGTCGTGCGGCCGTCCGCGAAGCCCAGGTGGACCGGCACGGTCACCACCCGGAAGCCGCGCCGGGCCGCGCGCACAACCACGGCGCTCTCGGCCTCGAAGCGCGCCTCGGGGAAGCCCACGGTGTCGATCAGCCGCTTCGAGTAGAGCCGGAACCCGGTCTGGATGTCGTTCAGCCGCTGGCCGGCCGCGAACGAGATCGCCTTGGACGACAGCCGGTTGCTCAGCCGGCGGACCGTGCTCATCTCGCCAAACAGGTGGTCGCGCACGCCCAGGATCAGATCGCCCTCGTCCCGGGCCGCGAGCACCTTCGGGATCTCGGCGGGGAGGTGCTGGCCGTCGGCGTCGAGCGTGAGCACCGCCTCGAACCCGCGGCCGAAGAGGTCGCGGAAGCCCGTGGCGAGCGCCGCCCCCTTGCCGCGGTTCGCCGGGTGGGAGATCACCCGCGCCCCGGCCCGGCGCGCGACCTCGGCCGTGCCGTCCGTGGAGCCGTCGTCCACCACCAGGACCTCGGGCAGGATCTCCAGCGTACCCCGCACCACGTCGCCGACCGAGGGCGCCGCCTGGTAGGCCGGGATGATCGCGGCGATTGTCATGCTCTCCCCAGAACCACCCACGAGGCCGCTCCTCCGGCTGCCACGCTGGTGACGAGGACGGTGGAAGGAGGAGGCAGGGGCGAGCCGTCGTGCGGCACGAGGCCCAACTCGGGATCAGCCTCCTCGAATCCGGCCGTGGGGCCGAACGGGGTCCGGACCGAAAGCACGGCTGCCGCGAGGAAGCCGCCGCCATACTCCCCGGTCACCCCTTTCGGAGCCAGGACCGGAGGGAGAGGCAGATCCCCCCACGCTTCGCGAAGCATCAGCGCCTCGACCCGGTCGCCGCCGACCGAGCCCGAGGCCCCGGACACGATCCGGTCGATCGAGGCGAGGCCGATCCCTGCCCGGTCCAGCGAGCGCCGCAGGACGCGGGCCAGGGCGGTATAGCCTGTCCCCCAGCCGACCGGCGGCGCCGTGGGATCGAACGCGCCTCCCCAGGCAAGCACCCGGGCCAGCGGCTGGACATCGCGCCCGGCCGCGGTCTGCTCGCTCTCCAACACCAGCATGGTCGCGCCCTCGGCCGCCACGAACCCGGCGCGCCGGCGGTCGAACGGCCGCGCCACCTCCTGGCCGCCGGGTCCGCCGTTGCGCGTCACGGCACCAAAGCGGTCGAGCAGCGAATGGAGGAGCGGCGTCATCTCGTCCACCGAGCCGGCCAGAGCGCGCGGCACCCGGCCGGCGGCCACGTCCACGGCGGCCTGCCCCACGGCGAGGAGCGTGCCCGCCTCGCGCTGGCAGATCGTCACGCTCGGGCCGCGGGCCTTGGACGAGATCGCGATCTGGGCGGCCGGAGCGTTGGCCACGCTCTCCATGAACAGGATCGGCGAGGCCGCCTCCGGCCCTTCGAGAAGGATCTGCTTGAGCAGCCCCTCCGAGTACGAGGACGGACCGAAGGCCGTGGCGAGCACCACCCCGGTCCGCTCGTCCACCACCCCCTCCAGACCCGAGGCGCGGAGCGCCATGCGCGAGGCCGTCACCGCCAGCCGGGATGGCGGGCTCATGCGGCGAGCCTCCCCGGGCGAGAGCCACTCGCGCAGCAGGGTCGGATCGACCATGAGTCCTCTCTTCGAGGCGCGGGAGAGGTGATAACCGGCCGAGAGGTCCATCTCCTTCGAGGCCGAAGGCTCGCCCGACGCAAGCGCTTGGCGCAGACCCTCTTCCCCGCTGCCATAGGCGCCGACCGTGCCGAGCCCCGTCACCAGGATCGGACTGCTCACTCACCCACCTGGGAGAAGACGAGCGCCGCGTTCGAGCCGCCGAAGGCGAGACTCGTGGAGACCGCCGCCTGGACTTCGGGCACCGGCAGTGGACGGTCGAGCACCAGCGAGACCGGCGCCTCCGGATCCACCCCCATGCCCTCGCAGGCCGGGACCGGATGGACCTCGCGATGGCGGAGGCAGAGCACCGTCGCCACCGCCTCGATCGCGCCGGACGAGCCCAGCAAGTGGCCGAGCAACGCCTTGGTGGCGGCCAGCGGGATCTCCCCCGCGCGCTCGCCAAACACCCGCTGGAGGGCCTGCCACTCGGCGGCGTCGTTGAGCGGCGTGCCCGTGCCGTGGGCGTTGACGAACCCGATCTCCGAGGCCGGCATCCCGGCGTCCCGGAGCGCCGCCTCGATGGCCGCCGCCGCGCCGGTGCCGCTCGGATCGGGAGCCGTCATGTGGTGGGCGTCGCAGGCCGAGCCCGCGCCGGCCAGCACCGCGAGCGGCTCGGCGCCGCGCGCCAGCACTCTCTCCAGAGGCTCCAGCACCAGCACGGCCGAGCCCTCGCCGAACGACATCCCCTCGCGCCCGGGCCGGAACGGCCGGCAGGCGCCCTCATCCACCGAGCGCAGCGCGTTGAAGCCCGCGTACGTGAGCTGGCAGAGCGAGTCCGAGCCGCCGGCCACGGCCACTTCGACCTCGCCGGAGCGCACCGCGTCGAGCGCCGCGCCCAGGGCCAGGGCACCCGACGAGCAGGCGGAAGAAATCGTCCGCACCGGGCCGGTCACCCCGAGCCAGCGCGCCACCGCGTCGCCCGGCGCGTTCACCTGCTGCGAGGCGAGGTCGCGCAGCCGCGCCTGGCGCCACCGGCCGCGAAGGAACTCGTTGAAGAACCGCTCGCTCTCGAACATCCCGCCCGTGCTGCTGCCGAAGTAGACCCCGGCGTCCTCCACGGGCGCGGCCAGCCCGGCCATGGCCAGCGCCTCGCAGGCGGCGAACACCGCGAAGCGGTCGGCGAGGCTCAGGCGCTCCCAGCGCGGATCGGCCGCCAGCGCCGGGGAGAACGGTTCGACCTCGGCGGCGAGGTGCGTGCGGTGGTGGCTGTGGTCGAAACGCCGGAAGTCGCGGATGGCGCTGCGGCCCGCGCGCAGCCCTTCCCAGAGCGGGGCCACACCCCACCCGAGGCCGCTCACGGCGCCCACGCCGGTGACTGCCACGCGCACTCGTTTCATCCCGGACGGATCGTATCGCGGGTCAGGTCCGCGTCTCGATGAACTGGGAGAGGCTCGACACCGAGGAGAAGACCTCCCGGCCGAGCTCCTGGCTCTTGATCTTGATCCCGAACTCCTTCTCGAGAGCCACGACCAGCTCGAGGGCGTCGACCGAATCGAGGCCGAGCCCCTCGCCGAAGAGAGGAGCCTCGTCCTCGATCATCTCGGGCTTCATCCCTTCGAGATGAAGACTGTCGACGATCAAGCGCTTGATCCGACTCGGGATCGCGGGTGCTTCAGACATGGCAGCTAGCGTATCATCCCCGTTCGCCTCAACAAACCGGCGGCGCGGACCGATTCCCAGGCAGATGACCTCCAGCGATCCCATCCTTCACGCCTTCGACCTGCTGGCCCGGCGCACCCCGCTGGCCCCCCTGGTTGCCACGCCCGAGCGCCACGCGGCGGTCGGGGACGTTGAATCCCTGGCCCGGGCCGCCGGCCGCGCCCTGGAGGGCCTGACCCCGGACTCTGCCGTGGGCCTTGCCGCGCCGAACGGTCCCGGCCTGCTCGCCTCGCTCCTGGCCCTGCGCCGGGCCGGGCTCGCCGCCGTCCTCCTCGACGCCCGGACCCCGGAGGCCGAAGCCCTGCGCACCGTCCAGTCCCTGGGCGCCGCCGGCATCCTGCGCTGCCGCACCGGCTGGCCCCGCGGTCCCGAGGACTGGACCCTGACCCCGGCGCCGTCTCCGACTCTCCAGGTCCCGGGCATCGCGGTCATCAAGCTGACCTCGGGCTCGACCGGCGCGCCGCGGGGCATCGCCACGCCGGCCGAAGCCCTGGTGGCGGACGACGCCGCCCTGGCCCTCACCATGGGGCTCCGGGATGACGATCGCCTTCTCGCGACCATCCCGCTCTCCCACTCCTACGGCCTGTCGAGCCTCGCCATGCCGGCCCTGATGCGCGGCACCCTCCTGATCCTGCCCGAAGAGGAGCGTATCTTCGACCCGTTCGACGCCGCGGCCCGCACCGGCGCCACTGTCTTTCCGACCGTGCCCGCCGTGCTCGACGCCCTGCTCCGCCTGAACGAGCCGCCGGACTGGCCCGCCTCGCTGCGCCTCGTCCTCACCGCCGGAGCCCCCCTGAGCCCGGCCACCGCCGCCCGCTTCCGCGAGACCTTCGGCCTGCCGGTCCACGTCTTCTACGGCGCCAGCGAGTGCGGCGGCATCTGCTACGACCGCGAAGGCACCGCGGGCGAGCGCGGCACCGTGGGCACCCCGGTCGAAGGCGTCCGGATCGATCTGGAGCCGGTCGAGGACGAGGAGGGTGGAGTCGTCACGGTCCGCTCCCCCGCCGTGGCCGCCGGCTACCTGCCCCCGGATGAGACCCGGCTCGGAGGCGGCCGGTTCGTCAACGGCGACCTCGCGGTCTGGCGCAATGGCGAGCTCGTGCTGCGCGGCCGGGCGGACGACCAGATCAACATCAAGGGCAAGAAGGTCGATCCGAAGGAGGTCGAGGCCGTGGTCGGCCAGCTCCCCGGCGTCCTGGAGGTCGCGGTCCTGGGCCTGCCGCTGCCCGAACGGGCCGACCAGATCCTGCGCGCCGTGATCGCCTGCCTGCCGGGCAGCCTGACCGTCGAGGACGTCGTCGCCTGGTGCCGGCCGCGCCTCTCGCCGCACAAGGTCCCGCGCAGCGTCGTCCTGGTGCCGGAGCTGCCTCGCAACACCCGGGGCAAGCTCGACCGCCGCGAGTTGCGCGCGCTCCGGGGGGCCGGGGATTGAAAGAGAGATACAAACCCACGCCCTTCCTCCTCGGCTCGATCGCGCTCCACGCGGCCGGAGCGGCGGCCCTGGTCCTCTCCCCCCGGCACTGGCCGCAGGTCGCCGGCACCCTCTTCGCAGACCACCTGATCCTGGCCGGGTTCAGCCTGTGGCCGCAGAGCAAGATGCTTGGTCCGAACCGCAACCGCCTGTCCGAAGCCGCCGCCGCCCGCGGCGAGGTCGGCCTCACCTTCGACGACGGCCCCGACCCCGACGTCACCCCGCGGGTCCTCGACCTCCTGGACCGGACCGGCGCGCGCGCCACCTTCTTCTGCATCGGCCGGCGCGTCGAGGCCCGCCCCGACCTCGCCGCCGAGATCGTCCGCCGCGGCCATCGGGTCGAGAACCACACCTGGTCCCACCCCAACGCCTTCGCCTGCTATCCGCCGGCCGGGCTGAGACGCGAGATCCTGAAAGCCCAGGACGCGATCGGCCGGGCCACCGGCCGGGTCCCGAACCTGTTCCGGGCGCCGGCCGGGCTCCGCAACCCGCTCCTCGAAAGAGAGCTGCACCGCGAACGCCTGACCCTCGCCTCCTGGACCCGCCGCGGCTTCGATATCGTGGAGAAGGATCCGGAGGCCGTCACCCGCCGCCTCCTCCGCGGCCGCCGGGAGATATCAGCCGGAGACGTCCTCCTCCTCCACGACGGCTCGGCCATGAAGGGCGGGGGCAATCCGGTCGTCCTCGACGTCCTGCCTCGGGTCCTCGAAGAGCTGGGGACCCGCGGGCTCCGCCCGGTGCCCCTGGAAGCATGACAACTGCATGAAACGCGCGCCAAAGCTCCGGGAGCTGCTCTACCGCCTGCGCACCGAGGGGGGCACCCCGGAGAAGCAGGCGGGTGCCGTGGCCTTGGGCGTGGTCATCGGCTGCTCGCCGTTCTACGGCCTGCACCTGGTGCTCTGCGCGATCTTCGCGAAGCTCCTGCGCCTGAACCTCGTCCTCACCTACCTCGCCGCCCACATCAGCCTGCCCGGTCTCTGGCCTCTCCTGGTCTTCGCGGAGATCCAGGTCGGCCGCTGGCTGCGCGGCGGAGGCCGGCTGTCCATCCATCCCTCCCAGTTGCGCCACCAGGACCCGTGGCAGTTCGGGATCGACCTCCTGGTTGGCAGCGCCGTGGTTGGCGTCGGCCTCGCCATCCCCCTGGCCCTGCTCACCTGGCGCGCCGCCGTGAAGAGCCGGAGGGAGCCCGCGATCCACGACCTCATCGAAGAGACCGCCTACCGTTATCTGGGCAGCGGCATGTTCGACTGGGAGTTCGTCCGCGGCAAGCTGCGCCACGACCCGGTCTATCTCCAGATCCTCCAGCAGGGTCTTCTGCCCCACGACGGCCGCCTCCTGGACCTGGGCTGCGGCCGGGGCATCCTCCTCTCGCTCCTCCTCACCGCCCGCGATCGTTTCCACCGCGGTCTCTATCCGGAGGGCTGGCCCCCGCCGCCCGCCTTGGACCTCCACGGCATCGAGACTGGCGTCAAGCCGACCCAGGCCGCCCGCGCCGCCCTGGGGGATCAGGCAAGAATCGACGTCCTCGATCTCCGGGACTCCGAGTTGCCGCCCGCGAGAGTCGTCCTTCTCCTGGACGTCCTCCACTACCTGCCCGCTGAAGCCCAGGAAGATCTGATCAGAAAGATCGCCGCCGCCCTAGAGCCTGGAGGCCTTCTCCTGATCCGGGACGCCGACGCCGGAGCCGGCTGGCGCTTCACCGCCACCCGCATCCAGGAGAGGGTCTGCACCCTCGCCCGGCGCCACTGGAAGCAGCGCTTCCACTACCGGAGCGCCGAGGAGTGGAGTCGCCTCCTGGAGTCCGCCGGATTCACCGTGGACCTCCAGCCCATGGGCATGGGCACCCCCTACGGGAACGTCCTCCTCACCGCCCGGTCGCGAGCATGAAGACCTCCGCCGCGGGGTCCTCATAGACCCGGCGGAACCATCTCTGCCATTCCGGCGTTCCGGGCGGCCGGACGGCTCCCGGGCTCCGGCTCATCAGGAGGTGCGTCGCTCCCAGCCTCCGCAGCTCGCGGTGGAGCTCCGCCGGTCTTCCGACGAGCGGGAAGAACCGTCCGTAGCGCGCTTCGCCGATCCAATCGCCGTACAGGGCTCCATCATAGAAGTACTTCATGTTCTCGGCGTGGAAGGCGTAGGCGACGGTGGAGATCCGGTTGAGCTCGCGGACCGCCGGGTAGAGGGGCAGTTGCCGGGCGAGATACAGGTCCCGCCCCTCCTCGGTGACCGGCGGTGGACCGAGGCGCACCATCCTGTAGCCCGCGTAGAGCCAGCCTGGCAGGAAGGCCCGCGCGCAGGCCGCCGCCAGCCAGGTCCGGTTCTTCAAAGGGATCGATCCCGCGAGGGCCAGGCTCACCGGCGGCAGGATGGGCACCAGGTACCGGGAGTCCGCAGGCAGGAAGAGGAACACCACCGACCAGACGACCGGGATGATCAGCAGGCGCCGCACCCGGGAGTCCCGGACCGCTCCGGCGAGGAGCAGCGGGAGGCCCGCGAGATAGAAGGGAGAGAGCGGCGGCTGGCGCCCCACGGCCGAGCGGTGGAAGACCACGTCCCAGGGGAGCCGGACGTACCGGACCAGCGTCGCGGGAGCGATGACGTCGCCGGCAGGCTTGAGGGCGATCGGGTCCCAGGCGGTCGATCCGAACACGCCCGGCAGGTACGGAAAGATCGGGTTGCCGGTCTCCGCCGCGATCCGGGCGTTCGTGGGAGCGAGCGCCACGAACGCCACGAGCGCGAACAGGATCGGGATCGAAAGCCTTCGCAGGGCACAGGCCAGGTCCACGAAGATCGCCGCCGCGAAGAAGAGGCCCAGGTATTTGACCCCGGCGGCCGTGCCCGCGAAGACGGCGGCGAGCAGCAGCCAGCCCCGCCCGCCCGGACGCTCCTGGAGGAAGACCCAGGCGGCGAAGAGCGCGCCGGTCACGAAGAGGGCCAGGAGCGGATCGACATAGGCCGTGCCGCCCAGATAGACCACGATCGGGTTGCCCAGCCAGAGCGCCGCCGCGAGCCAGCCGGCCTGAGATGAAAAGGCCCTCCGGCCCCAGGCCGCCAGGATGCCGGCCGTCGCGAGGATTGCCAGCAGGTCCACGAGGTGGGCCGCCACGTCATGGGTCAGCAGCAGGGTCTCCGCGAAGAGCAGCTCTCCGAGCGCCGGGAAGACCGGGAACCGCAGGGCCGGCGTGGCCGGGAGCGCTCCCGACCGGGCAAAGGCGCGGGCGAACGGCAGGTGATACATCGTCTCGTCGAACGCCGTGGGCGGATACATCGTGAGGACGAAGAGCGGGGCTAGGGCCAGGAGGGCGAGGACTAGAAATCGCCAGGAAAAGAGGCCGGCAAGATGCCGGCGCTCCCAGCAGAAGACGGCGACTCCGGCGATCGCAATCCCGATCAGGATGCCGGGCCGCAGCACGCCGAGCGCGGCGAGCAGAAAGCCGAGGTGGGCCAGCAGGGCCAGCCCGAGCGCGGCCGGCACGGCGAGCCGCTCCGCCCACCCCTCCCAGGCGAACGACCTCGTGGCCAGCGAGCCCGCCGTCCACGCCGTGGCGCCGAGGATCGCGAAGGCCAGCAGGTGCGCGGCCAGCACGCTCAATAATTCAGCCTTCGGGCGATCCAGTCCCGAAAGGGGTTCGGCTTCTTGTCCGGAGGATCGAAGGTGTAGGCGATCAGGATGCGCTGTCCCTCGTCCGACAGGGTGACTCCGCGGTGGATGGCCCGGGCGCCGCGCATCACCAGCAGGTCTCCGGGCTCGGCCGTGACGGCGCGGCGCGGAAAAACCGAGAAGACCTGCGGGACCGCGTAGAGCGGATAGAGCAGGAAGCGCAGGAGCTTCGTGAGGCCGGGCGAGATGAACTGCGTCTGGCCGCGGTTGGTGTTGCGCAGCGTCACCAGGGCCACATAGGCGTGGCCGTCCAGGTGCCAGCGGAAGCCGTGCTCGCGCCGCTCGTAGGTCTGCACCCGCATGGCCCGCTTGGAGCTGCCGAGCGGGCGCAGGGAGTGGCCCGCGAACTCCTCGGCCAGCGGACGCACCCGGCGGTCGCCCAGATCCTCCACCGCGGGCAGCCGCTCGTGGATCTGGTCGCCGTCGATCACCCGGTAGCGCGGACCCAGGCCGCCCTTGCCATGCACCTCGGTGTACAGCTCCTCCTGGCTCTCGATCAGACCCAGGAGCCGGCCCAGCTCTTCGGCCGAGAGGAAGCCCGGCACGTGGCGGTAGATCTCCATGACGATCCCCTAGGGCTTGTCCGCTGGTTTATCTGCTACCAGCGTCAGGAGATAGCCGAAGCGGCCCGGCCAGCGCCACCGCGTCTCGGCGAACTCGAACGGCGCGAGGAACAGCGGGCTCAACCGGTAGAGGGGGATGCCCCGGGTGTAGAAGAAGAGGTCCGCCATGCGCAGGAGCCCCGGCAGCGTGAGGATGCCCGTGCGCTCGATCACCCGCAGGCCGGTCCGCTCGACGTCCCGGCGCAGCTCCGCGGCGCTGAAGGACTTCTCGGGCGCATAGAGGTACTGGCCGAACGCGTCGAGGACCCGGACCATGAGGGGACGCAGGAAGAGGTCCCACTTGTGCGGCACGCCGATCACCGCCCGGCCGCCCGGCTTCAGCACGCGGTGGATCTCGTGGATCGCCTGGCGGTACTCGTCGATGTGCTCGATCGTCCCCATGGTGTAGACCACGTCGAACGACCCGGCCGCGAACGGCAGCTCGCGGATGTCGGCGAGCAGCAGGGCCGGCGCGTGGCCGTTCGACTGCGCGTTGCGACGCGCCTGGAAGGCCACCACGCGCGAGAGGTCGAGCCCCACCACCTCCGCCCCCTGCTCGCGCATCCAGTCGAGGATGCGCGTGTTGAAGGCCTCGTTCCAGAGATCGAGCTTCAGCACCCGCCTGCCGCGCAGGCTCCCCACCGAGTGCTCCAGCAGGGCGATCTCACACCGCCGGTAGTACTGCGTGCTCGGCGCGTCCCGGAAATCCCGCACCGACGAGGCGATCCGGTCCCAATCCCGGGCCTGCCTCTCGCGCACGGCCCGGGTCCCTTCATCCCACCTCAGAACATCCATGCGATGACCTCAGCCAATCGATCGTCCGGCTCAGCCCCTCGACCAGAGAGAGAGACCGATACTCCAGATCCCGAACCGCCTCTTCGGAGCTGAGCCGCCACTCGCGCAGCAGAACCTGGAGGGCCGTAGCATATCCACTCCCCGCGTCCGATTTCCGGACGAGATCGGCGAGGCGCGCCAGGACGAGCGCGGGTCCGGCGGGTAGCGCGAGCGTGGCGGCCGGCCGGAGGCCCGCGAGCTCGAGAACGAGCCGGCCGAAGTCCCGCGGCGCGACGTCCTCGCCACCCAGCCCGTACACCTCCCCCACCGCTCCGCGCCGCTCCGAGGCCAGCAGCCCGCGCACCAAGTCGTCCACGTAGACCAGGTTGCGCGCCTGCCGGCCGCTTCCGGCGACCCGGACCACGCGCTGGCGCAGCAGGCGGCGGATCTCCGACGTGATCCGGTTGGGATGGGATGGGTGGTCCGGGCCGAAGACGATCGCCGGGCGGACGACGACCGCAGGCAGCCCCTCGGCCGCGAGCCGCAGGACCTCCCCGTCCGCGCGCGCCTTCGACTCCGCGTAGGCGCCGAGCGGCGGATCCTGGGCCAGCATCGTCGAGACCTGGACGAACCGGCCCACTCCCGCTGCCAGCGAGCGCCGGGCCAGCTCGGCCGTGGCGTGTACGTTGACCTCCTCGATCTCGCGCACCCGGGCACGAGGATGGTTGCGGACCGCGGCGAGGTGGAAGACCGAGGTCCCCTCCGCGAGCCACGCGGCGTACGACGCCGGGTCCCGCACGTCCCCCGTGGCGATCCGGAGATCCGGATGAGGGGCAATCCCCGAGGAATCCCGGCACAGCGCCACGACTGGCCGGCCCGCCTCCAGCAGCGCCCGGACCAGGTGGCGCCCCAGGAACCCGGAGGCTCCCGTGACGAAGGCCGTCAACCGAGATCCTCCACGCTCCCTGCCCGCCGCGCCAGCCGGACGGTCCCGCCCTCTTCGAGGAGATAGACCGCCGGCGGGAGCCCCGCGTACGAGCTGGCGCGGGAGATCGAATACGCGCCCGCGTCGCAGAACGCGAGACCGTCCCCCGGCCCGAGCGCGGGCAGGCGCCGGTGCAGGTCGAGCACGTCGAGCGTGTTCAGCGTGCAGCCGGACAGGTTCCAGAACCGTTCCGGCCCCGGCCTGGCGACCAGGGGAAGAATGCGCCGGGCGAAGAGGATGGGCGACTCGGGCAGATGGTTGCGGCTCGCATCCAGGAACAGCCAGCGTCCGCGGACCGCGCGGACCCGCGTGACCAGCACCGCCGCGTCGCCCACGATCGACCGTCCGGGCTCGGCGGCAAGGACCGGCGGCTCGGCCAGATCCGCAGCCTCGACCAGCTCGCGGAACCGGGCCCCCAGCCGGGCGGCGAAGTCCTCCAGGGTGGCCTGCGGGCGCGGCGATCGCGGCGGGCGGGCCGGGTCCCGGAGACGTCCGATCACCTGGCGCGGCCCGATCCGGCGCAGCGTGGGCGATGGAATACCGCCGCCGAGGTTCACCTCGCGCAGCGCCACCCCGGTTTCGGAGGCCACGCGCTTCACGAGGTCCAGGACTCCGCGGAAGACTCGCGTGAAGCCGTCGAGCGAGGACTGCTGCGTGCCAAGGTAGAAATTCACGGCGGCCGGCTCCAGGAAGGGCGACGCCGCCGCCTGCCGCACCGCCTCCACGATCTCCCCCGCGTCGAGGCCCAGCCGCCGGTTGAGCCGGCCGAGGGGGGAGAGCCCGGCCGCGCCGCGCAGCCGGAAGGAGACCCGGACCCGGCGTTCCATCCGGCCCATCCGGGAAACCGCCTCCGCGAGCCGCGGCAGATCGTCCGGATGATGGACGTGGAAGAGCGGGACCCCGAGGCCGAGCGCCGCGTCCAGCTCCTCCGGCGTGAGCACGGGCCGGGCGAAGGCGATGCGCTCCGGTGGAACGCCGCAGCGGACCGCGAGAGCCGCCTCGGCCGCATGGCTCGCCAGCAGGTGGCTGCCGAGCGCGCCCATCACCTCCAGCACGGCCGCTTCGCGGTTCGTCTTGGCGCAGTAGCGCAGGACCGTCGCCGGCCCCGCCGCCGCGAGCCCCCGTTCCAGGGCACGGTAGTTGGCGCGCAGGCGCGCCGCGCTGATCAGGAAGAAGGGAGTGCCGAGCCGCTCCGCCAGATCGCCCAGCGGCACCCCCTCCATCCGCAGCACGCCGCTGGCGTCATCCAGGAACGGCTCTCCCATGCCGCCCCCAGCCTATCAGTCCACCTTCAGCTCCCGGACCGGCCGGACCTCGATGCTGCCGACGCGGGCGGGCGGAATCTTCGAGGCGAGGTGGATGGCCTCGTTCAGATCCCGGGCGTCGATCAGGTAGAAGCCCGCCAGTTGCTCCTTGGTCTCGGCAAAGGGGCCGTCGGTCAGTGACAGGCGGCCGTTCCGGACGCGGACCGTGGTCGCGGTCTGAATGGGCTGGAGCGCCTCTCCTCCCAGGCGATGACCGGCCGCCTGGAGCTCCTGGCCGAAGGCCAGGCACTCGCGGTCGGAGACAGACTCCAGCTTCCCTTCCTCGCTGTACACAAGGCATACATACTTCATGGCGGTCTCCCCGGACTCAGCTCGCGGGATTGGCGTAGACCATCCAGGATACCCCGAACCGGTCGGCGACCATGCCGAAGCTCGGAGAGAAGAAGGTCTTCGTCAGCGGCATCTGCACCTGCCCGCCGTCCGACAGCGCGGCGAAGCAGCGGTTGGCCGTGGCCTCGTCGGGTACCGTCAGCGACAGGGAGATGCCCTGGAAGCGGGGATTGCCCGAGACCATCCCGTCGGACGCCATCACCTCGGTCTCCCCGACCCGAAAGGTCGCGTGCATGACCTTGTCCTCGCTGCCCGGCGGGCACATCTCGTCGTTCTTCTCGGGGCTGTCCTTGTACCGCATCATCATGACCACCTCGGCGCCGAGCACCTGGCGGTAATACTCGATCGCCTCCTCGCAGCGGCCTTCGAAGAACAGGTAGGGCTGGATCTTCATCATGGTCTCCTCCTCAGAGTGGGTCGGTTCACGGTGCGATCTCTCGCTCCACCCTGTAGTCGGACGGGGGGCGGCGAAATCGACAGGCCTCTACGAATTTGTCGAGATTCAGTCGGCCAGCTCGGCCAGGCGCTGTTCGAGGAACCGCCGCTCCGGCTCCTGCCGGGTGAGGCTGAGGGCCTTTTCATAGGAGGCCCGGGCCTCGGCCGTCCGCCCCAGCCGCCGGCACAGATCGGCCCGGGCCGCGTGAGCCAGGTGATAGTCGGCCAGGTCGCCCCTGGCGAGGATGGAGTCGACGAGGGCCAGGCCCGCCTCGGCGCCGTCGCTCATGGCCACGGCCACGGCGCGGTTCAGCTCGATGACCGGTGAGGGATCGGCCTGCGCCAGCAGGTCGTACAGGGCGACGATCCGCTCCCAGTCGGTGTCCGCGGCGGTGGGGGCCTCGGCGTGGACGGCTGCGATCGCGGCCTGGACCGTATACGGGCCGACCACTCTCGACGCCAGCGCCTGCCGCACCAGGGCCGTCCCTTCCGCGATCTGCTCGCGGTTCCACAGCGAGCGGTCCTGGTCCTCCAGCCGGATCAGATCCCCGGACGGCGACGTGCGCGCCGCCCGGCGCGAAGCCTGGATCAGCATTAGGCCCAGCAGCCCCCGGACCTCGGCCTCCGGCAATAGGTCGAGCAGGAGACGGCCGAGCCGGATCGCCTCCTCCGCCAGGTCGTGCCGGATCAGCTCCGCGCCCGAGGAGGCCGAGTAGCCCTCGTTGAAGACGAGATAGATGACCCGCAGCACGCTGTCCAGCCGGTTGGGCAACTCGGCCTGGGCCGGCACCTCATAGGGAATGCGCGCGTCGCGGATCTTCGCCTTGGCGCGCACGATGCGCTGGGCCAGCGTGGGCGGCGGGGTGAGGAACGCGCGGGCGATCTCCTCGGTGGTGAGCCCGCAGACCTCGCGCAGCGTGAGCGCCACCTGGGCGTCCGGCGCCAGGGCCGGGTGGCAGCAGGTGAAGATCAGGCGCAGCCGGTCGTCCTCGACGCTCTCCCCCTCCCACACCTCGGGCTCGACGGCAGCGTCGAAGTCCTCGAGGCCGTCGAATCGGGACTGCCGGCGGATGCGGTCGATGGCCTTGAACCGTCCGGCCGACACCAGCCAGGACCGGGGGTTGGCGGGCACGCCGTCGCGCGGCCACTGCTCCAGCGCGGCCCGGAACGCGTCGTGGAGCGCCTCCTCGGCCAGATCGAAGTCGCCGAGCAGGCGGATCAGGGTGGCGAATACGCGCCGCGACTCCTCGCGGTAGACGGCGTCCACCGTCTCACTGATGTTCTGGACCGCTTCCACGCTCATCCGAGGGGATCTCCTGGCAGGCTCTGCCGGCACGCCACGGCGGAGAATTATCCGCCCTGACGCCCCCGGACGTTATCAAACGGTCGCGGCTCGGCGCAACACGCCCTCGGCGAAACTCCGTCTCCCGTCCGTCTGTTAAATTGATCCGAGCCTCACAAGGGAGAAACCGAATGAGCCCGAGATGGACGATCCTGCCCGCCTGTTCCCTGATCCTGCTGGCCGGATGCGCGACGCCGCCGCCCCGGCTGGAGCCCAGGACGTTTGCCGCGACCTCTCCCGTGCAGGCCCTCGCCAGCCGGACCCTGGACAAGGACGACGCCCTGCTGATCGGGGCCGGGGACATCGTCCGGTGCGGGAGAGCGGGCCGGTTCGCCATGGCGACGGCGGACCTGGTCGAGCTGTTCCCCACCGCCCGGGTCTTCGCGGCCGGCGACGACGCCTACCTGAACGGCACCGCCGCCGAGTTTCAGAACTGCTATGAGCCGACCTGGGGCCGGTTCAAGGAGAGGACCTCTCCCGCGCCGGGCAACCACGACTACGGCATCTACAAGGCCCCGAAGCGCAACAACGCCGATCCCTACTTCGCCTACTTCGGCGCGAACGCGGGCCCGCCGGGTCTCGGGTATTACAGCTACGACCTGGGGGGATGGCACGTCGTGTCGCTCAACAGCATGGCCGATCAGCCCGGCGCGCCGGCCATGGCCGACCAGGTGAAGTGGCTGGAGGACGATCTCGACCGCAGCGAGAAGCCCTGCATCCTGGCCTACTGGCACCACCCGCTGTTCAGCTCGGGAGACCAGCACGGGGATCAGCCCGACGATCCCGGCCGCTTCATGGGGCCGCTCTGGGACGTCCTCCTCCAGCACCAGGCGGACGTGATCCTCAACGGCCACGACCACCACTACGAGCGCTTCGCCCTCCAGGACACAACCGCCGCCCCCACGCCGGCGGGCATCCGGCAGTTCATCGTCGGCACCGGCGGCGGGGAGGAGCGCGGCATCGGGACGGTGAAGGCCAACAGCGAGAAGCGGCTGGCCCATCTCTACGGCGTTCTCCTGATGACGCTCCACCCCGACAGCTACGAGTGGCACTTCGTCAACGTCGACGGGACCGTGGACGACAGCAGCTCAGGCCCCAACAAGTGCCACTGAGACCCGGGGTCGTTGTCGGTGTCGTTGCTCAAACGATGTGCCGTGGTTTCTGCGCCTGGCGCTGGCGGCTCTCCCTTCTTCCTGAACGAACCCTTGCGCTTCCTGAAAGAGTCGCCGAAGTCCCTGAACCGACCTGCGCGCTTCCTGTCGGAGCAGGCGGTCTTCCTGAAGCGTTCCC
>DATANP010000552.1:0-8587 GCA_036266195.1 Thermoanaerobaculia bacterium | reverse complement strand
CGCCCTTGTTGCCGATCAGCCGCGGCGGCCGCATGTTGGGGGCAGGCACGGCGGCGCTCTCGGCCTCGCTCGCCAGGCGCACCTTCATCGGCCGGTCGGGCAGGCTGACGATGTGCTCGCGCCGGATGATCTCCTCCATGTCCTTGATCCGCTGCTGGTAGAGAGGAAGGATCGCCTCGCCCGTGACCTGGTTCTTCTTGAGCTCCCGCAGCACGTCGCGGTAGTCGGTCATGGAGAGCCCGTGCTGCTTCGCGACCAGCGGCGCCAGCGCCTGCATCTCGTTCTGGATCTCCTTGAACGACACCTCGGCGCGGCTCACCAGCTCCTCGACCGGCATGTCCACCCCGAGCGTCCGCAGGTTGTAGGCGTACACCTCGGCCGGCTGCCGGAAATCGGTGCGGGTGCGGGGCAGGATCTCCTTGCGCACGAACTGCTCGTAGGCCGCGGCCTGCTCCTTGAGCTTGGCGTAGGGCTCCTCGTATCCGGAGATGTTGTACTTCTTGAACAGCTCCTCCAGGCCTGCGAGATAGGTCGCGTCGTTCTGAAGATCGCGCTCCACTTCGTCCTTGAAGGGACCCATGAGCCCGGGCTTGTCCATGCGCGAGCGGATGAACTGCTCGGCGAGGACGGTGACGGGGGTATAGCCGGGCTCCATGCCGGTGTACTTGCGCAGGCGCACCAGCGCGGCCGGCCGCCGGCTCGCCTCGACCTGGTCGTCGAGCAGGGTGCGGAGGCCCTGGAACACTCCGGCCGGGATGTCGAAGTAGGGAAGGTTGTACTTCTCGTTCAGGGCAGACCCCTCGAGCTGGTCGTCGGTGGTCTGGATGAGAATCTCCAGGTCCTGCTTGACCTTGGGATCGGTCTCGGAGGCCAGGCGCTGCTTCAGGGTCTCGCGGGCCTTGCGGATCTCCTCGCGGCCGCGCTCCACGAAGCCCGGCTTCAAGTCGAGGATCTCCTCGTCGAGGCCGGGGACGCCGAGCTGCCCGGCCCCCTCGGGGCTCTGGCGGGCCATGACGTCGAGAAGGACCTGGGCGTTGCGGTCGCTGCGCTCGACCCAGGTATCGGCGGCATGGGCGGAGACCGGCGCGGCGGCCAGGACGGCGAGGGTGAGGACGGTGGCGGATCGGAAGGATCGGAACGGAATCACAGGCATGACCTCCTGTTGTTTGCGACGCTGGTATCGGATGACTGGCGGACGCCGGCCGGCGCCCTGTGTCTCTAACGCACGGCGAGGGCAAAAGGTTCGCCGTCCGTTAGAATCTCTCTCCATGAGGTTTGAGAGTCTGGTCGTCCACGCGGGGCACGCCATCGATCCGGAGACCGGGTCGGTGGCGCCGCCCATCTACCTGTCCACGACCTTCGCCCGCAACGAGGACGGGGTCCCGCTCGGCGGCCACACCTACGTCCGCGAGTCGAACCCGACCCAGGGCCAGCTCGAAGCTGCCCTGGCGCCGCTTGAAGGGGGAGAGACCGCGCTCGTCTTCGGCTCCGGCATGGCCGCCGGGGTGGCCGTGCTCCAGGCCCTGCCGCCGGGCTCGCACGTGATCTTCCCGGACGACGCCTACTACGGCTACCGCGTCACGGCCGAGCAGTTCCTCCCCAACTGGGGGATCTCGGCGAGCTTCGTGGCCATGGACGACCCGGCCGCCGTCGAAGCTGCCATCCAGGACGAGACCCGGGTCGTCTGGCTGGAGACCCCGTCCAACCCGCTCCTCAAGATCGCCGACATCCGGGCCCTCGTGGAGATCGCCCGCCGGACGAACGCCTTCACCGTGCTGGACAACACCTTTGCCACGCCGGCTCTCCAGAGGCCGATCGAGCTGGGTGTGGACGTCGTCCTCCATTCGACGACCAAGTACTTCGGCGGCCACAGCGACGTGCAGGGCGGAGCCCTGGTCTTCGCGAAGAAGGGAGAGCTGTCCGAGAAGGTGGACCACGTCCGGCACGTGCTGGGAGCGGTGGCCTCGCCGTTCAACTCCTGGCTCGTCCTGCGCGGCCTGCGCTCGCTCGCCTGCCGGGTGGCGGCCCACAGCGCCGGAGCCCTGGCCGTGGCCCGCGCCCTGGCCGGGATGCCCGGGATCTCGGCCGTCCACTACCCCGGGCTCGAATCGCACCCCGGCCACGAGGTGGCCAGGCGGCAGATGTCCGCCTTCGGGGGCATGCTCTCCTTCCAGGTCGAGGCCGGCAAGGAGGCCGCCCTCCGGGCCGTGGCGCGCGCCCGGCTCTTCACCCGGGCCACTTCCCTGGGAGGCGTCGAGAGCCTGATGGAGCACCGGGCGTCGAGCGAAGGTCCCGACTCCCGGACGCCGCAGGACCTGATCCGTCTTTCGATCGGCCTCGAGCATCCGGACGACCTGATCGCCGATCTGCGGCACGCACTTTGCTAACACCTGGGCTCGTCGTCGTACCCCTGAAATCCGTGCCCTGAAGTCCTGGGGCCTCGAAAAGGAGAGGCAACATGGCCGAGAAGAGCAAGACGGAAACGACCTCCAAGCCAGCGAAGAAGACCGCGTCCAAGAAGGCGCCTGCCAAGAAGGCAAGCTCCGCGAAGAAGGTGAGCACCGCCAAGAAGGTGGCCGCCGGAGTTGCCGCGGCCGCCGGAGTCGCGGCGGCAGCGGCAGTCATCAAGAAGGCCGCGGCCAAGAAGAAAGCCTCCAGCGCCAAGAAACCGGCGAAGAAGGCGACCCCGTGATCTCCCCCTCTCCCGGCCCGGGCGAGGGGGCCGGGGGGTGAGGGAACGGGATCAATCCTCTTCCCGCAACAGCGCCCGCCGGCCCGCGGCGAGCGTCTCGCGAAACCCTTCCCGGTCGCGCTCGCTCACCAGCGTCACCAGGTGATCGAGCGCTTCGCGCGTGGAGGCGTAGACCTCGTTGCGGTGCGGGTTGAGGTACTGGATGTCCAGGTAGAGGTCCGGGTCCTCCGACAGCACGCGGAGGGCCGTGGCCGCCTGCCGGCTGGACGTGGTCGAGGCGCAGGCGTGGAGCTCGGCGGGCTCGATCCCCGAATTCACCAGCGCCGCGCCGAAGATGATGTTCGTCAGGTGGGAGAGGCCCAGGAGCCAGCCCATCAGCCGGTCGTGGTGCGGGAAGGGCACCGTCACCAGCCGCGTGTAGGGATGGGTGAGCAGCGGCGACAGCAGGCGCTTCTCCTCCTGCGGATCGCCCTGCGCGGCGAGCACGAACGTGAGCGTCTCGTAGAACGACTTGCTCGGCCCGAACATCGGATGGAGCGCGAAGACCTTCACCCCCTCGTCGCTCGCCCGGGCCAGGGCGCCCAGGAGCGGCGCCTTGATCGAGGCCACCTCCACGATCGGGCACTTCGGATGGCGCGAGATCAGCTCCTCCAGCACCGCGGCCGTGCGGTTGAGGGGCACCGCCACCCAGATCGCCGCGTAGCGGTCCAGGCTCTCGACCTCGCTCAGATGGGCGTGCCTGCCGTGCGGTCGCGGCTCCGGCAGGCTCGCCAGGGCCGGGTCCGAGATGTCCACCGTATGGCCGGCCAGCTCCAGGAAGCCGCGGAACCAGCCGCCCATGCCGCCCGCGCCGCCCACGATCAGCATCCGCTCGCCGCGCTGCTCGCGCAGCGAGATGCCCATCCGGTACTGCCGCTCGATCGAGCCGCGGATGATCGCCTCGAACACCGAGGCCATGACCTCCTCGGAGACCCCGCAGGCCTCCGCGTGCTGGCGGGCCCGCGTAAGCACCTTGTGCTCCACGTCCCGCACCTCCACCGGAGCGCCGGACTCGGCCTTGATACGCCCCACCTCGGCCGCCAGCTCCATCCGGCGGCGGAGCAGCTCGAGCAGGGCACGGTCGACTTCGGCGATGTGATCGCGCAGGGAGGACAGAGACTCGTTCGGGGTTGGCTCGCTCATATTGATGAGAGTGTATCCAATCGCCCGACGCGATACCGGACAGCCGGTGTCTCCGGCGGAGGACGTCTCCTGCGGCGTTCCGGCCGGCTTCCCCGGGGAGCAGCTCTGGCACCTACCTTGCTGCGGGGGGCGTGGTAAGCTCCGCCCTCGGTTTCCACGGAGCGACCATCAAACCTTATTCCCGAGCGGAAAGCCCATGCCCAAAGACCCCACGTCCGAATTCGCGAGCCCCTCTTCGACCGCCGTCGCCGGAGGGATGCACCCTGATCCTGCGGCCGCCCGCGACACCCGCTTCTTCGGACACCCGGCCGGTCTCTCGACCCTGTTCTTCACCGAGATGTGGGAGCGCTTCAGCTACTACGGCATGCGCGCCATCCTGCTCCTGTTCATGACCACCGCGGTCTCCGCGGGCGGTCTGGGCTGGGACGCGGCCACGGCCGGACCGCTCTACGGTCTCTACACCGCGCTGGTCTACCTGACCGCGCTGCCCGGCGGCTGGATCGCGGACCGGCTCATCGGCCAGCGCCGCGCCGTGTTCATCGGCGGCGTCATCATCGCGCTCGGCCACCTGAGCCTGACCTTCCACAGCCTGCCGACCTTCTTCCTGGGCCTCTTCCTGATCGTCACCGGCACCGGCCTGCTCAAGCCGAACATCAGCACCATGGTGGGCTCGCTCTACACCCAGGAAGACCAGCGCCGCGACTCCGGGTTCTCGATCTTCTACATGGGCATCAACATCGGCGCGTTCGTCTCGCCGCTCATCGTCGGCTACCTGGCCCAGAGCGAAGGCTTCAAGGCGAGGCTCCTGGGCATGGGCTTCCGGCCCGAGGACAGTTGGCACTGGGGCTTCGGCGCCGCCACGGTCGGCATGGGCCTCGGTCTTGTTCAATACATCCTCGGCGGCCGGCGGCTCGGCAAGGCCGGGCTCGTCGAGCGCCGCGACGAGGCGCTCTACCGCCAGGACCTCCGCCGCTTCTGGATGGTGATCGGCGCCGCGGTGGCGCTGGTCGTCATCCTGGCCGTTCTCCAGGCCACGGGCGCGGTCCACTTCACCCTGGATGGGTTCGTGGCCTTCGTGGGCTGGGTGATCGTCCTCTTCCCGCTGCTCTATTTCGTGTTCCTGCTGACCCAGAAGGGCTGGGAGCCGGTCGAGCGGAAGCGGCTGGGGGCCATCGTGCTCTTCTTCCTGTTCGCGACCCTGTTCTGGGCCGCGTTCGAGCAGGCCGGTTCGACCCTGACGCTCTTCGCCGACCGCAACACCCAGAACACCCTGCTCGGCTTCAACTTCCCGTCGAGCTGGTATCAGTCGGTGAACTCGTTCTTCATCATCTTCCTGCTCGGACCGTTCTTCGCCTGGCTGTGGATCCGGCTCGGAAGCCGCGAGCCCTCAAGCCCGGCGAAGTTCGCCATCGGCCTGCTCTTCGCCGCCCTCTCCTTCGTCGTCATGGTCGCGGCGGCCAAGGCCTCGGGAATGGAGAACCTGAAGGTCAGCCCCATGTGGCTGCTCTCGGTCTACTTCCTCCAGACGATCGGCGAGCTCTGCCTGAGCCCGGTGGGCCTGAGCACCATGACCAAGCTCGCACCGGCCCGGGTGGTGGGCCAGATGATGGGCGTCTGGTTCATGGCGAGCGCCGTCGGCAACTTCCTGAGCGGCCAGGCCGCGGGCTTCTTCGAGAGCCTGCCGCTCGACCAGCTCTTCTTCCGCATGACCGTGGTCGGCGGAGCCTTCACGCTGCTGGCGGTGCTGCTGATCAAGCCGATGCGCAGCCTCATGGGCGGGGTGCACTGAACCTCACCCCCTGGCCCCCTCTCCCATCTCCCGCCCATGCCCCCGCCGGGAGAGGGGGGACGTTACTGGGGCGGTGTAGCCGAATTCTGGCAAAGAGATTCGAATGCGTTCCCCCTCTCCCGGGGCGGGTGGATGGGAGATGGGAGAGGGGGCCAGGGGGTGAGGTTTTACAGCCTGACCTGTAACCCCATCTCCACCACCCGGTTCGGCGGGATGCGGAAGAAGTCCGTGGGCCGCAGGGCGTTCCTCGACATCAGCGAGAAGAGCTTCTCCCGCCAGATCGCCATGCCCGGCTTCTTGCTGGGGATGAGCGTCTCGCGGCTGAGGAAGAACGTCGTGTGCATCACGTTCAGGTCGAGCCCCTTGATCCGCGCCTGCTCGACCACGTCCGGCACGCCCGGGTTCTGCAGGAACCCGTAGTGCGAGATGACCCGGTAGAACCCCTTGCCGAGGTCCGTCACCTGGACGCGCTCCTCGGGGGCCACATAGGGGATCTCCTCCGTGACCACCGAAAGCAGGATCACCTTCTCGTGCAACACCTTGTTGTGCTTGAGGTTGTGGAGCAGCGCCGTGGGCGTGGCGTCCGAATCGCGGGACATGAACGCCGCCGTGCCCGGCACCCGCGGCGGCGACGTGGGAGTCACCGTCTTGATGAACTCCTCGAACGGCAGCGCGCCCTTGGCCAGCCGCTCGGCCAGGATCGACCGCCCCTTCTTCCAGGTCGAGAGCAGCGTGTAGATGCTCAGGCCCACGACCAGCGGGAACCAGCCGCCGTCCGCCACCTTGATGATATTGGCGCCGAAGAACGAGCAGTCGATCACCAGGAAGAACGCCGCGACCGGGTAGACCAGGGCCGGGCTCCAGCCCCACAGCCGGCGGGCCACCACCTCGGCCAGCAGCGTGGTGATCACCATGGTCGCGGTCACCGCCACCCCGTACGCCGCCGCCAGCGCGGTCGACTCGCGGAAGCCCAGGACGAGCCCGATCGTGCAGATCATCAGCAGCCAGTTCACCGACGGGATGTAGATCTGACCGATCTCCTCCTCCGACGTGTGGACGATCGAGATCCGGGGCGTATACCCGAGCTGCACCGCCTGCCGGGTGAGCGAGAACGCGCCGGAGATCACCGCCTGCGAGGCGATCACGGTCGCCATCGTGGCGAGCGCCACGAGCGGGTAGAGGGCCCAACTGTCCGAGCCGACCAGGTGGAAGAACGGGTTCTCGGCCGTCTCCGGATGGTGGAGGAGGAGCACGCCCTGGCCGAAGTAGTTCAGCACCAGCGCGGGCAGCACGAACAGGAACCAGGCGAGCTGGATCGGCTTCTTGCCGAAGTGCCCCATGTCCGCATAGAGCGCCTCGCCGCCGGTGACCACCAGGAACACTGAGCCCAGGGCCAGGAACCCGTGCCAGCGGTTGTCGAGGAAGAACCGCGCCGCGTAGGCCGGGTTGAGCGCCACGAGCACGTGCGGGTCCTTGACCAGCCACATCACCCCGAGCACCGCGAGCAGCCCGAACCAGAGCGTCATGATCGGGCCGAACACCGCGCCGATGCCGGCCGTGCCCTTGCGCTGGAACAGGAACAGGATCACCAGGATGCCGATCGTGATCGGCACCACGTAAGGATCGAAGAACGGCGTCGCCACGTGGAGCCCCTCGACCGCGCTCAGCACCGAGATGGCCGGCGTGATCATGCCGTCGCCATACAGCAGGGCGGCGCCGAACAGCCCGAGCGCAAGGAGAACCCACCGCCCGCCGCGCACGTCGCGGAGCTTCGGGGGCACCAGCGACATCAGCGCCAGGATGCCCCCCTCGCCGCGGTTGTCCGCGCGCATCACGAAGATCAGGTACTTGACCGAGATGACGATGATCAGCGACCAGAACACCAGGGAGAGGATCCCCAGCACGTTCTCCCGCGTCAGGGCCACGGCATGCTCGCCGTGGAAGCACTCGCGCAGCGCATAGAGAGGACTGGTCCCGATGTCGCCGTAGACCACCCCGAGAGCGCCGAGGGCGAGAACGGCAAGGCGGGACTTCTCCGGCTCAGGCCTTTCGGTAGCGTGCTTGTGCGTCACGGGGGCAGAACCGTATCACACCCCGTGCCAGGCCTCACCCCCTATCCCCCTCTCCCATCGCACTCCCAGCCCCCGGGAGAGGGGGGACCTTTCTGGGGCGAGGCAGCCAAGATCAAGCCATAACGCTACAGGTGCGTTCCCCCTCTCCCGGTCGGGCGGGAGTGCGATGGGAGAGGGGGACAGGGGGTGAGGTCCTACTTCTCGACCTCGTCCATCGCCTCGACGTTGATGCTCTCGGCAAGCTGCGTGAGCTTCTTGTCGGTCAGCCCTTCCTCGTCGAGGGTCGTCTGGAGCAGCTTGGCCGCGTCCCGCTCGCCCATGAGCTGGGCGTAGGTGCGAACCGTGCCATAGCCGGCCATCTCGTAGTGCTCGACCCGCTGGGCGGCCGAGATGAGAGCCGCGTCGCGGGTCTCGTCGTCCATATCTTCCTGCAGGACCTCCTTGCCCTCCTCGAGCAGCCCCTCCATGCCCTTGCATTTCTTGCCACGGGGGCTCTTGCCGAGGCCTTCGAAGATCTGCTCGAGGCGCTGCACGTGCACCTCCGTCTGGCGGACATGCTCCTCGAAGCCCGCCTTGAGCTGCGGGTTCGAAGCCTTCTTGGCCATCCGCGGGAGAGCCTGCAGGATCTGCTTCTCCGCGCTGTAGAGGTCTTTGAGCTCTTCGATGTAAAGCTTTCTGAGGGAATCGATCTCCATCCTGCGCTCCTTTTCTCCAGTTACGGCACCATTGCCTCCGGAAGTCGGAAAAGCAAGAGCGGTGCCAGATTGACATCCATCGAGAGGGATGCGAGCGTACCCGGCGATTTCGATCCGATCCCGAGGAGACAGCCGCATGTCCGCGACGCAGGACGTT
>DATANP010000551.1:0-8515 GCA_036266195.1 Thermoanaerobaculia bacterium | reverse complement strand
CTGGCCCACGGCGATCGCCTCGTGGATCAGCCTCCAGATCATGAGGCGGCCCAGCGGCTTGTCGCGGATCGGACCGACAGGGGTGCGGGATAGGCCGCAGGCCGCGGCCATGGAAGCGATGAAGGCGAGCTTGCGCCAGAGATCGACCTTGATTTCCGCGGAGGCCTGGGCGTCGGCTCCCGCGTCCCGGAAGGCGGCCGCGATCCGCTCGGCCCTTTCCGACAGGCCGCCGGACCTCTCTCCGACCACCACGCGCTGGAAGGTGCTCCGGCGCTCGACCACTCCCGGCGCGACCCGGGTGGCGCTGATCTCGGTGAGGCCGCCGAGCACGCGCTCCGTTGGCACGCCGCCCTCGATCAGGCGGTCGGCGGCGTCCACGCCGTTGAGCAGGGGCAGGACGTCGGCTCCCTTTCTCGCCAGGACCGCGGCGGCCGGCGCGATCTCCAGCAGCGAATAGGTCTTGACCGCCACGATCGCGAGGTCGGCCGGGCCGAGCGCCTCCGGATCATCCGCGGCGTCCACCCGGACGGTGAAGGTCCCCTCGGGCGTCCGGACCTCCAGGCCCTTTTCACGCACGGCGTCGAGATGCGCGCCGCGGGCCAGGAGCGCCACGTCGTGGCCCGACCTGGCGAGAATCCCACCGTAATAGCCGCCGACTCCGCCTGCTCCGAGCACCGCGATCCGCATCGTGTCATCTCCTCCGTCAAGGCAGAGCCGGTACAGTCCGAGCCTCGATCTCCCGGCAACTGGCGCCTTTGCAGGAGGCCAGCGCCTTCACGAGCTTGGCGACGCTGTCGAGCCATGCCTTGGAGACCTGGTCCCGCAGGTTGAGCCGCTCGTCCGGGTCCTTCCTCAGGTCGTAGACCTCCTTCTCGCCCGTTCCGTACTGCACGTACTTGTAGGTGGCGGTGCGGATGCCGCGGTGGGATGGGTAGGAGGCGTCGTCGCCGGGCTCCTGCAGATCGGAGCCTTTTGGCGGCGCTGGAGGAACCGCGAACTGCTCCAGCAGGATGGCCTGCCGCCACGAAGCCGGCGGGGTTCCTTTCAGGAAGGGCACGAGCGAGCGGCCGTCCGGCTGCGCCGGCAGCGTGGCGCCGGCGAGCTCGGCGAAGGTGGGCGCGAAGTCGACGCTCAGGGTGAGGGCGTCCACGAGGAGCCCTCTCGGTACGTTGGGGCCGCGGACCAGGAGCGGCACGTGGACGTCCGGCTCATACGGCGTGTACTTGCCGGGCTCCAGACGGTGCTGGCCCATGTGGAAGCCATTGTCCGAGGTGAAGACGACGCAGGTATTGTCCAGCCGGCCGGTGTCGCGCAGGGCTTCGACCAGCGCGGCCACGGCCTCGTCCACCGCCTGGAGCGACTGCATCTGCTTGCGGTAGAGCGCGTCGATGGCGGCGATCCGGCTCGCGTCGAGCCGCTTCAGGGCCCGGATGCGCGCCGGCTTGTCGCGCACGTCGGGCTCGTTGAAGGACGGTGTACGGGGCGCCTGGAGGCCGGGGAAGAGACCGGCGTGGCGCTTCGCCGGAGTGGACGGCCGGTGGGGCGCGTAGGTCGCGAGATAGAGGAAGAACGGCTGGTTCCCGGACTTGCGCACGAAGCTCACCGCCTTCGCGGCCAGCACGTCGGTCATGTAGTCCTCGGCCTTGCTGCCGTGGACCACGAGCCTGCCGTTCTCGTTGAGCGTGTAGCGGTAGGCCGCGTACGGGCTCCCCTTGACCGGGCTCGCCCATTCGTCCCAGCCCGGCGGCACGTAGGTCAGAGCCTCGCCGTTCGGGTAGCCGTTCAGATACTTGCCGAAGAGCGCCGTGCGGTAGCCGGCGTCGTGGAGCGCCACGGCCAGGGTCCTGTCCTCGTGCTTGAGCTGGTCGAAGCGCTCGAAGCCGCCGTCCGGCGGAAAGTTCGTGAGCACCCGGTGGTTGTGGACGTGGAGCCCGGTCAGGATCGTGGAGCGTGACGGGCAGCAGAGCGACAGGGGCACGAAGTGGTTCTCGAAGGTGATCCCCTGGTCCGCGATCAGCGCCCGTGTCCGCGGCATGAAGTCGAGCGAGCCGAGCATGAGATCCTGGTCGTCGGTCAGGATGATGACGAGGTTGGGTTGAGGCGCGGCCGAGAGGCAGGAGAACGAGCCCAGGAGCAGAAGGAGGGCGAGCGGAGGTGCGAAGCGCATGACGAATGCTAGCATTCGGCCGGTTATGGAGCTGACCCATCTCTTCTTCGACATCGGCGGCGTGCTCGGCACGAACGGCTGGGACCGGGAGCAGCGCCGCGAGGCCGCCGAGCGCTTCGGCCTTGACGACGAGTTCGAACGCAGGCACCAGGAGATGGTCGGCGACTGGGAGGCCGGGCGCATCCGGATGGACGATTATCTGGAGACCGCCGTCTTCTACTGCCCCCGCTCGTTCTCCAGGGACGAGATCGTCTCCTTCATGTTCTCTCTGAGCAAGCCGTTCCCGGAGACGGTCGAGGTGGTGCGCCGTCTCGCCGCGAGCGGCCGGCACCGGCTGATGACGCTCAACAACGAGTCGGAGGAGCTGAACCGCCACCGCATCCAGGCGTTCGGCCTGCAAGGCCTTTTCACGGCCTATCTCTCCTCCTGCTGGCTCGGCGTGCGCAAGCCCTCGCGCCTGATCTTCGAGCGGGCGCTGGGCATCGCCGGGGCCCGGCCGGAGAGGGTGCTGTTCGTCGACGACCGCGAGCAGAACCTCGCTCCGGCCCGCAGGCTGGGCTTCCAGACCCTGCTCTACACGGGGGCAGCGGAGCTGGAGAGGTCGCTCGGCGATCTTGATCTGATCTGACAACAGGAGATTCTGGAATGTCTTTTCGCTCGCTGCGATTCGCTGCCGCTGTGCTCGTCCTCGCCGCTCCGGCCCTGGCCCGGCCCCTGACCCCGGAGGATCTCTGGGCCATGGAGCGCGCCGCCGATCCGGCCGTGTCCCCGGACGGCTCCAAGGTGGTCTTCACGGTCACCCGCTACTCGGTGGACGAGAACAAGGGCGATTCCGACCTCTGGCTCGTGCCCGCGGACGGCAGCGCGCCGCCGCGGCGCCTGACCTGGAACCCGGGCGCGGACAACGCCGCGGCCTGGAGCCCGGACGGCAAGCGCATCGCCTTCGTATCCAAGCGCGGCGACGCCCCTCCGCAGCTCTACGTGCTGAACGCCGACGGCGGCGAGGCCATGCCGGTCACCAAGCTGCCGGTGGCCGTGCAGAAGCCCCGCTGGCTCGCGGACGGTCGGCGCATCGCCTTCTCGGCCGCCACGTGGTCCGACCTGAACGGCGACTGGGCGGCGGTCCAGAAGCGGCTCGACGAGCAGAAGAACGACAAGGTGCAGGCCCGGATCTCCGACACCCGCCTGCTGCGCTTCTGGGACGAGTACCGCACCGACGCCCGCGTCACCCACGTGTTCTCCGTGGACGTCGACAGCCGCGAGGTCAAGGACCTCACGCCCGGGCTCCGGCGTTCGATGGGCTTCTTGGCTCCCGAGGAGTCGTGGGACATCACGCCCGACGGCCGCGAGATCGTCTACAGCGCCAACGTCGCCGAGCCCCCGTACCGGACGATCAATTTCGACGTGCTCCTCCAGCCCGCCGGCCAGACCGCCGAGGCGCGCGACATCACGGCCGACAACCTGGCCGGGGACAGCAACCCCCGCTACTCGCCGGACGGCCGCTGGATCGTCTTCGGCCAGACCCGGCGGCCCGACGTGGACCCGGATTTCACCCGCCTCGCCCGCTACGACCGCCAGGGCGGGCAGACCCGTACGCTCGCCGCGGACTGGGACGCGCAGCCGGACGACTTCACGTTCACGCCCGACGGCAGGACCCTGCTCCTCCATGCGCAGGAGAAGGGCCGCACCCACCTCTACGCCCTGGGCCTGGAAGAGACCGGCGCGCCGCGCCTCCTGGCCAAGGGGGGCACGACCGGCGGCGTGGACGCGGGCGGCTCGCGCATCGTCTACCTCCGCCAGTCGATCCAGGCGCCGGCCGACCTGTATGCCGTGACTCTGGAGGGCGGCGAGCCCCGGCGGCTGACCTCGCTCAATGCCGAGAAGCTCGCCGGGATCGACCTGGGGACGGTGGGGGAGGCCACCTTCGAAGGCGCCGGCGGCGACCCGGTCCACATGTTCCTGGTCTACCCTCCGGGCTTCGACCCCAAGCGCAAGTGGCCCCTGGTGCACGTGATCCACGGCGGCCCGTACGGCGCTTCCCTGGACGATTTCCACTACCGGTGGAACGCCGCGCTCTTCGCCTCGCGGGGGTACGTGGTCTCGCTGGTCAACTTCCACGGCTCCACGGGCTACGGCCAGGCGTTCGCCGAGTCGATCCTCGGCAACCACGGCGACAAGCCGTTCGAGGACATGATGAAGGCCACGGACTGGCTGGTCGCCCAGGGGTACATCGACGAGACGAAGATGGCCGCGGCCGGCGGCTCCTACGGCGGCTACCTGGTGAACTGGATCCTCGGCCACACCGACCGCTTCGCGGCGCTGGTGAGCCATGCGGGGGTCTACGACCTCATGGGGCAGTTCGCGTCGGACGACACCTACGGCAGGCCGAACAACTACGGCGGCGCGCCGTGGACCGACCCGGCGAAGCTCATCGCCTCGTCGCCCAGCCAGTATGCAAAGAGCTTCAAGACCCCGACCCTGATCACCCACGGCGAGAAGGACTACCGAGTGCCCGTGACGCAGGGGATCAACCTCTACGGCGTGCTCCAGGGCAAGGGCGTGCCGGCGCGCATCGTGATCTTCCCCGAAGAGAACCACTGGGTGCTCAAGCCCCAGGCCGCCCTGCTGTGGTGGAAGGAGGTCTTCGGCTGGCTCGGCCGCTACATCGGGTAGGACAGAAATGTTTTGACGGGCACGTCACTTACAATGGGGTTGAACCAAGGAGCAAAGCCGTGCCCAGATTTTCTTCTCTAAGTTTCCTGTCGGTCCTTCTTCTGCTCGTTCCGGCTGCCCTCCGCGCGCAGGCGCCGCTGCCCGACCCCGCCGCCCTGAAGAAGGACATCGAGGCACTGACACTCGACACCGATCGCGCCGTGGCGCTCAAGAACGTGAAGCTCTCCGCCGGCCTCGGCGTGCTTCAGCTCTCCGACGGCTTCCTCTTCCCGGCGACCCCGGTCGGCGGCAAGGTCGTGGAGATGGTCTTCCTGGGCAAGGGCCGGATCACCCTGGAGGCGCCGGACGCCATCGAGGCCGGCCAGCTCGAGCTGTTCACCGGCGCGAGCCGGCTGGACGCGGAGTTCGGCGAGGCGGTGCTCGTGGTCGGCCTCGACGCGGCCGTGGACGCCATGCTGCGCAAGCCCGCGGCCCAGCCCGACGCGGCCACGCTCGACAAGGCGAAAGCCCTCTATCAGGAGTGGCGCAAGCGGCGCGAGCGCGAGATCCTCGGCGTGGAACGCAGCCTGCTGCTCGACGGCCTCCGCGACCCGAGCACCGAAGGCTACTTCGCCGCCTGGTTCCGTGGCGCCGAGCAGGGCGACTTCCTCTATACCGTCGAGCCGGCCAGCCGCGAGCAGGTCACCCTCGGCCGCTTCGTGCCGCTCGACGCCACCGAGAAGGAGAAGCGGAAGATCCTGCGCGAGATCGGCCGCGAGCAGCGCAAGGGCCGGCTCATCGGACTGGAGCTGGACGACCTGGGCCAGTGGGACACCTGGCTCTCGGCCTCGCTGCGCGACGGCCAGGGCAAGCCGCATCCGGGAAGCCCCGCGTTCGAGCCGACGAAGTACACGCTCGACCTGACCGTGGCCCCCGACCTCCGCCTCTCCGGCACGGCGCGGCTCGACCTCGAGCCGGCCATCGCGGGCTCGCGCGCCGTCATGATCCGGGTCCCGGATCTGAAGGTGACCCGTGTCACCGACCCCGCGGGCGCCGACCTCTACTACCAGACCGCCGCCAGCGAGCTCACCGTGGTCCTGCCGAAGCCGACGGCCGAAGGTGAAATCGTGCCGGTGGTGGTCCACTTCGAGAGCCATCCGATCGAGAAGGACTGGAACATCTACCGCCTCCTCGACACCCAGGGCTGGTATCCGCAGACCGGCGAGATCAACCGCGCCGCCTTCGACGCCACCTTCCACTGGCCCAGGGGGCTCGACCTCATGGCCGGCGGCCGGCGGGTGGACGGCGGCGAGCAGGGCAACCAGCGCTGGGAGCGCCGGGTCCTGGAGAGCCCGGCACTGGGCTACACCTTCGAGCTCGGCAACTTCGACGTCGACACCGTCAAGTCCGGCCATGTGGAGATCCGCTTCGCGTTCGGCTCCGGCTCTTCCATGACCGGGAAGGGCACGCGCGAGAGCGTGCGCAAGGCGGTCCAGGACTCCCTCGCCTACTTCGAGGAGACCTTCGGCCCCTATCCGTTCGACGAGCTGACCGTGGTCACGGCTGACCGCGGCTTCTCCCAGAGCCTGCCCGGCTTCATGACCCTGAGCGACTTCCTGCTCAACGACGCCGGCATGTGGAACAAGATGTTCGGCCTGGAGGACCGGCGGCTGGTCATCGCCCACGAGATGGCCCACCAGTGGTGGGGCGACAACGTGGGTTGGGCGAGCTACCGCGACCAGTGGATGAGCGAGGCGCTCGCGAGCTACGCGGCGCTGCTCTACGGCCGGGTGCGCCTCAAGAACGAGCTTTCGGGCGTCGATCTGACCGAAGGCTGGTTCGACGCCGTGACCGCGCCGCTGCCGGACGGCTCGCCTGTCGAGTCCGTGGGCCCGGTCGTCCTCGGCTGGCGCCTGGTCTCCAGCCGCGCCGCCGACGCCTACCAGCCGATCGTCTACATGAAGGGCGCGGTCGTGGTCGACATGCTGGCCCGGATGGTCGGCGAGGACACCTTCCCGAAGGTCCTCCAGCAGATCGCCAAGGTGGCCGGCGGCGGCATGATTTCGACCGAGGATCTCTTCGCGATGATCGGCAAGGTGACCTCCGTCGATCTCCAGCCCTTTGCGGACCAGTACGTCTACGGCACCGGCCTGCCCGAGGTCTACTACGACTTCCGGTTCGAGAAGGAAGGAGACGGCTGGGTGGTGAAGGGCACGACGCGCCAGCGCACGCCGCACCGCTTCCGCTACAAGGTCGTGGCCACGGACGGCGGCGCCTTCGACGTCGTCCGCCAGGCCGCCGGCCAGGTGGACGTGAAGACCTCCGCCCTGGTCGTCCCGGTGACCGTGGCGGTGGTCGATCCCAAGGGCGGCAAGAAGGGGCTCTACGGCGCCAACGCGGCGGTCAAGGGCAACCTCCTGCTCAGGGGCGAGACCGCCGACTTCTCGATCCCCGTGCCCTACGAGCCCAAGAAGTTCTGGCTCGACAAGGACCACCGGGTCTTCGGTTACTTCCTGAGCGAGGAGCGGCACCCGAAGTGGTACCTCTACCTGCAGGGCGAGAAGGCTGCGGCGGCCGGGAACCTGGACGAGGCCGCGGCTTTCTACGAGAAGGCGCTCACCGCCAAGGAGCCGCCGCCGGACGACGGCCGGACCGTCTACTACGACAACCTGAAATGGCAGGAGCGGATGCTCAACGGCCGCATCGAGCTGAGCCGCGCGCGGTTCTTCCTGGACCGCGGCGACGAGGCCAGGGCCGAGGAGAGCCTGGACAAGGCCCAGCGGGCGTTCGGCGACAGGGACGACACGGTCCAGGTGCTCCGCGCGCGCCTGGAGATCCGCCGCGGCGATTTCGAAAAAGCCTTCCGCCGCCTGCGCAAGGGTGTGCTCGGCACCGAGGACCTGGACACCAGCGAGGCTTATGCCCTGCTGGCGGTCGCCGCCCAGAAGGCCGGCCACGCCGAAGAGCTCACCAAGGCGATCAAGAAGGCGAAGGAGACCGGCGCGGACGTGTCGGCCTTGAGCGAGACGAGCGGCGCGGGCGGCTCGTAGAGCTCAGGTCTTCAGATCGAGCCCATGCTCCGACCTGAGGCGAAGGAGATCCTCGCGCAGATCGGGGAACATTTTCGAGGTGTAGATTCGGCCGATCTTGCCCTGGTTCTGGAGCTCGATCAACTTGCGAAGGTCGCTGGGACGGGCGGTCCAGGTAACGCCGTCTGTGACGAACAGGAGCGTCGTATCGTGCCGTTTTTTCCCGATGATCCTCTCCATGTCCCCGAGGATGTCGGTCTGCTTGCTGCCGGTTGCTCCGTACGCCTTGACCTCGATCAGGATCCTCGGGTCTTCCTTGGATGGGATGGCGAAGTCCGCTTTTTCGTTGCTCTCTCCGGTGGCACCGATGAAGCGACGCCCGACGTCGAAGTGTCCGATGCCGAAGACGTCGCGCACGATCTCCTTGGTCTGGTCCTCCAGAAACCGGCCTCGCTTCTGGGCCTTGATGGCGCGCCCTCGGCCCATCTTGAGCCTCTCCACCACGAGATCGCGCCAGGTCACGGGCGTGATGACAAGCTCTCTCAGTTTTTCGAGGGTCCCGAGATCCTCAAGCCGTTGAAGAAGGGCATTGGGGTCCCTTCGGAAGGCGGTGACTCCGAATCCTTTCCTTCCCAAAAAGAACTCATCCTTCGACAGGTCGAGAACG
>DATANP010000550.1:0-10282 GCA_036266195.1 Thermoanaerobaculia bacterium | reverse complement strand
CCCATCACCACCACCGCCGCCTGCGCATCCTCCAGAATGAACCGCCGCCGCTCCTCCGAGTGGTCCGGCTCCAGCGGCAGATAGACGCCGCCGGCCTCCAGGATGCCCAGCACCCCCACGATCAGATCCGCGGAGCGCTCCACGAGAAGCCCCACCGGAATCTCCGGCCCTACGCCCATCTCCCGCAGGCGGGCAGCCAGGGCATCGGCCCTCGCCATCAGCTCGGCGTAGGTCAGCCGGTCGTCTCCCACGATCACCGCCGTGGCATCCGGCCTGCGCTCCGCCTGCTCCCTCACCAGATCGTGAAGACCCCGGTCCGTCCGCACCCCGGACGGCTCCATCCGGTCCCGGAGCACCTCGGCCTGCTCGGCCGGGGACAGGAGCGGAAGATCGGAAAGCCGGAGGTCCGGATCGGAGACCGCCGCGCCCACGAGCGTCCGGAAGTGGCCGAGCATCCGCTCCGCCGTGGCGGCGTCGAACAGGTCCGCGTTCACCTCCAGGGACAGACCGAGGCCGCCGGAAGGCAGCTCGGCCGCGTTGAGCGCGATCTCGAACTGCGCCCGCCGCTCCGGCAGCGCCACGGACTCCAGCTCCAGGCCGCCCAGCGAAATCCGGACGCCGCTCTCGCCGAGAGCAAACGCGGGCAGCCCCGGATCGTCCCCGGAACGCCTCTGCTGGAGGGCGAGCATCGCCTGGAAGAGCGGCGTCCGGGCCGGATCGCGCTCCGGCCGCAGCCGCTCGGCCACGAGGACGAACGGATGGTCGGCGTGCTCCAGCCCCGCGAGCGCCGTCCGTCGCGTCCGCTCCAGGAGTGTCCGGAACGACGGGTCGCCCGAGAGATCGGCGCGCAGCGCCACCGGATTCACGAAGTAGCCCACGACCCCCGCCCACTCCGGCGCGCCGCGCCCGGAGGTCGGCACGCCCACGGCAAAGTCGTCCTGGTCCGCGTAGCGGCCGAGCTGCGCCTGGAAGGCGGCGAGGAGCGTCGGGAAGAGGGTCGGTCCCAGCCGCCGCAGCCCGTCCGCGAGGTCCGCGGGCAGCTCCGCGGCCCGGGCGAGCCCATTCCAGGTCTGGATCGCAGGGCGCGGCCGGTCCGGCGTCAGCGCCAGGTCGGGCACGCCGTCCAGCGCTTCGCGCCAGAACGCCCAGCCCCGCTCTCCCGCGGGACCGGCCAGCCGCTCGTCCTGCCAGCGGGCGAAGTCGGCGTACTGCAACGGCAGAGCGGGAAGCTCCGTCCCGCCCAATTCGCGCGCCATCACGGCCAGGGACCAGAAGTCCGCCACCAGGTGATGGACGACCAGGAGCAGCTCATCTCCGGCGATCCGGACCCGGACGAGCGGTCCATGGACCAGATCGAAGGGCCGCCACGCCTCCGGGCCGATCTCGTCGACCTCCTTGAAGTCGACCTCCATGGCCGGCAATACCCGCTGCACCGGCTCATCTCCCACCCTTGGGAACACGGTACGCAGCGCCGCATGGCGGTCCACGAGCCGGGCCAGGGACCGGCGGAACCCTTCGACATCCAGCCTCCGCACCCGCGCCGCCACCGCGATGTTGTAGGCCCCGCCCTCCGGAGCCAGGAGCTCCAGGAACCAGAGAGCCTTCTGCCCGACGGAAAGAGGTAAGTCTCCCCCTCTTCCGGGAGTGGGGGCTTGGGCGGGCTGGAAGAGGGGGCCGGGGGGTGAGGGCCTTTCCAGCGCCTCGACCACACCTCCAACCAGCCCTCGCAGATCCTCCCCCTCCAACAGCCCCGCCAGCGGCACCTCCACCCCGAGCGCCGCCTCGACGCCGCCCTTCAGCTCCACCGCGGACAACGAATCCAACCCCAGCGCCGTCAACGGCCGCTCGGGGTCCACGCTCGCGACCGGCACCCCGAGCGCCTCGGCAGCCCGCTCCCGCAGGAACGCCTCCAGCAGCGCCGTCCTCTCGGCAGGCTCCAGCGCCAGGAGCGCGTCCCGCGTCGGAATCAGACCGATGCCGGCCGGTTCGGTGACCTCGGAGACCAGCGCGCTCCGCCCCACTACGGCCAACTCGCCCTCCAGATACCGCGCCCGGGCCGCGTGGCGCTGCACCTTGCCGCTGGACGTCTTCGGGATCGTGCCCGAGCGGATCAGCACCACCTCGTACGGCTGGACCTCGTGCTCCTCGGCCACGGCCCGGCGGACGGCCTCGGCGATGCCATCCAGATCCTGATCGCGGCGCCGCTCCACCTCCTGGATCAGGACGAGCCGCTCCTCCCCCGCGATCTCCACGGAGAAGGCCGCGCCTCCGCCCGGGTGAATGTCCGGATGACTGCGCTCGGCGGTCAGCTCTACGTCCTGCGGGTAGTGGTTGCGCCCGCGCAGGATGATCAGGTCCTTGATGCGGCCGGTGACGAACAGCTCGCCATCTTCCAGCCGCCCCAGATCTCCGGTTCTCAGATACGGACCGCCGCCGTCCGCGAGACGGGCCCGGAAGTCGCGCTCCGTGGCCTCGGGGTTGCCCCAGTAGCCGGCGGCCACGCTCGGCCCGGAGACCCAGATCTCGCCCTCCGCTCCCGGGGGCAGCTCCTCGCGGGTCTCGGGATCGGCGATGACGATCCGCTGGTCCATCCAGGCGTGGCCGTTGCCTACGCGCGGCGGATCGATTCTGGGAGCGCGTCCAGGCTCGCCGCCGCTCACGAAGAGGGTGGCTTCGGCCAGGCCGTAGCAGGGATAGAACGCTTCGCGGCGGAACCCGGCGGGCGCGAACGCCTCGGCGAAGCGCTCCAGGGTGGAGGCCCGCACCGGCTCCGCGCCGTTGAACGCCAGGCGCCAGCTCGACAGGTCCAGCCCCTCGGGCGACGCCTTGCGCAGGCACAGCTCGTAGGCGAAGTTCGGGCCGCCGCTCGTGGTCCCCCGGTAGCGGTGGATCGCCTCCAGCCACCGGCGGGGGCGCTGGAGGAAGGAGACCGGCGACATCAGCACGCAGCGCGCCCCGGCGTGGAGCGGCTGGAGCACGTTCCCGATCAGCCCCATGTCGTGGTAGAGCGGCAGCCAGCCGACCACGACCGAGTCCTCGTCCATCGCGAACGCCCGGCCGATCATCCGCTCGTTGTGGACGAGGTTCGCGTGCGTGACCATCACCCCCTTGGGGGCGGCGGTGGAGCCTGAGGTGTACTGGAGGAAGGCGATCGAGGCGGGGTCGGGTTCGGGGAAGTCCGACGTGCTGTCTGGAGGGAGCGCGCCGGTCGCGATCCAGCGGCAACAGGACAGCTCCGTGACGCGCTCGACCAGGAACCCGGACGCGGCGGCAATCGCAGAGGTGGTCAGCGCCGCGCCGGGAGAAGCGTCGCGGGCGATCGACCGGAGCCGGGACTGGGACCGGTCGTTGAGGCGCGGCGGATACGCCGGCACCGCCACCACCCCGGCATACAGGCAGCCGAAGAAGGCGGCCACGAAGTCCAGCCCCGGGGGATACAGAAGCAAGGCCCGGCCGCCGGGCGGGACCGACTCGCGGAGCGCGGCGGCGATGGCGCGGGCCCGGCCGTCGAGCTCGCTCCAGGTCAACCTCCCGGTCTCCACCTCTCCGTCGCCGAGGAACAGATAGGCCTCGCGATCGGGCTGCGCCGCAGCGCGCGCCTGGAGCAGCCCGGCCAGCGTCGAGGGCTGGATTCCAGGGACTGCGAGCGAGGTGCTGGAGATCAAGGATTTCATTGAATCTGCTAAGCTTGCGCCGGCTCCGGCAAAAGGGCCGATCCTAACAAGGAAGGTGCGCGCCGCGCCTCCCAGCCGAGACAACGGGCTGTCCCGCATTCGGGATTCCCCCGCACCCCTTCATATCGAGGGAAGCGTATACTTTCCCGCCTGCGTTGAAGGCGGGGGCGTCCTTCCGACTGCGTATACGCCAACTGAGACCCAGGGACGCCTCCCGTCCCCCGGACCTGCCGGCCAGAAAGGAGACCCCATGCAGGGCATCACCGAGAGACTCGAGGAGAACCCGCTCCGCAAGGAGCTGATCCATCATCCCTTCTTCAAGGAGGTCAAGAACCTCCCGCTGACCCGCGAGCAGGTCGGCGTCTTCCTGGGCCAGTGGTGGCACCCGCTGCACTACTTCCCGAACTTCCTCTCGCGGACCATCGACCAGGTCCCCGCCCTGGAGATGAAGACCGCGATCTGCAAGATCCTCAACGAGGAGCTGGGCGAGGGGAACCCGGCCATGGCGCACGAGCGGGTCTACGTCACGACCATGGAGGAGGCCGGCTTCGACCGCGCCACCGTGGCCGAGGCGGCGCCGTTCGAGGAGACCCGGAAGCTCGTCCAGCGCTACCAGGAAGCCTCGGCCGAGCGCCTGAGCGCCCTCGGCTTCGTCTACGGCACCGAGGTGGCGGACCTCGCCATGGTGGCCGGCATCGGCAACGCCGTGCGCCGGGTCTCCGGCCTCAAGGACCTGCCCTGGGTGGACATCCACGTCCAGCAGGAGCCGGGCCATGTCGAGCAGGCCAACGAGGCCCTGGAGGTCGGCTTCTCCGCCGCCGACTTCGACTGCATCGTCGCCAGCGCCGAGGAGATGTGGCGCCTCTGGATCGCCTTCTTCGACCGCCTCCGCCAGGAGGTGTTCAAGGAAGCGCCGGCCGGGGCTGTGGCGGTCACGGCCTGAAAAACCTCACCCCCTGTCCCCCTCTCCCATCTCCCGCCCGCCCATGCCCCGGGAGAGGGGAACGCATGCCAGCGGTGTTGCCGAAGCTCAGCAAGATCGCCCCAGAAACGTCCCCCCTCTCCCGGCGGGGGCGTGGGTGGGAGATGGGAGAGGGGGACAGGGGGTGAGGTCCTCTTCCTCCTATCTCCCCCCGAACGCCTTCTCGTCCAACCACTTGAGGAGGATCCGCAGCGCGTCCTCGCGGATCTCGTGGCCCATGCCTTCGATCTCGCGGTAGGTCATCGCGACGCCGTACGACCGCAGGGCCTCCCGCGACTCGCGGGCGCGCTCGACCGGCAGGCGGTTGTCCTGGGTGCCGTGGATCACCAGGACCGGGAAGCCCTCGTGCTCCGGGAGCTTCGGGAGGGTCTCCACCAGCGGCTCCGGGAACCAGGAGGCCAGCGCCGCCAGGGCCGAGAAGTGCCCGGGGTCCCGCAGGGCCAGGTCGTAGGCCATGGTGCCGCCCTGGCTGAAGCCCATGATGACCAGTCGGTCCCGGTCGATCGGATAGCGCTCCAGGGCCAGATCGCGGAAGGCGCGCAGGGCGTCGGCCCCTCTCTGGAAGGCCTCCCGGTCCGGCTCCTGGCCGGGGATCAGCGGAAACCAGCCGTAGCCCCGCATGCCGTAACCGATCGGGATCTCGACCGGCCCCTGCGGACAGAGGACGAGGGCGTTGCCGCCGTGCAGGTGCGGCGCGATGCCGAGCAGGTCGTGGGCGTTGGCGCCCCAGCCGTGCAGCAGGAGGACCGTGGGAAAGGGACCGTCTCCCTTGGGGACGTGGGCGGCGTAGAGAAGCTTTCCATCCATGGCGGGGGAAGGATATACGAGCCCGGGCTGTATTAGGATCGGCGCCATGACCGGCAGCCTTCGCACCATCTGGCTCAAGCGCTCCAAGCGCGGTCCCATGGACCCGAAGGAGACCGCCACGCTCGTGGCCGGCAAGGGGCTCGCGGGCAACGCCAACCAGGGCGGGCGGCGGCAGGTGGTGCTGGTGCCCGCGGAGGGATGGGCCGACGCGCTGGCCGAGCTCGGCGCCCACGTCGATCCCTCCGCGCGGCGCGGCAACCTGCTGGTCTCCGGGATCGACTTCGAAGGGACCCGCGGCCGGGTCCTGAAGGTCGGGAGCTGCCGGCTCCAGATCTGGACCGAGTGTGCGCCCTGCGAGCGCATGGACGAGGCCCATCCCGGTCTCCGGAAGGCGCTCCGCCCCCACTGGCGCGCCGGCGCCTGCGCCATGATCCTCGACGGCGGCGAGGTCCGCGTGGGGGATCCCGTGTCATGGGAGAGCTGAGCCCCGCTCCCCCGCTCCTGCTGCGGGGCGGCACGGTCCTGACCCTCGATCCCCAGGCCACCGTGCTCCCCGGTGCGGACGTGCTCGTCGAAGGAGGACGCATCCGCGGCGTCGGCTCCGTCTCTCCCCCTCCGGGTGCCCGGGTACTCGACGTGTCCGGCGGCCTCGTCCTCCCCGGCCTCATACAAGGGCATATCCATCTGGGGCAGACCTTCTTCCGCGGGCTCGCCGAGGGCCGCCGCCTGCTCGCCTGGCTGCGCGAGCGCATCTGGCCGCTCGAAGCCGCCCACGACGACGAGAGCGCCTACTGGTGCTCGCTCCTCGGCGCGGCCGAATGCCTGCTCGGCGGCACCACCACCGTCCAGGACATCGGCATCGGCCCCGGCATCCACGGCCTCCTCCGGGCCCTGGCCGAATCCGGCCTGCGCGCCTTCGCCGGCACCTGCCTCATGGACAGCGGCGAGGCGCTCCCCGACGGCCTGCGCCAGGAGACCGACCGCGCCCTGGCCGATGCCGAAGCCCTCGGCTCCGCTTTCGGGAGCGGTCTCCTCCGCTTCGCCTTGAACCCGCGCTTCATCCTCTCCTGCTCCGACCCGCTCTGGGAAGGGATCCGCGACCTCGCCCTCCGGCACGGCTGGCCCGTCCACACCCACGCGCTGGAGCAGGAGGACGAGACCGAGATCGTGCGCCAGCTCAAGGGCGGGCGCGACGAGGTCGAGTACTTCGCGGACCAGGGCCTGCTCGCCACCGAGCTGCGGCTCGCCCACGGCGTCTGGCTCACCTCGGCCGACCTCGCCCGCATGCGGCCCGCGCGCTGGAGCGTGGTCCACTGCCCCAGCTCCAACCTCAAGCTCGGCTCGGGGCTGGCCGACCTGCTCGCCATCCGCCGGGCCGGCGTGCCGGTCGGGCTGGGCTGCGACGGGGCTGCGTGCAGCAACCAGCTCGACCAACTGGAAGAGGTCCGCCTTGCCGCCCTCCTCCAGAAGGTCAAGCACGGCCCGGACGCCTTCTCCGGCCTCGACGCCCTGCGCCTTGCCACCAGCGAGGGGGCCCGGGCCCTCGGTCTTCAGGACGAGATCGGCACGGTCGAGGAGGGCAAGGCCGCCGACCTTCTCGTTCTATCGCTGGCGCGGCCGGAGATGTGGGCCGCGCCCCAGGTCGATCCTCACGACCTCGTGGCCTTCAACGCCTCGCGCGCCGCGGTCCGCCACGTGCTGGTGGCCGGCCGGCCGCTGGTCGAGGACGGCCGCCTCGTCCATCTCGACCTGGAGGAGGTCCTCCGCCAGTCCGACCGCCACCTGGCGGCGCTGGTGCGGCGGTCCGGGCTGACTCTGTAGCCTGTGCTATCCTCCCCGGCCCGGAACAAAAGTCCCCACCCGGGGCGTTTCCACTCAAGGCCATGCACAAACCGAACGATCCGGTCGCCAGCCGGCGGACCTTCGCCATCATCTCGCACCCCGACGCGGGGAAGACGACGCTCACCGAAAAGCTCCTCCTCTTCGGCGGCGCCATCCAGCTCGCCGGAGCCGTCAAGGCCCGCGGCGACGCCCGGCGCGCGCGCTCGGACTGGATGAACGTCGAGCGCGAGCGCGGCATCTCGGTCACCGCCTCGGTGATGACCTTCGAGTACGACGGCTGCACCTTCAACCTCCTGGACACCCCGGGCCACGAGGACTTCAGCGAGGACACCTACCGCACCCTGACCGCGGTCGATTCGGCCGTCATGGTCATCGACGCGGCCAAGGGCATCGAGGCCCAGACGCGCAAGCTGTTCGAGGTCTGCCGCCTGCGCGACGTGCCGATCATCACCTTCATCAACAAGCTCGACCGCGAGGGCCGCGACCCGTTCGAGCTGCTGTCCGAGATCGAGCAGTCGCTCCAGCTCCACGTCACCCCGGCCTCCTGGCCGATCGGCATGGGCCAGAGCTTCCTCGGCTGCTACGACCTGTTCCGCGACCGGCTCCTCCTCCTCGAGCGCGGGCGCAACAACGTCGCCAGCGAGGGCGAGGTCTGCCACGGGCTCGACGATCCCAAGCTCGACCGCCTCCTGCCGGCCGACGCCGTCGCCCGCCTGCGCGAAGAGGTGGAAATGGCCAAGGCCCTCTGCCCGCCGTTCGACCTGGAGTCCTACCGGGAGGGACACCTGACGCCGATCTATTTCGGCAGCGCGCTCAACAACTTCGGCGTGAAGGACCTGCTCGACGGTCTGGTCGAGGTGGCGCCGCCGCCGCGGCCGCAGCCGGCGGCCACGCGCACGGTCGATCCGTCCGAGGACAAGGTGAGCGGCTTCGTGTTCAAGATCCAGGCGAACATGGACCCCAAGCACCGCGACCGGGTGGCCTTCGTGCGCCTGTGCTCGGGCCGCTTCGAGCGCGGCATGAAGGTGTTCCACATCCGGACCGGCAAGACCATGGCCGTCCACAACCCGGTGCTCTTCATGGCCCGCGACCGCGAGCTGGCCGAGGAGGCCTGGGCAGGCGACATCATCGGCATCCCGAACCACGGCACGCTGCGCATCGGCGACGCCCTGACCGAGGGCGAGGAGCTGCGCTTCACGGGCATCCCGAGCTTCGCGCCGGAGCTGCTCAAGAAGGTGAGGCCGGCGGATCCCATGCGGGCCAAGCACCTCGGCCGCGCCCTCCTCCAGCTCGCCGAGGAGGGAGCCGGCCAGGTCTTCAAGCCGAACCTGGGCACGGACTGGATCGTGGGCGTGGCCGGAGCCCTCCAGTTCGAGGTTCTCGCCGACCGTCTCCGCACGGAGTACAACCTCGACGCCAACCTGGAGGGCACGAGCCTCTTCACCGCCCGCTGGGTGGAGGCGGACGATCCGCTCCAGCTCAAGAAGTTCCTGCAGGCGAACCACGCGACCATGGCCGAGGACCACAACGGAGCCCCGGTCTTCATGGCCCGCAACGCCTGGCACCTCAAGAGCACCGGAGAGGACTGGCCGCAGATCCGGTTCCTCAAGACGAAGGAACAGGTTCAGTAGTCCGGCGGATCTCCGCCAGCAGCAGTCCGAAGAGGACCGTCCCCAGCAGGGCCAGGACGATCCCCGGCAGCATCGGATTTCCGACGAGCAGGTCCCGGATCTCGGACCGGGTGAGCGCGATCTCCAGGGCCGTCACCCCGGCGAGCCGGGGCCAGGCGCGGCGGCGGAAGGCATCGGCGGTCAGCCAAGCCAGGCCGGGAAACTGCATCATCTGATAGTGATACCAGGCGATGGGCGAGGCCAGCAGGGCCAGTGCGACCAGCGAGGCCAGGAGAGGGGTGCGATTCCTGGGATCGGCATACCGGGCCACGAGGAGCAGCCCGGCCACGAGCACCACGCCCGCCGTGGTCGCCGACACCGCCCACCTCCAGTCGGGCAGCCGTAGTGCCGTGTGGTTGCCCACCTCCCAATCCCTTGGGACCTGGCCGTCCGAGCGGTCATATGTAAGCCGTATCGCCGTGGCCGGAATCGACACATTCAAGGGAGCCGGGGTGCCCATCCAATACTTGGAGTTCAGAGGCCCCCAGGGAGGCGGGGTCAGGGCCATCAGAAGGAGCTGCGGAACGGCGACGCCCAGGATGGCGACGACGATCCCCATCCACAGTGCCCGCCATCGCCGGGCCAGCAGCTCGCCCGCCAGCAGGACCCCCGGCCAGAGCTTGACCGCCGTCGCGAGCCCGAGAGCCGTGCCCGATCCCGCCGGGCTCGAGCGTATCGCCCAGACGACCAGCAGCAGGAGGATAGGCGTCACCTGTCCCAGCCCGAGCGACTCCTGGGCCGCACCGGCGAACGCCCAGACCACCCCGATCGCCACGAACGCCGCGTAGTCGCCTCCGAGCGGACGCCAGAGCAGCAGCGCCGCCCCCAGAAGGCAGGCGTGTCCGAACAGGAACCAGACGACCCTCGCCGTCGTGTAGTCGAGCAGCGCGAGCGGCGCCATCAGGAACGGGTGCAAAGGCGGGTAGTTCATCCAATGGGCAAAGGGGGATTCCCCTCGCAGAAGCGCCTGCCCTGCCTCGTGGTGGTTCCCGAAGTCTCCGGCCGAGCGGAAGAGGAACGGCCAGACCACCACCCCGTTCCGGTAGAGATACACCCCGAGGAAGGCCATTCCCAGGAGCCAGGCGGTGCGCTTCGGCATGGATGCGCATTCTAGATCAGGCGGACAGCACAGGGATTCCGCGGCGCGGGCAAGTCCGTGCAGGGGTGTTCGAGAGCACGCCCCTGCCGTTTCCTGAAAGATCAGGAGCCGCGCGGCCTCGATCAGGAGCCGCCCGGATTTCTTCAGATCGTGCGCCTGTCCGCTCAGGAATCACGCCGCTGCGTTCAGGAGCCTGCGGGTCCGGTTC
>DATANP010000549.1:0-1932 GCA_036266195.1 Thermoanaerobaculia bacterium | reverse complement strand
CACCCCCACGCCCTCCCCGACCCCGCTCGACACCGGCCTCACGAGCGACCTGACCTCCGATCTCGCCGGCAGCGATCTGACTCCCGCCGAACCGCTGGGCACCGACATGACCAGCGGCGAGGAGAACGACGACGAGGAGAGCGACGCCCTCGCCTGGCAGGAGTGCGGCCCCGGCCACCAGCTCCCGACGAAGCTGTTCTGGATGGACCTCTGCCTGTCCGACGAGGAGCGGCTGTTCCTGATCGTCATGTTCGCCGGCGCCCTGGGCGGGCTCGTGCACGCGGTGCGCTCGTTCTACTGGTACGCCGGCTGCCGCAAGCTCGTGCTGAGCTGGGCCGGCTTCTACATCACCCTGCCGGTTCTGGGCGCGTCCATGGCGACCATCTTCTACCTGGTGGTGCGCGGCGGCTTCTTCTCCCCGCAGTCCACGATCTCCGACACCAGCCCGTTCGGCTTCGCGGCCATGGCGGTGCTCATCGGCATGTTCACGGAGCAGGCCGCCATGAAGCTCAAGGAAATCCTGGAGACCTTTCTCTCGCAGGCTCCGAAAGGCACGGACCAGGCGGGAGAGGAAGCCGGGGCGCTCACGGTGAGCGCGGTCGTGCCGGCCCAGGGTCCGGTGGCGGGCGGCACCCTGGTCACCGTCCAGGGCAAGGGCTTCAATCAGGAGGCGGCCGTGACCTTCGGAGGTCAACCGGGGACCGGCGTCTCCGTGGCCGCGGATGGGACCTCCCTGACGGCCACGACCCCGGCCGCGGCCGCCAGCGGCCCGGTGGCGGTCGAGGTGACCAATCCGGACGGCAAGAAGGGCTCGCTCGTGGCCGGCTTCACGTACCAGTGAGGCTGGCGCCGCGCTCGGCGAGCAGCTCGCGCAGGACCGAGCGGTGGCACCGCTCCTCGTTCTCGCAGTAGCACCCGACGGCGAAGTCGGTCTGGTGCGACAGGGCGGCCAGGAGCTGGAGGAGGCGCTCCTTCTCCGGCTCCTTCATCTCGCGCCGGTAGTCGCGCACGAACTTCGTCCAGCGCGCGTCCGTGAACGGCTCGGCCATGGCGAAGCTCAGCAGCTCGGCGCTCGGGGCGAGGTCCGGCAGCCAGAGGTCGTAGTAGTTGAGCCGGGCGTAGTCCTCCTTCTTCACTCCGCGCGGCGGTCGCCGCACGGTGCCCAAGCGAAGTCCCTCCCCGGCGGAACGGGGATCTCCGAGTCGCACGACATGGATACTCATGGCGGGATTCTATCCCATGCGATAGTCTCCCGCCCCGATGCGCCACTGTGCCTTTCTGACCCTGGACGCCCCCGAAGGGTGGGTCACCGACGACGACCTCGCGCACGAGCCGCTCGCCGCGCTCGGCTGGGAGGTGACCACCCTGCCCTGGAACCGCCCCGGCGTGGACTGGAGCCGCTTCGAGGCCGTCGTCATCCGCTCCACCTGGGACTACCACAAGCGTCTCGACGAGTTCCTCGCGACCCTGGAGGCGATCGACCGCTCCGGCGCCCGCCTCGCCAATCCCCTGGAGACCGTGCGCTGGAACGTCCGCAAGACCTACCTGCGCGACCTCGAAGAACGGGGCCTGCCCGTCGTCCCCACCTTGTGGAGGACCGGTCCGGACGAGGAGGGCATCCGCACCCTCTTCGACGAGCTCGGCGCCGACGAGATCGTTCTCAAGCCGGTGGTGAGCGCCAGCGCCTACGACACGTTCCGTCTCCGCCGCAGCGCCGACCTCTCCGGGCTGGCCGCGCTGTTCGCCGGCCGCGAGGTCATGGCCCAGCCGTTCCTCGCGAGCATCGTGGACGAGGGGGAATACTCGCTCTTCTACTTCGCCGGAGAGCTGAGCCACACCATCCTCAAGTCTCCGAAGGATCAGGACTTCCGCGTGCAGGAGGAGCACGGCGGCTTCATCCGTCCCGCCGAGCCGCCGGCTCCCCTGCCGGAC
>DATANP010000548.1:0-2852 GCA_036266195.1 Thermoanaerobaculia bacterium | reverse complement strand
CGCCGGCGAGGCGCCGGCGGTCCCAGGAAGGGCTCGCCTCGGGCCGTTCCAGACACTCTTCTTGGAAAGAGACCTGCACGGTCTCTATACTCCCCGGACTGAGAGAATGGAGAGCGAATGTCGAAACCGATGACCCTGGAGCGAGATGCGGCGCTGTTCGCCCGGCAGAGCCTCTGCCGGGTCGTGCAGGAGCTGGGCGCCCAGGGGTGGTGCCAGGGCACGGGCGGCAACTTCAGCGTCACGCTGAGCCACGACCCGCAGCGCCTGCTCATCACCCGCTCCGGAGCCGACAAGCGCCACCTGGTGGCCGACGACCTCATGGTCGTGGGCCCGGGCGGCAAGCCGGTGGAAGGGGAGACCCGCAAGCCCTCGGCCGAGGCCGAGCTGCACACGCGGATCGTCTCCCTGACCGGCGCGGCATCCGTCCTCCACGTTCACTCCCTCTCCAACACCCTCCTGGGCGAGCACTTCGCGGACCGCGGCGGCTTCACCCTGCGCGGCTACGAAATGCTCAAGGGCCTGGAGGGGATCACCACGCACGAGGCCGAAGTCTTCGTGCCGGTGCTGCGCAACCGCCAGGACATGGCGCCCCTCTCCGAAGAGATCGGGCACATCCTGGCGGAGCGTCCGGGGCTGCATGGATTTCTTCTGGCCGGTCACGGGTTGTACACCTGGGGGGACTCCCTCGCCCAGGCGCACCGGCACGTGGAGATCTACGAGTTCCTCTTCGAGTGCGCCGCGAGACGAACACAATTTCGACCCTTCGAGGGGTAAGACGGGATAGGAGGAAAGCAAATGGCCAGTGTCACCTTGCGAGACGAGAACCGGACGATGACCGACCCGGCGGAGATCTCGGCCTTCCTGGCGCCGTTCGGGATCTGGTACCGCCGTTTCGAAGGCACCGACGCCCTGGGCGAGAACCCGACCGACGAGGAGATCCTCGCGGCCTACAAGGAGCCCATCGAGATCCTCAAGGAAGAGGGCGGCTACGTCACGGCCGACGTCATCAACGTCAAGCCGGAAACCCCGAACCTCCAGGTCATGCTGGACAAGTTCAACCGGGAGCATTGGCACGACGAGGACGAGGTCCGTTTCATCGTCCACGGCAACGGCCTGTTCCACATCCATCCGCCCGGCGGCCCGGTGTTCGGCATCGAAGTCACCAAGGGCGACATGATCCGCGTGCCGAAGGGGACGCACCACTGGTTCGACCTCTGCAACGACAAGACGATCCGCGCCGTGCGCCTGTTCCAGGACATGTCGGGCTGGACGCCGCACTACACCGAAACCGGCGTGGACAAGGGCTACCAGCCGCTCTGCTTCGGCCCGTTCTACATCCCGTCCGCGGGAATGTAAGCATCCGTGCCCCTGCCTGAAGGCGTGCGCGCCGTCCTGACCGACATCGAAGGGACGACCACGCCCCTCACCTTCGTCGCCGACGTCCTCTTTCCGTTCGCCAAGGAACGGTTGGAGGACGCCTGCCTGTCTGAAGACCCCCGCTTCGTGGAAGCCGTCCGCCAGCTCCGGCAGGAGCACGAAGCGGAGCGGGGGAGTGGGGTCGCCATCCCGGACTTCGGAACCGGCGCGCCCTACGCTCGCCACCTGATGGAGCTGGACCGCAAGTCCACCGGCCTCAAGGCCTTGCAGGGCCTCATCTGGGAAGATGGCTACCGCACCGGCGAGCTGAAAGGCGACGTCTACCCGGACGTGCCCGAGGCCCTGAAGTCCTGGAAGGAGAAAGGCATCCGGGTCCGCATCTTTTCCTCCGGCAGCATCCTGGCCCAGAAGCTCCTCTTCGGACATACCGACTACGGCGACCTCCTCTCGTACTTCGAGGGCTACCACGACACCACCACCGGCCCGAAGCGGGAAGCGGGAGCCTACACCGCCATCGCCGAAGCCTTCGGCCTGCCCCCCGGGGAGATCCTCTTCCTCAGCGACGTCGTCGAAGAGCTGAACGCCGCCCGCGAAGCCGGCATGCAGACCGGTCTTTTCCTACGCCCCGGCAACAAACCCGCGGACCCGGGAAGCCATCCGGCATACCGTTCCTTCGCCGAGCTGACATAAAGCGGCCGACGCGAGGGCCTGCCCTCCCATCGGCAGACCCCCCGTTGGCCTTCCGCGGCCGACCTTGCAGCAGCGGGTTCCTCATTCAGATTTCAAAGAATGGAAGGGGCGCGCCGTGGCGCGCCCCTTCGGATGCATCTTCAGCCTACAGAGTGGACGTTTCGGGAGCCGGAGCTTCCGGACCGGGAGGCGTCGCCTCCGTGCGGGTCAGGCCACGGAACGGCTGAATGTGGAACTCGGTCAGCTTCTCGCTCCGCTTGCCGTAGTGCACCTTGATCGCCACGCGCAGCGAGGTGGCCATCTTGCTGCCGAGGTCCACCACATCCTGGATCCGGCGGCTGGTCTGCTGCTTGGCCGCCGCCTGGGCCGCCTGCGAAACCGTGAGGCCGCGAGCCTCGTCCAGCAACGCCTGGAGCTGATCCCGGGGGATCGTCAGGTGTGCCAGCGTCCCTTCGATTTCGAGGATCGCCGCCAGCAGCGACGACCAGTCCTCCAGGTGATCCGAATACTTCGTGAGCTTGGGCATGATCTTCTCCTTTCTTCCTTTCTGTGCGCATGATGCCGGAATGGCACCATGCATCCCGCATAAATAGCTGTCATCCCGACAGCGAGGAGATCATGAGGCAGCTTTGAATGCCTGTCAAGACCCAATCTTCAACCAAAAAGTGTGTTTAACACACTTTCCGTCCTCTAAAATGAACGGTCTCAGCATTCAGGACGAGAAGACCCGCGATTTCGGTGGATCAACGGGCTGGGACCGCCGGCTTCCAGCCGGCTCTTGCAGT